>LGFL01000029.1 GCA_001508855.1 Thermoanaerobacterales bacterium 50_218
AAGCTTTAGCTGGTATTCCATTTGTTGCTGCATAACAAAAGTTTCACAATGATGTTTTTGAATATTTCCCACTCGGAGTTGACAGCTACTGCTTCTTTTCGGGAAATTGAGGGAAGGGTTCTTTTTTGCTATAATACTTGTTGGGAATGGCATTATTTGTGCTGAGGGGGTTGTGCAGTTGCTAAAAAGAAAGCATGTTTTTACAGTTGTAGCTGGAAGTTTAAAAGAACCACGCCTGAATCAAGGGTGTCGCGGAGAGTGCCAAACTTCTTGTCAGTCTGCCTGTAAAACATCATGCACAGTTGGGAATCAAGGCTGTTTGGCCTCTCAAAAATAGATTACGATTTTAGCGCCCATCTCCATCTTTTTTCCGTGGATGGGCTCTTTTTGGCTTTTGATGTCAACAGCGGTTCCCTGCATTTGCTGGATCAGGTGGCGTGGTTCTTTTTGCAAACACTCCTCTCAACTAGCAGTTGGAATGAGGCCTACAGGAGAACTTCTTATAAATTTGGCGAACGAGTAGCATCAGAAGCTACCGGAGAACTACAGCATCTTGGAGAAGAAGGACTCTTATTCACTGATGATCGCCTCTTGAAGGAATATGTTCCCAGTGAAGAATTGGGGCTTAAGGCATTGTGTCTGAATGTGGCTCACTGTTGCAATATGGCTTGCAGATACTGCTTTGTTCCTTCCCAGGTGCGTGCTGAAAATGACCTCATGTCTCCAGAAGTGGTCAAGGCAGCAATTGATTTTCTGCTTCGGGAAACCCCATACAACTATCTGTCAATCGACTTTTTCGGTGGGGAGCCTTTGCTTAATTTTGAGGCTATCGAACTGGCGGTTAATTACGCTCTTGAAGAAGGAAGCAAGAGGGGCAAGAAGTGGAAGTTTACTCTGACAACGAACACCCTTTTGCTTAATGAAAGGGTTTTTTCTCTAGCGAAAAAGCACAACTTCTGCATGGTTTTGAGCTGTGATGGCAGACCCGAGGTTCACGATTATTACCGGGTGACCCCTAATGGTAAGGGAACTCAGGCGCGGGTCGTCCGGAAGATAAGAGAGTTCCTCGACCACTGGTGTGTAGATGAGTACTACGTCCGGGGCACTTATACCCGGAGGAATTTAGATTTCTGTAAAGATGTCCTTTATCTGGCAGATATCGGGGCTGAGAGCATTTCTGTTGAGCCGGTGGCATCAGAACCGGGCCCTGAGTATGCCCTCAGGCGTGAAGATCTCCCTGTTATCAGGAAGGAATACTTCCGGCTTGCCAGGTTACTGCGGGAAAGAGAAAAACAAGGAAAAAAGATTGCTTTTTATCATTACTGTATCGACCCCCAGGGAGGCCCATGTGTGGCCAAACGCCTCACTGGTTGTGGGGCCGGTTATCAGTACCTGGCAGTTACTCCAGAAGGAGAAATTTATCCCTGTCACCAGTTTGTTGGCCATTCAGAATGGAAAATGGGTGATGTGTGGCAGGGGATCACCTCTCCGGAGATCAGAGAAAAATTCCTTAATGCCCATGTTTACCAGAAAGAACCTTGTAAAAAGTGTTGGGCGCGCTTCCTCTGTGGAGGAGGTTGCCATGCCCAGGCAGCTTTGATTGAAGGCGATCTGCTTCGTCCTCACCCTATTAGTTGCGAGATTGTCAAAAACAGGCTGGAAGCGGCACTTTACTACATTGCTCTTGGTCACCAGGCTGAAAGTGAGGAAGAAACTCTTGTTGGGAAGTCCTCATAAGAAAAAGCCGGGGCCAGAAGCTCTTCGCTTCTGGCTCGAACTTTTCTGGATCTTTTTTAAAATCGGAGCACTCACTCTTGGTGGCGGCTATGCCATGATACCTTTGATCTACCAGGAAGTTGTGGAATGTCGTCAGTGGCTGGAGAAGAAAACTTTTTTTAGTGGCTTGGTCATTGCCCAGGCGATTCCCGGGGCGAATGCAGTTAATATCGCCTCTTTTGTGGGCTACCGTAGAGGTGG
This sequence comes from Thermoanaerobacterales bacterium 50_218, assembly GCA_001508855.1. Lineage (GTDB taxonomy): Bacteria > Bacillota > DSM-12270 > Thermacetogeniales > Thermacetogeniaceae > 50-218. The sequence continues at coordinate 1,978 of LGFL01000029.1, forward strand.
CTTGTTCGGGGCGGTTGTGGCAGTCGTCGCCTGTGTTCTACCCTCATTTTTGATCATTTGCGCTCTTGGCTCTGCTTTTGTGAAGTTTGCTTCCCATCCATCTGTCTCTGGAGCCTTTGAGGGACTGCGTGCTGGAATTATTGGTCTCCTTGTGTATGTTTTGGGAGACTGGGGACGTCAACTTTTGGGCAAACCCAAAGGGTTGCTTGTTTTTTGTTTGACTCTTTTTGGTATCCTCGTTCTGAAGTGGCACCCGATTCTGGTGATCGTCCTCGGAGGAATTCTTGGATTCTTGCTTTCACCACTTCCAGAGGAAGACCAGGAGGAGGAAGATTTGGTTTGAATCCATTAGAGCTTTTTCTGGTGTTTATGAAGGTCGGACTCTTCAGCTTCGGGGGTGGGTATGCAGTTATTCCCCTTATCGCTGCCGAGGTTGTCTATCATCACCGGTGGCTGACAGCTTCTCACTTTGCTGACCTTATTGCCATTTCCCAATTGACTCCTGGACCGATCATGATCAATACGGCCACTTTTGCCGGTTGGCAGTTGGATGGCGTTTTGGGGGCTTTCCTGGCAACTTTTGCTGTTATCCTACCTGGTGCTATCCTTGTGCTGGGGTTTACTCACTGCTATGAGCGCTTTCAAGCAAACTCTCTTTTTCGACGGCTGACAGAGGGTTTTTACCCCGTGGTCGTTGCTTTGCTTGCTGCAGCAGCGGTTTTCGTGGGAGAGTCTATCGATTTCAGTTGGGAGACGTTGGTGATTGTTTTGATAAGTTGGATTTGTCTGGCGAAAAAATGGTTGTCTCCTGTTTGGGTCCTTTTGGGGGCTGCCTTCTTGGGATGGCTGCTATAGTTTCTCTGAAATTTTCGAAAATCACCCATTTTGTCCTGCCTGGGACAAAAAATGCTGTATTTTTTGTTGGGGGCAAGCGAACGCTTGTTTTTTCTTTACAGGAAAGCTTTTTTGTGCTATAATTTTCCCGGTTTATTTGACAGTAAGTTCTGCCAGATTGGGAGAGGAAGGCTGTGAACCTGGATCAGATAAAGAGAGTGGGAAGGGATCTTTGGGGCTGCGTCTGCCAACTTTTTTTCAATGATGGGTTTGCGGTTGCTCAGTGGAAAGAAGCTGTAAAAAAATGGGGAGAAGGTTGCTGGCTCTGGATTAAAGAGGATTTGCAGAGCTTTTGGACAACCTGGAAAGATTTTCGTGAAGGGAAACGGCAGGTAAGCTGGCCGGGGTGTTTGAGGAACTCCCGCATTTATGCTGGTTTGCTTGCCGGTTTCTTGTTACTTGGGGGAAACTTTTATCTTGTCAAAAGTAGCCTTGTTTATGCTGTTTCTTATCAGGGAAAAGAGATTGCTGTTGTTGCTTCACCCAGGCAGGCAGAGAGGTTAAGGCTTCAGGTAAAAGAAAACCTCGAGAAGAAGTTTGGGCAGGAGGTTGTCCTACCAGAGTCGGTCGTCTACCATGCTTTCCTGGGTGCTCGCTCCAGAATGAAGACCCAGGAACAACTGCTGGCAGCTTTTCAGGGTTTGCCCTGGCATACGCTGGGCGCAGAAATCGTTGTTGATGGAGAACCAGTAGTGGTTGTGGAGGATGTGGAGACAGCGAAAAAGGTTCTCGAGAAAATTAAAGAACAGTATAAGGCTAAGCTGGACGGGGAGAAACTGGAAGAAGTCAGTTTTCAGGAAAGGGTGGCTTTGCGGATCAAAGAAGTGGAGGTTAAGAAGATTGCTTCAGAGGAACAAGCCGTTGCTGCCTTGTGTCAGAACAAGAGCAAGCTCAAAACATACATCGTGAAAGAGGGAGATTGCCTCTGGTCGATTGCCAGGGCTCACGATCTTTTGGTAGCTGATCTTTATGCTGCCAACCCTGATCTTAAGTCAGAGCGTCTGGATATTGGTCAGGAGTTGAAGCTGGGCACTGTGGAGCCGGTGCTGAGTATAGTAACGACAAGTACAGTCGTAAAAAGAGAGTCTATACCTTACGAAGTCCAAGTGGAGTATGACCCCCGGCTCTGGAGGGGAGAAACACGGATTCTCCAGGCTGGGAAAGATGGAGAAGCAGAGGTCGTTTACAAAGTCACCAGGAAAAACGGGGTAATCGTCAGCAAGGAAGTTGTTTCCAAGCGTGTCTTGAAGGAGCCGGTTGCCAAGGTCGTTGCCCGAGGGACGCGACAGATGGTGGCTATGGCTAGGAGTTTCACCATTTCCCGGGGTTCCGGTTCTGGGGTTCTTACATGGCCGGTGCATGGGAGGATTTCCTCGGGTTACGGATGGAGAGGAAGAGAGTTCCATGCTGCTATTGATATCGCAACTTCACGGGGAACACCTGTTCGAGCTGCAGCAAGTGGTCGTGTAGTTTCTGCCGGTTGGTGCGGGGGCTATGGCTACACTGTAGTGATCGACCACGGGGACGGGCTGGCCACGCGCTATGCCCATCTCTCCAAGATCACGGTTAGGAACGGAGAGAAGGTAAGTCGGGGTACGGTTATCGGAAATGTTGGCAGTACCGGGAGGTCAACAGGTCCTCACCTCCACTTCGAGGTGATGGTCAACGGCAAAAAGGTAAATCCTTTGAATTACCTGCGTTAACGGAGGTACTCAGGTTTTTCCTGCTGGTGTGAGGGTTATGGTGATGTTCAAACTCTTTCGGGGGAGGCGCAAACTGGCGCGCCTTGTTCTTTATTTCCTCGTCGGTATTCTTGCCTTCGGACTTGTGGCTACAAGTGTCGCTTGGTACCTGGAGCCTGATTCACCTTCAGATACTGTCTCACAACCTTCAGCAAGTCCTCAAGAAGAAGATTTTTCTGGGGAACTGGAGCACCTCCTGGGTCTTGTTCAACGGTATGAAAAAATGCTTGCAGAACGACCTGATGACTTGGCGGTGCTGACCGGCTATGCTCGGGTAGCGAAAGACTTGGGTTCTTATTACCTGGCGAGTGGTGAACGGGATAAAGCGAAAGCTTATTTGGAGAAAGCTGCCGAAAATTATCAAAAGGTTCTTGTCAGGCAAGAAAGTGACAGCTTACACCTGGAGTTGGCCGATGTCTACCAGTTACTGGAGGAGTATGCGAAGGCAGAAAGGGAAATTGATGCTGTCTTAGCGAAACAACCTGAACATGTGGGGGCAAGGATTCAGAAAGGTTTTTTGAAAGAAGCAGAAGAAGATTGGGAGGCTGCCCTGAAGATCTGGTCGGAACTTGCAAAAGTCGAGGGAGAAGCAGAAGTCCGCAGTTTCGCTGAAAGTAGGAAACAATACATCAAAGAAAAAATCGGGTCTTCCTAAAGGTTTTCTCACCCTGCGGCCCAAATTTGGGGTTTTGTTTTGGGCTGACTGCAGGTTTTTTTGTTTTTTTGTATAATGAGAGAGTAGCATTACTTTTTTCATGGTCTGAATCGAGAAATCCCTATTTGCAGAAACTAACGCTGATACCTTTGGTTGGTAGGAACTTTCTATGAAGGTTGAAGAAGGAATACGGTTAACTGTCGGAGAATATCGACAATGAATTCCCGCTTTATTTTGACAACTTTGGGGAGGACTAATCAAGAATGAAGTTTCTGGTAAGTGGTGGTCGTAGGCTTCAAGGAAAAGTGCGCATCAGTGGTGCTAAGAATGCTGCTCTTGTCTTGATAGCTGCGAGTGTGATGGCAGCTGATGATGTTGTCCTGGACAATGTTCCCAGGATTGCTGATGTGGACACCCAGTTGCAGATTGTTGCCTCACTTGGCGGTCGCTTTGTTTGGGAAGGAGAGAATACCGTCAGGATTTCCTGGCCTGAAGGGATAGAAACGACAACAACCCCTTTTCAACTGGCCAAAAAGCTTCGGGCATCTAACCTGTTTTTAGGGGCGCTTTTGGCCAGAACAGGGAAGGCAGAAATACCACTCCCTGGTGGTTGCAATATTGGTTCTAGGCCGATGGACCTTCATCTTAAAGGACTGCAAGCACTTGGGTTTGAGGTGAAACTAGAGCACGGCTTTATCAAGGCTTGGGCGAAAAAACCTACCGGAAACAGGGTTTACCTGGATTTTCCCAGCGTTGGGGCCACCGAAAACATTATGATGGCTGCTGCTGGGATTCCTGAGGTCACGGTGATCGAGAATGCCGCCAAGGAGCCGGAAATTGTTAACCTTGCCAGTTTTCTAACTGCTTTGGGGGTGAAGGTGCGGGGGGTAGGGACGGATATCATCAGGATTGAAGGTGTCAAGGAGAGGGGAGGGGCGCGTTGTGGCGTGATCCCTGACCGCATTGAAGCAGGGACCTACATGATCGCTGCTGGGATAACTGGGGGAGAAGTGACCCTGGAGAATGTTATCATTACTCACCTCCACCCCGTCATTGCCAAACTCGAAGAGGCTGGTCTGAAAGTTGATGTGGGTGAAGACACTCTTACTGTAACTCCTTCCGGTGAACTCAAAGCGACTGATATCAAAACTCTTCCCTATCCAGGCTTTCCTACGGATTTGCAATCCCCAATGATGGCCCTCCTTTCCGTTGCCAAAGGGACGAGCACGATCGTGGAAAACGTTTTCGAGAATCGCTTCCAGGTTGCGGATGAATTGAAGAGGATGGGAGCCCAGATTAAGGTGAAAGGCCAAACAGCGATTGTCGAAGGAGTTGAAAAGCTTTACGGAGCCCAGGTCAAAGCTACTGATCTCCGGGCTGGTGCTGCGTTGATTATTGCTGCTCTTGCTGCCGAGGGAGAAACAGAAATCTGTCAGGGAGAGTTGATCGCTCGAGGCTACGAAAAGATCGAGGAGAAACTGAGCGGACTGGGGGCCAAGGTCAGGGTGGTCTGAGAGGTTTGATGTTTTTGGGAGGGGAGAAAAGTGATTTGCACAACTGTGATCAAGTTTCGGCTTCCTGGGCTAGAACTCTCCCTGGAGATCGTTAGCAACACCGAGGAATTGATTACTGATCCGACAGATGATGACCAAATCCCCTACTGGGCGGAACTCTGGCCTGCAGCAAGGGGTCTGGCGCAATACATCTGGGAATCAGTGGATTTCCAAGGGGAAACTGTGCTGGAATTGGGTGCAGGGCTTGGTTTGCCAGGGCTTGTGGCAGCCCTCAAGGGGGGCAAAGTGACGCTTACAGATTACAAAGAGAGCGCCCTGGAGATCGCTGCTAGAAATGCTGCCAGGAACAACATTGAAAATGTGAGTTGCCTACTTGCTGACTGGCGGGATTTCCGGGTTGAGCAAAAATTCGACTGGATCATCGGGTCAGACGTGCTTTACAATCCTTCGCTAAACCCCTATGTGGCCTCTATCCTGGAAAAGAACCTGCGGCCTGGTGGTCAGTTGATTTTTTCCCACCCTGGGCGAAAGGTTACCCACGAGTTTTTGCGGGAATTGGTGCAGAGGAAAGGGATGATCGAGAAGAACGAGTATATTCCTGTTACCGTGGACCATCCAGTGCTCCCTTGTTACGAGATCGAAATCCACCATTTGATTTCTCCGCGTTGATAATCCCTCCAGTTGGGGGCAGGAGTTGGTTGCATGTTGATCCAGGTCATTGCTGTTGGGAAGTTGAAAGAGCCGTTCTATCAAGCTGCCCAAGAGGAGTACTGCAAAAGGCTGAAGGGCTACACTAATCTCCTCGTGGAAGAGGTACCTGATGAGAAGCTTCCACTTGATGGCGGAGTTCAGGCGCTTCGCAAGGTGCGCCAGCGTGAAGGCCAACGCCTTCTAAAAAGGCTCAAGCCCCACGGGAGGTGTATTGCACTCGATCCTCGCGGGAAGATGTTCAGTTCCGAAGAATTTGCTTCCTGGCTTGGTGACCAGATTAACATCGGTGTCAATCTGATTTCCTTCCTTATCGGCGGAACCGTTGGGCTACCTCCCTTTGTTCTCGAAAAAGCCGATCTCGTTTGGTCATTATCCCGCCTGACTTTTCCCCACCAACTGGCAAGAGTGATTTTGCTGGAGCAGTTGTACCGCGCCTTTAAGATTCTGCGGAATGAGCCTTACCACTATTGACGAATTGGTGCCAAAGGAAAACTCACCTCCATGTCGAATCTTCCTAGTATACCTGATCTTGGTGGGGGAGGGATATGGGGGCTAAGGTTCGCACAGGGATCGCTGGCCTTGATGACCTTTTTTATGGAGGGATTCTTGAGGGTAACATCATTCTTCTCGAGGGGATCCCTGGTGCTGGCAAGACGACACTATTCATTTATCGGGGGATTGAGAAGTTCAATGAACCCGGGATCATTCTCACCTTCGAGCAGTTTCCAGAAGCTCTCTACAGGGATGCTTCTAATTTCGGCTGGGACCTGCGGAACCTGGAAAGGTGCAACAAACTTCGCGTTGTTTGCACCTCTCCGGAGACGGTCCTTTCCCCGGAATCCGTCATCATTGAGGAAGCGGTACGTGAAATCGGGGCCCGTCGTTTGCTTGTCGATAGTGTGTCCCATTTTCACCAGGTGATTGCCGAACCCTTGAAGTTGCGCCAAGCGTTTTACAGTTTCTGTAATGGTCTCAGAAGACTCGGTTTAACTCCACTTCTTGTCAAAGAGCAGAGACATACTGGGGAAAGCGACTATTCTTTTGAGGAGTTTATCGTTGATGTAGTGATTCTCCTGGACTACGCTTCTCATGGGCCCTGGCACCGCCAGCGGAATATTGAAGTTGTAAAAAGCCGCGGTCAGGCGCACGTCCCGAGAAAACATTCACTGCAGATTGGGGAAAAAGGGGCACGGGTCTTCGTTCTCAATTCCTTAATTTCTGGCGAGATCAGAGCTTCCTGGCGACCTCTTGTGAAGACAGGGATCGAGGGGCTCGATGAGGTTTTGGGTGGGGGTTTTCCTCGGGGTGCGAGCATCCTTGTTCATCCTTGTTGAAGGAGGGGCAGGCACTGGGAAGACACTGCTAGGTATCGAATTTCTTGTGTGTGGTGCTAAGCATTACAAGGAAAAGGGTGTTTTCGTTTCTTTTGAAGAAAGTCCCCAGGTGATCCAGACCAATGCTAACGGATTACCCTGGAACTTGCAGCATTTGGTTGAGAAAAGGATGCTCGAATTCCTTTACACAGAACAACTGGAAGTAATCAGAGGACTTGTTCAGGGAGGCATCTTTCTAAAGACTGAACTCGTTCGGCATCGAAGGGTGCACTTCATTGAAGTTTACAAAATGCGAGGGACCGGTTACCTTCCCGGGTGCCATCTTATGGAGGTGAGTGGTTCCGGGATTAAGGTTTTCCCTCGCTCGGGAGGATGAAAAGGTGCAAAAGAGGGCTTATTTTGGTGTTGAAGGGCTTGATAGGCTGATCCCTCAGGGGATGTGTTATGGTTCTCAGATCATGGTTCACGGGGATACCGGGGTGGGGAAAACAGTTCTTGCTGCTGAATTCATTAAAGAAGGTTTGCGGTGTGGAGACACCTGTATCTATGTTTCCTGTGATGAACCACCTGAGGTGATGCGTCGCTACTTGCAGAGTTTTAAAGTAGGTACCCGCGCTTACGAGGAAGCTGGCCGCTTAATCTTTGTGGATGCTTATGAAGAAGGGACGAGCAGGGAGAAGTACCACTTTTCCGAACAGAATAGTTTGGAAAAATATTTCGCCCTCGAGAAAGAGCTTCTCAACAAGCTTCAGAGTGAGGACAAGCAGATCCGTCTCATTGTTGATAGTTTGAGCACAATGTTTACCCTCTTTGACGAGGTAGAAGTCCTTGAGTTCCACCGGAGCAGGCTGAAGTTCCTAAGGAAGGCTGGAGTCCTTGTACTCGATGTTTTTGTTGATGGGGTGCTTAGTGACCGGGTGATGACTGTGGTGAGCCACCTTTACAGTGTGATCTTGAGAATGAAGTTCGGGGGTTCGGGGGTTTATCCAGTCCGTTTGCTGCAGATCGGAAAGCTGCGCAGTGGCAAGTTTACCTCAACACCTTACATGTTCTGGATCAGTCCCATCTTTGGGATCCTTGTGGCCTCGGAGTTGGGGGGTGTAGAAGTTGGATGAGAGCATCGAAATCTACAGAAAGGTCCTTAACTATCTTTATTTGACCCTGAGCAAAACAGTCTCTGCCATTCCTTTCAGTGGTAAGTACTGGCTCGAAGAAGTGACCCGGGGTGTTGGAGAGCGTGTTCTCGATGAGTACGGGAAGAAGCTGGAAATCACCAGTGAGCGTCCTGTTGATATTTGCAGGGCCTACCTGAGGATGCTGGATAAGGAAGGTTTCCTCAGGGCGAGTGCCTACCAATTGGAAGAAGAAGGTGACAACGTTCTGGTTACCTTGAACAGGGGCCGCTGTGTTTACCAGGATTTTTGCCGGGGTGCTGAAAAGGAAGGCCTTTTTTTCTATTGCCCTCGGGTTGGGGCGCTTCAGGCAGCTCTACAACGGGTTCTGGGTGTTGAATACTCCAGTACTGTGGAGATTGATCCGGAAACTGATACCTGCCACTGTCGGATCTTTCCGGCGAAGCGCCTGAAAACAGAAATCGTCACCCGGGAGGGTGATCTTTTGAAGATTGCCGGGGAGAGAGCAATTCTCTTACCAAAAGAGACTTATTCCTCGATTCTGGTGGCCATCAGGGAACACGCGCCTCACATTCTGAAAACTGTTCTTTACGACTCCGGTTACCGCTCGGCCTTAACCCTTGCCCGACAGGCAAAAGAGTATTACAGTGATCCCAGGGAGGCGCTTGAAGCGGTATTCGAGGAACTCCGGAATGATGGCTTGGGGCGTGTAGAACTTGTTGCTCTTGACCTGGAAACCGGGCATGCTGTAGTCAGGTGTTATAATTCTTTCGAAGCGGCTACAGTGCAGAGATACGGGCAACTCTACCGAACCCCTCGCGTTGTTTGTGACCTCCTGCGGGGGATGCTTTCTGCCTCTTTGAGCATTATTCTGGAGAAACCCATTCTCTGTGAGGAGATGAAGTGCGAGGCCCTTGAGGGAGAATTTTGCGAATTCCATGCCTTTCCTGAGGAGTTGGAAGAAGGAGAGGCAGGGAGTGAGGCCTTTGAGTAAAGGTGAGCAAGGTGTTCACCTCGAACTCCTCACCTTTTTCCAAACCAACCCTCATACCAGGGACACGGTTGAGGGATTGGCCCGCCGCTTGCACCGCCCGGTTGAGGAAGTGGCGGCAGCAGTGGAAGTCCTCATGAAAGCGGGGTTTCTGGAAAAGAGCGGTAGTGGTAGTTCCCTTGTTTATAGCTTGCGTCGTGGGGGGTTAATCAGAACGTATTTTGAGGAACGATAGTGGATAGTGTCGTCAGGATAACGGCGCTTGTGGCAGGTAAAGGCGGGCATCAGCGGAACAGTAGTGATAAACTTCGCCAAAAAGCTGTTGCATAAAAGCCCCTTTGTGCCGGATAATAGGAAAGTGAGTAAAAAATTTGCGACTGAAAAGGTGTTAGTGATGGGTGTATTGGAGAGGATCAAAAGCAGAATCTGTCAAGATCTTCGCGAAGCAGCTCAAGAGGCGAAATCACAGGGAAAAATTGAATATGACGAGTTGCCTTCTTTCGTTCTCGAGGTTCCCCGTGAGAAGGTGCATGGGGATTTTGCCACCAATTTGGCAATGATCCTGGCGAAGAAAGCTGGACAACCTCCCCGCAAAATCGCTGAAACCATTGTCCAGTTTTTCCCTGTTGGGAAGAACTGGGTGCGCAAAGTGGAAGTAGCCGGTCCTGGTTTCATTAACTTCTTCCTCGAACCTTCCTGGCTTTATCAGGTTTTACCTGAGGTTGAGGAGGAAGGAGAAAACTACGGCTGTTCACAGATCGGCAAAGGCAAAAAGGTGCAGGTGGAGTTCGTAAGTGCCAATCCGACGGGCCTTCTCCACATGGGGAATGCGCGGGGCGCTGCCCTTGGAGACACGTTGGCGAATATCCTTGCTGCTGCAGGTTATGACGTCACGAGGGAGTTTTATGTTAATGATGCCGGAAACCAAATCGAAGTGTTCGGGCGCTCTCTAGAAGCACGCTATCTCCAGTTGCTAGGTCAAGATGTTCCTTTTCCTGAGGACGGTTACCCTGGTGAGGACCTTGTTGAGTGTATGAGAAATTTGATCAACGAGGTTGGGGATAAGTATCTGAAGGTTGATCCTCAGTTGCGTAGGGAACACCTGATCAGGTATGCCTTGAAGGAAAAACTGCAGCAGATGGAAAAAGACCTCGCTGATTTCGGGGTAATTTATGATGTTTGGTTTTCAGAGCAGTCCCTCCATGATTCCGGGGCGATCGAAGAAGTATTGAAGGAACTTAAAGAGAAGGGTTATCTTTACGAAAAAGATGGTGCTTTGTGGTTTCGGGCAAGCCTTTTTGGGGAGGAAAAAGACGAGGTTCTCGTCAGGAGCAATGGTGTCCCGACTTATTTTGCTGCCGATATTGCCTACCACAAAAACAAGTTCGATCGCGGTTTTGACCAGGTGATCAACATCTGGGGAGCCGACCACCACGGTCATGTCTCCAGGCTAAAAGGCGCTCTCAAGGCTCTTGGCTATGATCCCAACCGTCTTCAAATCATCATCATGCAGTTGGTGCGCCTGTTTCGTGGTGGGGAACTAGTCAGGATGTCCAAGCGCTCCGGAGAGTATATCACTTTGCGGGATCTCGTCGAAGAAGTAGGCAGAGATGCTGCCCGCTTCTTCTTTGTAATGCGGAGCGCTGACAGCCACTTGGATTTCGACATGGATCTGGCCAAAAAGCAGTCCGAGGAAAATCCTGTTTACTACGTCCAGTACGCCCATGCCAGGATCTGCAGTATCTTGCGCCAGGTAAAAGGGGAGCTTCCCCGGGCCGGGGAGGTTCCTCTGGAGGCTCTTCAGGAACCTGCAGAGCTTGAACTCATCAGAAAGATTGCTGATTATCCAGGAGAGGTCATTTTTGCGGCAACTCACCTGGAGCCCCACCGCCTTGCTCACTATGCGTATGAACTGGCAACCCTTTTCCACGGGTTTTATACCACCTGCCGCGTCCTTACTGATGACCCTGATTTACGGAGAGCACGTCTCGTTCTTGTCAATGCAACCAGGATTACCTTGCGGAATGTGCTTAGCCTTCTAGGAGTTTCTGCACCTGAAAGGATGTAGATGATTCCAGTTGTAAAGGAGGACAGGGTATGGTTAGTGGAGAGGGATGGAAAGAAAAAGAAGAAATCCTTGATTTTGTGTATCAGTTGCTAAAAAACAACGGTCATCCTCTTCACTATTCCGTTTTGATGGAAGAGGTCTGGTCTCGCTTCCCTCTTCCTGAGGGAAAAGACCTGGTCGAGGCGAAGACAATGTTTTATACCTGGATCAACCTCGATTCTCGTTTTGCCTACATGGGTCAGGGGCAGTGGGGATTGCGGACCTGGACACCTCAGAAAGGCTCTCGCAGGGTGCCTTTGCTGACACTGATGCATAAGACGCTGGACTACAACAACGGCTTCCAGACGCGCATCACTGATCGGGAGCGGTTGCGGGAAGATGCGTTTGCGGTCGATGGTGGTCTCCTTGAGCAGGACAATGACGCTGATGATCGCGAGGAGTTTTTAAACCTTGAGGAAGATTGAGTTTAGGGGGGTTAGCCGTGAGGGTGCGCTGGTATGGTCATGCCTGTTTCTGCTGTGAAGGTGGAGGAGTGCGTTTACTCACTGATCCCTTCAGTAAAGAAGTGGGCTACCCAATACCCCAGGAAACGGTGGACATCGTTACTGTAAGCCACGACCACTACGATCACAATGCTGTTGACCTGGTTCCTGGCAGCCCGGTGGTTGTCAGGGAACCTGGGAAACGTGAGGTGAAAGGGATTCCCATTAAAGGAATTTCAGTTTTTCATGATGAGGTCAGGGGGGCAAAAAGAGGGAAAAATATCGTCTTTGTGTGGGAAATGGAAGGGCTTCGCCTCTGCCACCTGGGTGATCTCGGTCACATTCTGGAACCGGTCACGGTTTCGGAAATCGGAAAAGTTGATCTCCTGTTCATTCCCGTGGGTGGCATCTACACAATTGACGCCAAAACAGCTGCAAAGGTTGTTGACCAGTTGCAGCCCCGGCTGGTGGTGCCTATGCATTACAAGACCCCGGCCTTGACCTTTGAACTGGCTCCAGTTGACGAGTTTTTGCGCTATTACGAAAACATTCGTAGAGAGAAGGTTCTTGTCTGCGATGCGGAAAACCTGCCCGAGAACCAAGAAGTTATTGTTCTCGATTACAAGGCCTAAAATAAAGCTCGCTCTTTGCATTGTTTGTTGTCGCTAAGTTTGAGGTTTTAGAAGAACTGCTGAAAAGAGGGGAGAGGATTTGTCGAAGTTCATTTTTGTAACAGGTGGAGTTGTATCTTCGCTTGGGAAAGGGATTACAGCAGCCTCTCTGGGTCGGCTTTTGAAAAGCCGTGGGTTTAAGGTTTCTATTCAAAAGTGTGATCCTTATATCAATGTGGATGCTGGAACAATGAGCCCTTACCAGCATGGTGAGGTTTTTGTCACCGATGATGGAGCAGAAACAGACCTTGACTTGGGACACTATGAACGTTTCATCGACAGGAATCTAACCAGGCACAGTAACATTACCGCGGGCCTGGTCTACTGGTCAGTGATCCGCAAAGAGCGGCGTGGAGATTTTCTGGGAGGGACTGTTCAAGTCATTCCCCACGTTACCAATGAGATCAAGGAATTGATCCAGCGCGTTGCCATTGAGGAAACACCTGATGTCGTGATCACGGAGATCGGTGGGACAGTAGGGGATATCGAGTCACTCCCGTTTCTGGAAGCGATTCGCCAGTTAAAAGCAGATGTTGGCCGTGACCGTGTTCTTTACATCCATGTAACTCTCGTTCCTTACCTTAATGCAGCAGGTGAACTGAAGACTAAGCCTACCCAGCACAGTGTCAAGGAATTGAGGAGTATCGGAATTCAGCCTGATATCATCGTCTGCCGCTCAGAGCGTCCTTTGACGCGGGAAGTCAAGGATAAAATTGCGCTTTTTTGTGATATCGAAAGAGAGGCGGTGATCGAAGCTGTTGATGCCGCTTCGATTTACGAAGTCCCCTTGAAGCTGGAGCAAGAAGGTCTGGCGGAGATCGTGATCGAGAAGTTGGGGCTGCCCAAGAGGGAACCTGACCTCCGGGAATGGCAGGAACTTGTGGAGATCTGCCTCAAGCCCAAGAATCGGGTGAAAATTGCTGTTGTAGGCAAGTATGTTGACCTCAAGGATGCCTACCTGAGCCTCAGTGAGGCACTCTGCCATGGGGGAATTGCCCACAATACCGCGGTTGAGATCGTGTGGGTGGATGCGGAGCAGGTTGAGCAGGGAGACCTGGGCGAGATTTTTAGTGGCGTTTCCGGGATTCTTGTCCCTGGTGGGTTTGGAGGCCGGGGTGTCGCTGGAAAAATCAGGGCAATCAATTATGCCCGAACCCGTGGAGTTCCTTTTTTGGGAATCTGCATGGGGATGCAGTGTGCGGTGATCGAGTTTGCCAGAAACGTCTGTGGGCTGAAAGCTGCCAATAGCACAGAATTCGACCCTGAGACCCCTTATCCAGTAATTGACCTCCTTCCCGACCAGCGAAATATTGAGGATTTGGGAGGAACAATGCGGTTAGGATTATACCCTTGCAGGCTTCTACCAGGCTCACGGGCCGCCCAGGCCTATGGGGTAGAAGAAGTTAAAGAACGCCATCGCCATCGCTACGAGTTTAACAACAGATTCAGAGACCTTCTTGAAGAAAAAGGTCTCAAGGTAACGGGGACTTCTCCTGATGGGGTGTTGGTAGAGGTTGTCGAAATTCCAGACCACCCCTGGTTTTTAGCGTGCCAGTTTCATCCTGAGTTTAAGTCACGCCCGACCAGACCGCACCCGCTTTTCCGTGCTTTTGTGGGTGCTGCTCTTGCCTACCAGGAGAAAGAGTTGACCCAGTTGAGGAGGTAGCCTTTTTGTATCAGTTCTGGTTGATTGAAGAAAAGGACAAGGATTTGTTCAACGGTTTTATCAGTTCTTCTCCAAAGCCTCATTTTCTCCAGACTTACGAATGGGGTGAACTGAAAAAAAGGACTGGATGGGAGCCCCTTAGGGTGTTGCTTACCAGAAATGGGGAGCCGATCGCTGCAGTTTCTCTGTTGATGCGGTCACTTCCTGCTTTCCAGCGGACGATACTTTATGCTCCTCGGGGTCCTATATTTGGGGAAAGGTGTGACCAAGAGGGAGAAGACGTCTTTTGGAATGAAGTGGTAAAACTTGCCAGGCGCCACAGAGCGATCTTTTTAAAGGTTGATCCTGATGTTCCGGTTAATAATCAAGAATACCGGTTAAACCTGGAGAAGCGTGGTTTCCGTCCTCAGGGAACGAGGGAAGGCTTTGGTGGGGTCCAGCCTCGCTTTGTCTTCAGGTTGGATTTGACTCCTTCAGAAGAACAACTCCTGGCTGCCATGCACAGCAAGACAAGATATAACATTCGCCTGGCGATGCGTCGGGGTGTTCGGGTGCGGTTGGCCGAGACCAAGGATGATCTTAAAATTTTTTACAAGCTCCTTCAGGAAACTGCCAAGCGTGATCGATTCTTGATCCGCTCTTACGAATATTTCGAGGGCATCTGGGACCTCTTTGTGGTTTCCGGAAAAGCACGGGTCTTCCTGGCTGAGTATCAGGGGGAGATAATTGCCGGGACACTGGCCTTCCACTGCGGAGATCGGGCCTGGTACCTTTACGGTGCCTCCGGGAACAAGCACCGCAATGTGATGCCTAACCACCTTCTTCAGTGGGAAATGATCCGCTGGGCGCGTTCCCTTGGATGTAAGATATACGATTTTCGGGGAGTTCCCGGTGACGATAATCCCGAAAATCCCCTTCACGGACTCTACAGGTTCAAAAAAGGTTTTGGGGCCGAGTTCACAGAATTTATCGGGGAATACGATTTGGTTATCTCTCCTTTCTGGTATTTACTTTGGAAGAAGCTCTTTCCGTGGTATCGAAGGGTTGTCCAGGGTCGCCTTCAGGAAGAGTCGGTTTCAGGTGATTAATATGAGTGATTACCAAAGCAGCAAAACCCGCTGGGTCAGGATCAACTTGGGTGCAATTGCGCACAACGTGGCTCAGGTAAGCCGGGTGTTGAGGCCAGGAGTCAAGCTTTTGGCAGTTGTCAAAGCAGATGGTTACGGCCACGGGGCACTCCAGGTGGCGAGAGTGGCTCTTGCTCATGGTGCATCAATGCTGGGGGTGACTCATCCTGAAGAAGGGATCAAGCTGCGGGAATCAGGAATCACTGCTCCAATCCTGGTTTTCCGTCCTTTGCTCCCGGGTGAGGAAGAGGTTGCTCTTGAATATCGATTAACTCCTTCTTTGTCCAGTTTCGAGCAAGCAAAGCTTCTTGCTGAAGCGGCGCGGCGTCGGGGAATCCGGGTGGCTGTCCACTGGAAAATCGAGACCGGAATGGGCCGGACCGGGTTTACCCCGGCATCGTTCAAGGATTGTCTTGATCAACTCCTTGCCCTCCCAGGTCTCATTTGGGAAGGAATTTACACCCATTTCGCTGCTGCCGCCGGGGACAGGGAATTCACCTATCATCAGTTTCATCAGTTTGTAGAACTGCTGGAGTCCCTTGAAAGTAAGGGGATCAAGTTCCCGATCCGCCATGTCTGCAATAGTGCGGCGACACTTCTTTATCCGGAGATGCACCTGGACATGGTGCGGGTGGGAACGTTGCTCTATGGTCAGCTTCCAGCGGGGATCAAAGACTCTCCTGTAACTCTTAGGGAGACGTGGTCATTCTGGACGCGAATCATTCACCTGCAGCGTGCTTCGCGGGGCAGCACAATTGGGTATGGGAGGACTTATCGAATACCCAGAGATACCGTTTTGGCGATTCTTCCTGTTGGTTATCACGATGGCTTTGGTGTGGATGTATTCCCTCGACCTGCGGGTTTGATTGACTTGGCGAAAATACTCGCAAAAATTGCTGGGTCCTATTTTGGCCTTCCCTGGGGTTCTTTTTACGTGCAGGTTAATGGGAGGTATGCGCCAGTTGTCGGAAGGGTGGGGATGGAGCTGACCTGTGTCGATGTTGGCACCATTCCTGATGTAAGTGTGGGGACACCGGTTTTGCTCCCGTCACGGAGAACTGTTCTCAGTGAAACAATCCCTCGTGTTTATGAAGAATCACAGGTTGTGACTGATATTCCCGAAAAAGATGAAAAAATTTTTTGAAATAAAAGGATTTCTTTTTGTGGTGAAGAATAACAAAAGCAGAAATCGAAGAAGTTAAGGAGGTAGTTCAAGCTATGCTTGTGGCAACAGATGTTGCAGTTGCTCTTCGCTGTCCCAACTGTGGCAGGATCAAGTTTCAAGGGCTTTCGCTGTTTACTTTTTCTGCCCAGAAAACGGTGAGGTTTACCTGCACATGTGGTACACCCTTGCTTGTGATCAGCACCAAAGACCGGAGAGTTTTTTATATTCAGTTGGACTGCATTATGTGTGAAGGCAGACACCTCTTCCAGCACACCTTGAGGGAGATCTGGTCATCTGATGTGCTCAGTTTGGCCTGTGAGGAGACAGGGATCGAGGTCTGTTTCTTGGGACCCCCCGAGGAGGTCAAGAGGTGTATTGAAGAACAAGAACGTTCTTTAAAAGAGATGGCCGAGGATTTAGGGTTTTCAGATTATTTTGCCAATCCCGAAGTGATGTATGAAGTTCTCGATTTTTTGCATAATATTGCAGAAGAAGGAAAACTTTCGTGTGAGTGTGGCAACTTCCAGATCGAGGTGGAAATCTTTGCCGACAGGATAGAGTTGAGGTGTCCTGGTTGCGGAGCGATGGGAATCATCAACGCAGAATCAGAAGAAGACCTGGAAACTCTCAAGGACACCTGGGAGATTAGATTAACCCCTGGAAGCCTTCAGTTTCTGCGGTTTGGTAACATCGGAGGGAAGAAGCGGCGTTCGAAAAAATGATAAGGGGAGAAAGCGATGGGTTTGGTGAGCGTTACTGAGCTTTTGAAACGAGCTGAGGAGGGCGGGTATGCCGTCGGTGCTTTCAATTGCAACAATATGGAAATAGTTCAGGCGATCATGGCAGCAGCAGAAGCAGAGCGCGCTCCGGTGATTCTCCAGGCGAGCCAGGGTGCCATCAGGTACGCTGGAATCAATTATATTGTGGCAATGGTCCGGGAGGCGGCTGACCAGGCGACCGTTCCTGTGGCTCTACACCTGGATCACGGAACAGATTTCAATCAGGTGATGCTCTGTATCCGCCATGGTTTCAGTTCTGTAATGATCGATGGTTCGCGGCTGCCTTTGCCAGAAAACATCGCCCTTACCAAGAAGGTGGTGGAAGTAGCCCACGCTGTTGGTGTCTCTG
>LGFL01000030.1 GCA_001508855.1 Thermoanaerobacterales bacterium 50_218
AGCTTTAGCTGGTATTCCATTTGTTGCTGCATAACAAAAGTTTCACAATGATGTTTTTGAATATTTCCCACTCGGAGTTGACAGCTACCTTCCGAAGTTGGATTTTGACTTCAATAGTATTCTATACTATAATAGTGACGTGTAATTATCGCGTTCTCATAACCGCGTCCAGTGTGGCGTATTTTCGCGTTTAGCCAAAAATTTAGAGGAGGGAATCATGTTTTGAAGATTTATGATACTGGGTTCTTGAGAAATATAGCCGTTATCGGCCACGGGGGCTCAGGAAAAACTTCCCTCGTGGAAGCAATGCTCTACAATGCCGGACACACAAATCGCCTTGGAAAAGTTGATGAAGGCAACACAGTTACTGATTTTGCTCCTGAGGAAATAAAAAGAAAGATTTCTGTAAACACCACACCTGCTCCCTGTGAGTGGAAGGATTGCAAAATTAACCTTTTAGATACACCGGGGTACTCTGACTTTTTTGGCGAAGTTGTCGGAGCATTAAGAGTTGTGGATACTGTGCTCGTGGTCGTCTGCGCAGTGTCTGGTGTCGAAGTGCAAACTGAGATTGGCTGGCAAGAAGCCACAAAATCGAATTTGCCCAAAATTGTCTTTATCAACAAACTAGACCGGGAAAACGCCAACTTTGACAATGTACTCCAGCAATTGAGAGATACTTTCGGGGGGAATATTGTTCCTGTCCAACTTCCAATAGGCTCCGAGGCCCAGTTTTGCGGTATCATTGATATTTTAACAATGAAAGCATTTAAGTATTCACCTGGAGAAGGAACCTATCAAGAAGAAGAAATTCCTGAAGACCTTCGGGAAATGGCTGAAGCAGCAAGGGAAGCTCTTGTAGAAGCTGCCGCCGAGGCAGATGACGAATTATTGATGAAGTATCTTGATGGAGAAACTCTTACTGAAGAAGAAATTAATCTCGGACTTAAGAAAGGCTTCAAAGAAAGAAGTTTCGTCCCAGTCTTGTGTGGTTCAGCCCTAAACAACATCGGGATCAGGCACCTCCTTGATTTTTTGGTAGATGTCGTTCCTTCACCCGCCGATTTAGCTGAAGGGAAAGCTTTGGAACAGGAACCTCTGGCAGCTCTTGTTTTTAAGACAATGGCCGATCCTTATGTGGGTAAGTTGAACATTTTCCGCGTGTTCGGTGGAGTCCTTAAATCTGATAGTGTTGTCTACAATGCCAACAAGGAAAAGGAAGAAAAGGTCGGCCAAATATTCGTGATGCGTGGCAAACAGCAGGAACCTGTGTCTGAAGTTAAAGCCGGGGATATTGCTGCTGTAGCCAAACTACAGGTCACATCCACTGGTGATACCCTTTGCCAGAAAAACAACCCTGTGGTCCTTCCTGGAATCGAGTTTCCGAATCCCACTCTATCTGTGGCAATTGAGCCCAAAAGCAAAGGAGACGAAGACAAGCTTAGTAATGCCCTCGCCAGAATTCTTGACGAGGATCCCATGCTCAGGCTGGAGAAAAACACTGAAACACGGGAAACAATACTCACGGGGATGGGAGAGACCCACTTGGACATTGTTATGGAGCGTCTGCACCAAAAGTTTGGCGTAGAAGTTGTTTCCCGGACACCGCGTGTTCCTTACAGAGAAACGATCAGAGCTACTGTGCAGTCAGAAGGCAAGTACAAAAAGCAAACTGGTGGGCGTGGTCAGTACGGACACGTCTGGCTGACTTTAGAACCTCTTCCGGATCAGGATTTTGTCTTTGAGGAAAAAATCTTCGGAGGAGCAGTTCCCAAGCAATACATTCCTGCTGTTGAGAAAGGGTTAAGGGAAGCCTTAAATGAAGGTGTTCTTGCTGGTTATCCGGTGACGGGAGTTAAAGTTACCCTTTTTGATGGTTCTTACCACATTGTCGACTCATCTGAACTGGCATTTAAGATTGCAGCATCTATGGCTTTCAAAAAAGGAATGGAACAAGCCAATCCTGTGCTCCTGGAGCCAATAATGAATGTCGAAGTAACCGTTCCTGAGCAGTTTATGGGGGATATCATCGGAGATCTCAACGGCAAGAGAGGCCGGATTTTAGGGATGGAACCAAAAGAAGGTGGACTTCAGGTAATCAAAGCACAGGTCCCCCTGGCAGAAATGTACCGCTATGCCATTGACTTGAAGTCAATAACACAGGGGCGCGGCTCGTTTAAGATGGAATTTTCCCACTACGAAGAAGTTCCACCACGACTCGCAGAAGAAATTATTGAGAAGCGCAGAGCCGAACTAGAGAAAGAGAAGGAGAAATAATCAACAACTGTCAATTGTCCTACGGTGCTCTGAGCCTGCCATCAGGTAGTGCTTCAGGGCATTGTTTTTAGCCGTTGCCCATTTGATTGCCTTGGTGTTAGAGGTTCTTTCGTCAGGTATAGTATTTCCAGCAACCTTCCTTCAGGGAAGCAGCCCTGAAAATAGTTTCTTTGCCGTATTTGTTCCTTACCAGGTCACACGCCTTTTCGATGCTTTTTATTTTTTCCTTCTCATCGAATAAAGCAGGCTGGTCTGCGTATTGAGGAACGAGGTTCGCCAAAGCCAGCCCCACCATCCTGACCGACCAATTTGCTGGCCAGTTTCTCTTCAGTAGTTCCAGGGCGGTGCGGGAAATGTCTGCTGCCAGATTTGTGTATTCAGGAAGGGTTTGTCTTCTACACAAACAATAAAAGTGAGGGTCTTTCAAAAAAAGGACAACTGTCTTTCCTATGCATTTTTTGAGACGAGCACGATAACTCACTAAATCCGCCAGTTCTAGAATCACAGTTTTTAACTCTCCATTCCGGTAGTCGCGGGGGAGAGTAATTTGCTGACCTATACTCTTTGTCTGCTTTAAAGTGTTAGGGTCGACCGGACTGGCATCGATCCCATTGGCACACAACCACAATACTTCTCCTTTTACTCCAAATTTTCGTTTGAGAAGCTCTACCGGAAAATTTGCCAGATCACCGATAGTACGGATATTCAGTCTATTGAGGTGGTATTCATAGCGAGGTCCCACACCGAAAAGCTCACGCACGGGAAGTGGCCAAAGTCTGTGGGGAACATCTTCATGGCGGAGGACAGTCAAGCCATCCGGTTTTTCCAGTCCGGCTGCCATTTTCGCCAGAAGCTTGTTAGGTCCAATGCCTACACTACAGCTTATTCCCGTTTCCTGGCGAATCCGTTCCTTTAGTTTTCTGGCTATTGTTATCGGAGGCCCGAAGAGTTTCTGGCACCCAGTTACATCCAAGAATGCCTCATCAATAGAGAAAGGCTCTACAAAAGGAGTAAAGTTATGCATAATCCGTAATATCCTGCTGGAAAACTCTAGGTAAAGATGGTACTGAGATTTGACGAAAATCGCCTCAGGACAGGTTGCTCTCGCTTCCCGAACCGTCATCCCAGTTTTGACCCCTTTAGCCTTAGCTTCATAGCTGGCCGACAAAACCACTCCATGGCGTGTTGAGGGATCGCCTGAGACAACAACCGGTTTTCCGCGTAAACTGGGATCAATTGCCTGATGAACACTCGCAAAAAAGGAATTCATGTCTGCCAAAAGGATAACCCGCTCCATTTGCCGCGACCTCCAGCATCGAACATGTGTTTCTTCTATTATAACTCAAACACATGTTCGTGAAAAGGGTGCAAAGCAAAACACTCCTTCTTTGAGGCACACGTACCCCAGCCTTCTTTTGGAGGCAAAGGTTTACCCTATTTCCGAACACGGACTGCAAAAAGAAGCGGCTAGGAAGTTCGATGAGCAGGGGAACGATTGCAGCGCTCTACCACGACCGCGCGACAAAGGTGGATCTTCGCGTTGTGGAAAAGCTCTGCAAGGTGCTCAAGTGCAACGCAGGGGATTTGTTCGTTTATGTGCCTGATGAGGAGGACGAGGCGTGAAACTCGGTGTCCCGCACCTTCGGAAGCTTGATTTACCGTTCCCATAGGAGGATAGCTCCAAGAAGTAACAGCTTTATGGGTTGATAAGCCTACAGGAGCGGAGGTGAACTGAAAGCGGATGAAGAAGCCGTGGATTGTGCCGCTTGTGATTCTCGGAGTGTTGCTCGTGGCGTGGCCGCTGAGGTGGGAGAAAAGCCCGTGGCTGGAAGTTAACCCTATTTCCTCCTTGCCAAACTGGCAACACCGGCAATACCAGCAAGTCCTTCGTGACAGGTGGACAGGCACCTACTGGATCCGCGTGCTTGAGCCTTGGGGCATACCTACGCCGAGTTTTAGGGGAAGAGTTCATGTGGAACCTGTCGGGCCATACTCCAACAATACTCAGGTTCTCCTTCTCGTTTGCACCACAGTAATTTGGGGTGTGCTCGTGTTTGCATCGGCTGCCTGGATATGGCGGAGCTACCGCAAGGGTCAACGACAACGAAAACAGCAAAGCGAGGAAGACCTACAGACCACCAGAAGCTAACAAACTCCGATGCTCTAGGAGAGAAATCAGCCTCCTCATTCAGTGCCATCGGACTTTTGGGGAGGCCTGAAACGGCCGGAAGCCTTGATAAAAAATAATGGCAGGGGAGACAGGACTCGAACCTGCAACCAACGGATTTGGAGTCCGCTACTCTGCCAATTGAGCTACTCCCCTGCACTTTCCGGTTATTTATTATAGCGAGATTCATGAAAAATGTCAAAGGGGATCTTGGACAGGTCTGCGTCAAGATTTAGTAGGTGAACTTCCGAAAAAGGTGCTAGGGCAGGGAAACCTCGCCACGTTCGGGAAATTGACCTTCATGGGGCTTATCCCAGGGAGAAGATACCCTAATGCTTCTCCTGCCCTGGCAAAAGGGAGTTCACAAACAAATTTCACCGCTAGTTCCGTGCCCTTGCTCTCGGAGACAAACCAAGAGCTTCATCAAGAAAGAATGCGGTCTCACCCGTCTCCTCGTTCCTGTAAAGACGCCTCCTTTATCAAAACTTCCCCAAAGCTGGTCACCACAGTCCTTTCCTGAAAACCAACTACCTCCCAGGTAGCTCTGTCCCTTGTCTCCATAAGCCGAGTATCTATCTCTTCAAGCACCCACGCAAAAACCTGGGCACACACTCTCGGATAGAAAGCATCTGAACTTCTTCCTTGTGCTTCGCAAAGTCCTGACAGTCGTTGAGTTAACTCGCTTAACCCATGAACAAAAAGAAGGACTCCTCCTACAACAGGTCGAATATCAATGTTATCAATATCCAAGAAAAAGTTTTCCATGAGACCTCGCTACCTTCTTTTGGTAGTGATGATGGTATCTCTCGGCCAGCGAGGTCTCCTTTTTCTTCAAGGATCTCTAAGTCTCCTGCTAACACCTACGAAAATTTTTTGCACTGCCAGGTTCAAGTTTTTGCCTTATCAAACTGACCCGTAGAGGAAATGCAGTGGGTGCTGGAGAAGTTCGAGAGAGCGCTCCAGTGTGGATGGCAGCATGCCTCCAGATTTATTCGGAAGAGGAGGTCACGGAGTGTGTTTTGGGGTTTTGGAAGGGGGGCAATGAGAAGAATGAGGAAACTTGCTCATTTGCCCCTGGCAGCAGTAGTGGCAATAGCAATACTTTTTATATTTGTTGTTCCTGCTTGGGCCGGTAGTGGCAATACTGCGGTTTTTACAATAGGCAAAAACTCTTATGTGCTGAACGGTAACACCGTTGTCATGGATGTCGCCCCTTACATTAAAGAAGGGAGAACATTCCTGCCCCTGCGGTTTGCGGCAAACGCTGTAGGCGTTGCTGACGACAATGTCCTCTGGGATGCCGCAACCGGTAAGGTCACTGTAATCAAGGGTGATCGTGTTGTTCAGTTTACCATTGGCAGCAATGTGATGCTGCTGAACGGCGCGGAAGTAGCCATGGATGTTGTCCCTGAAGTCGTTGCAGGCCGGACCATGTTACCGATCCATTGGTTGGCATGTGCTCTTGGTGTGACCATAGAATGGGACCCTGGATCTCAATCTGTTGTGGTGAGAGTTCCTGACGAAACAGGTAGGAGAGAGCCACTCCCGGCTGATAATGAACAGGAAGGGACACTTGGGGAACCCGCTGCGGACTACAAGTCAATTGTAAAGGAGTTCGAGTGGCGTGATAAACAGGGTAATGAATGGACGTGGCAGGTGCCCATTCCAGAAGAGCTCTACCAGTATTACAGCAGCCAGCTTAGGATCCACGAACTCCTTTTGAAAGAGTACCAGGAGCAGCTCCACAACCTGCAGCAGCAGGTGGAAGAGCTTCAGCGTTACCTGGATTTCTGGTATCAACAATGCAGGATTTTACCAGGAGATTCTTACTACGAAGCCTGGCAAAAATACCAGACATATATGAGCGCGTATTATGAAGCCCAACGCAATCTAGAGCGGATTTGGTCGGAATACCTAGAACTGCAGCGACTGTATCGGGAGGCGGAGTACCGGCAGATGCTTGATGGATATGTGCCTTATGTCACGGAGGAGAAAAACAGCGAACTGGTGAGAGACCTGGCTGAAGTGCTTGCTGCAGAAGCGCCCCAGACTCCCAGGGAGCGAATCGAGTTTGCGGCGGCTTTCGTCCAGGGAGCAATACCCTATGTAAGTGAGGAGGGAGAGTATCCCAGGTATCCGGTGGAAACCCTGGTGGATGGCGGTGACTGTGAAGATAAATCCATCCTCCTCGCGGCGATTCTCAGAGCAATGGGCTACAGGACAGCACTTCTGGTTTTCGACGGTGACCCCGGCCACATGGCTGTAGGGGTTGAGTGCCCAGACTGCTGGGGGAGCTATTACCAGAAGGATGGGGTCAAGTACTTCTACCTTGAGACAACGGACTTTGGCTGGTCAATTGGCAAGGTTCCGCCGGAGTACCGGGGAAAGAGTGCGCTGGTTTACGTTGTCCCTTGAAATCTACCATATTATCAATAATTATCAGTTATCTGCGAGTTTTGCTGAGGGGCAAGTGAGCTGTAGCTTCGAGTTTTTAGAAAGTAACGGAACCATGAGATGCTTTTCGATCACACAAGAGGGTTCTCCACGGTCAGCACTGGGAACCAACCTGTTTACTCACGTATTGCTTCCTGGAGGATCTGGAAGCAGTGCGGGATGTGCTGCGGAAAAGCTATACTCAACACATTTTCGCAGAAGCACCTACTAACACTAAAACTTGGCGCGGACTTGGACGAGCATCTGGTCTGTTGTTTGAAATGATAGAAAACAAACTCAGAAAAAGAATAAAATATCTAAGAATAAAATTTAAGTGAGTAAATGCAAAAAGCTCGGTTAAAGGAGTGGGAACATCAGTGACCAAACCTAAAAAGGTAGCAGTACTTTTAGGGGGAACTTCTTCAGAAAGAGAAGTTTCTCTGAAAACAGGAAAAGAGGTTTCTCTAGCTTTAAGGGAAAACGGATTCCAGGTCGAAGAGATTGATCCCGCGGATCCTTCATTCATCGAACACCTTCAGAAATTTAATCCAGATGTGGTGTTCATCGCTTTACACGGGAGGTTTGGGGAAGATGGAACAATTCAAGGCTTACTGGAGATCCTCGGTTACCCTTATACTGGTTCTTCTGTGCTGGCTAGTTCTCTCGCAATGAACAAAATTATGACAAAAAAAATCCTCTCCTACGAAGGAATTAATACTGCTCCTTTCCAACCTGTTACCAGAGACGATCTGGAAGCTAAAGGGTTAAAAAGGGTTTCCGTCGAAATAGTAGAGAAACTGGGCTTACCTGTTGTGGTGAAACCAGCTTGTCAAGGTTCAACCATTGGAGTAACAATTGTCCATAAAAAAGATGAAGTTGAGCAAGCACTGGAACTGGCATTCCGTTACGATGATAGTGTCCTCGCCGAGGCTTATATCGAAGGAACCGAAGTAACGGCATCAGTTCTAGGAACAAAAACCCTTCGTGTTTTGCCTCTCATCGAAATCGTTTCTGAAACCGGTTTCTACGATTACGAAGCAAAATATAGCCCTGGCTTGAGCCACCACATTATTCCTGCTCGCATTGCTCCCGAAGTGGCGCGGGAAGTAGAACTTCTAGCAGAGAAGGCTTTTCGCGCTCTAAACTGCCGCCACTTCGCTCGTGTTGATTTCATGATCAGTAAGGAAGGAATTCCCTACGTCCTGGAAGTAAATACAGTCCCAGGAATGACTCCGATGAGTCTTTTCCCTGACGCAGCTCGTGCTGCCGGAATCTCCTTCCAGGATCTTGTTTCCTTGCTTGTCGAGGAGGCCTATAACTCTCCAAAGTAGGGATCAAGGTGTGGAGCAACGGAACCAGCTTTTCGCCTTAATTGCGATTACCATCGGGATTATTACTGTAGGGGTAGTGGGAATCTCCATTCTTGAGGGGTTTTCCTTTCTAGAAGCCTTCTGGTTTACAATTGTTTCCCTCACCACTACAGGTTACGGAGATTTTGTCCCAGTGACCACGGCTGGCCGCGTTTTTACGATGCTTCTCCTGGTTACTGGCATCGGCTTTATTCTCTATGGTTTTGGAACCGGAGTGGGGATGATCGTGGAGGGTAAACTGAAAGATGTTTTTGAAAAGCAGGGAGCAAAAAGGAAAATCTCCAAATTAGAGAAACACATCCTGGTCTGCGGTGCTGGTCGCGTCGGCCAGCAAGTAATTCAGCGCTTGCAAAGAGAAGAAATTCCTTTTGTAGTCATTGAGAAAAAACCTGAACTTGTCGACCAACTCCTTGAGCAAGGAGTGCTTGCCCTTGAAGGGGATGCTACTCTTGATCACGTTTTAATTGAAGCAGGAATCAAAAGAGCTCGCGGCCTGGTTGCTGCTTTGCCTTCAGATGCCGACAATGTTTTCGTAACCTTAACCAGCAGAGAGCTCAACCCAGGTATTACCATAGTTGCCCGTGTTAATAAACAAGAGGCAGAAAGCAAACTGTTTCGAGCTGGAGCCAACAAAGTGATCGCCCCTGAGGCCATTGGGGGAAGGAGGATGGCGATTTCGATCCTCAAACCGGCAACTGTAGAGTTCGTGGAAACGATTATGCATGACCAGGGAACCGAACTGGAGATCGAAGAAGTAATCGTTTCCGTAGAGTCTTCTCTTGCTAACAAATCCTTGCGGGAGTCCCGGATCAAAGAGGTTACCGGGGCGATGGTGATCGCCATCATGAGGGAGGGAAAAATTATCGGGGTACCTCGTGCTGATGAAAAAATTCAGGCAGGTGATCTCCTGATCATCATCGGAACTCGCTCCCAGTTGACGAGGTTGGAGAAGTTAGCCACAGGGATTGAATAAAAACTGAGTGAGGTGACGAAATTGCTTAATGGAGCAGAGTTGCGGAACAAGATTCGCAAGATTAATGGTAAAGGCTACAAAGCTTACAAAGATTTAGAAGGGGGATACAACTTCGGTTCTTACAAGCTTTTCATCGATCATGCCCAGGGAGACCCTTTCGCATCACCATCACGTGTCCGGATCCAAGTTGACCAGCACCTTGCACAGTTCCCCTCTTTTTTGTTTTCTTCCCGAGAAAGACGAATAGCTCTTTGCGATTATCTGGCCAGGTGTTTTTCCAAAGCGATCAGAAAATATAGTAAAGGAATCCGGGGAACAGGCAAAAGTGGGCTGATTTCGATAGACGCGGGAAAGCAGGAGATCTTAGAGAGAAGCGCAGTGGTGATCAACAAAGATTTCGTGGAAGTTCGCTTTGTCTGTGGTCTTCCAGCACGCGGAAGGACAGTGCTTGGTCGAATCGCAGAAGAGATGTTTTTCCACGAAATTCCCCAAATCGTCGAGGCCAGTCTTTATTACAAGGCAGTTAACCAAAAAGAAGCGAACGAATTCGTTAACCTTGTAGAGGATCAAGAATTCATTAGGAATTCTCTTGAGGCCCGTTCCCTCGTCGCTTTCATAGGTAATGGAGCAGTTCTTCCACGCGAGAGTGGGGTCAGTGATGCTCCTATGAGAGGTCCTCGAGTAGTGAAGTTTCAAAGCCCTCCAGATTTGGAAGTGGCCTTCGATGTTCCAAATCACGGTACGATAAGAGGCATGGGGATCCCCAAAGGGGTAACCCTGATCGTGGGTGGTGGTTATCACGGGAAATCCACTTTGCTCAGAGCGATTGAAAGAGGGGTTTATAATCACATCCCCGGCGATGGAAGGGAATGGGTGATCACCGTCAAGGATGCTGTAAAAATTAGAGCTGAGGACGGGAGAAGGGTAGAAAAAGTAGACATTAGCCCTTTTATTAACAATCTTCCTTTTGGGCAGGATACCCGCAGTTTTTCCACCGAAGACGCCAGTGGAAGCACCTCTCAAGCAGCCAATATCATCGAAGCTCTGGAAATGGGAGCAAAGCTTTTGCTTATAGATGAAGATACGAGTGCCACCAATTTCATGATCCGTGATGTCCGCATGCAGGCCCTTGTTGCCAAGGAAAAAGAGCCGATCACACCGTTTCTGGACAAGGTCCGCTCTCTTTTGGGGGATTTGGGAGTTTCCACTATTCTGGTTGTCGGAGGGTCCGGAGATTACTTTGATGTCGCCGATACCGTGATCATGATGGACGAGTATCTCCCCAGAAACGTCACAGCGCAAGCCAAGAAAATTGCCCTCGAGTACCAGACAAACAGAAGGCCTGAAGGGGGAGAGCATTTTGGTGAAGTCAGGGGCCGGGTACCGCTTCCCGAAAGTTTCGATCCCCAAAAAGGCCGTAAGGTGAAGGTGAAGGCAAAGGGGTTGGAGACAGTCCAGTTTGGCTATTACCAAATCGAACTCGATTTTGTGGAACAACTCGTAGATGTCAGCCAGACACGAGCAATCGCTGATATCATCTATTACGCTTGGAAAAAGTATTTCGATGGCAGGAGAAGCCTTCGGGAGGCTCTAGAATTAGTAGAAAGAGATTTGGATACTCACGGGCTGGACATGATTTCACCGTTCCCCAATCAAAAGCCTGGAGATTACGCAAGGCCTCGCAAGTATGAAGTTGCCGCAGCCATCAACAGACTGCGAAGTCTGAAGGTCAAGTAAGGGGGGAGAGGAATTCATGAAAAAACCTCCAAAAATCGTTTGCTTGGGTGACAGCCTTACTTATGGCTATCCTTTCGGACCAGCCTTTTCCTGGGTCAATTATGTCGCCCAGGAAACTGGCCTGACAATGGTAAACGCCGGGGTTAACGGAAATACAGTCGAAGATATGGAAAAGAGGTTCACAACAGATGTAATACCCCATCACCCAGACTTCGTAGTGATTCTAGGTGGTGCTAATGACGCCTTTTGCAGCGAAATTTCGATTGCCCAAACTCTCCACCATCTGGAGTTGATCATCAACTGCGCCATTGAGAATCAGATCAAGCCAATATTGGGACTCGTTCCTCTGGTAGATGAACCGAGGGTCAAACCGAAACTTGCTACACTTAATTCTTCTTACAGAGAAATAGCCAAGCTCAGGAAGATTCCACTGCTAGATTTCGAAACTCCTTTCCTTGACCCGTCAACAGGAAATTTAAAAACCGAACTCTACTTGGATAGAGTACATCCCAATGAAGAAGGCTATCGAGTCATGGGCAAAGTTGCCGTAGATTTCTTTAAAACCTTTTTCTCCAGAGGTTGTCAGGATCGAAGTTCTTCAGGGCAGTGAGGATCCGATTCTTCACCCCAGGGAATTTCTTTTCGAGAAAACTGACCAGTTCTTTCATTTCTTCTCTTCTCGTTCTCCTATTAGCTGGACAGGGATTTTCGACAACAGGAAGCTCGAAAGTCCTGCTAAAGTTCTCAATGGTTTTTTCTCTGACGTAGATCAGTGGTCTGATTAAAGTAAGGTCCCTTCTGGAGAGGTAACTCACTGGTTGGAACGTTTTCAAGCGTCCCTCATAAAAAAGACAGAGGAAAAAGGTTTCGATAGTGTCATCTAGGTGGTGGGCAAGTGCCACTTTATTGCAACCCAGGTGTTTAGCAGCCATATGGAAGGCGCCGTTGCGCATCTTGCTGCACAGTGAGCAGGGATTAGATTCCCGGCGCACATCGAAGACTATTGGTGCTATCATTGTGTGCACACAGGCCCACAAAATGTTATGCTGG
The DNA here is from genome assembly GCA_001508855.1 of Thermoanaerobacterales bacterium 50_218. Lineage (GTDB taxonomy): Bacteria > Bacillota > DSM-12270 > Thermacetogeniales > Thermacetogeniaceae > 50-218. Next base: position 12,008 of record LGFL01000030.1, read on the forward strand.
CGACAGAAGTTTCTGATAGGGGAAAAATCGATTCCAAACCCTAGGTCCACAGTAACTGCGTAGAGTTCAAATTTCACTGGAGAAAAGGTTTGGATTTCCTTGAGAACATAGAGCAGGGTGATGCTGTCCTTGCCGCCGGAAACACCGGCAGCTATTCTATCTCCTTCCTCAATCATTTGAAAATCGCTGATGGCTTTGCCAACAGGTTTCCACAGAGAATCGTGGAATCTTTTTTTTGCCATTTTTACCCCTCCTGCTTCTGTTGCGCATCAATACATAATTATTCATTGCTGCATACTCATTCATTGATTACATTTTCCTTCAGTAATTATGTATAATTATGCAACCCAGATGTGGCATTTTATAAATATACACTGCGGCCATTAAGTTGGCATGTAGATACTGAAAACATTGAGTAACACTGAAAACCTCTGATTGAAGGCCACCCAACAAGTTTATTATAATAAACCAGGGGGCATTAGTAATGTTCAATATCGTTCTCTATGAGCCAGAAATACCACAAAACACTGGAAACATCGCCCGGCTCTGTGCTGCTACAGGGTGCCGGTTGCATCTGGTCGGTCCTCTCGGCTTTTCCCTACAAGACCGCTATTTGAAGAGGGCTGGGTTGGATTACTGGCACCTCGTTGAAGTCATCTATTATGACTCTTTCGAAGAAGTAAGAACAAAATACCCTGATGCCCGATTTTTTTATTTGAGCACAAAAGGAAAAAAGCATTATGACAGTTTTTCTTATCGCGAAGGCGACTTTTTTGTCTTCGGCAGCGAAACCAGAGGGTTACCAGAAAAATTGATCTTTGCTAACTTTGACTTTTGCCTGCGTATTCCGATGGTAAACGGGGCAAGGTCGCTAAACCTCGCAAACTCTGTAGCAATCGTCGTTTATGAAGCTTTACGGCAACAAAAGTTTAAAGGATTAAGCTAAAGTAAAGAAAAGAAAAGTGGTGAGACGCTTATGAACAGAAGTAGTGGAGAAGGACTGACAAGAAAATTCTGGGAGCAGTTGTTGAACCTCTATGATGAGTTTATGGTTACTGGAAAAAGGGACGAAAAAATGATTGAAATGCTAGAAAGAGCCAACCTTTTACAAGAAGGAACAAGAATGGGGCGGGAAATTCTCGACTCATTCCCTCACCTCGATTTCAAAACCGTCGATCAATTGGTGAGGCAAGGTATCAGAGAAACCATCGTTAACAATCTAAAAGCAGCTCCAGAATAAAAAAAGTGGAGGAAAATCCATGAAGAAAATTCTCGTAAGCGCTTGTCTTACTGGAGAGCCTTGTGCCTATGACGGTCGGGCGCGCACCTGTGAGGCAATTTTCCAACTAGCCTCTGAAAACAGGATAATCCCGGTATGTCCAGAATGTTTGGGTGGCTTGCCAATTCCCAGGCCTCCAGCAGAAATCGTCAATGGCTCTGGAGAAGACGTATTGTCCGGCCGCGCCCACGTCATTAATAGGGAAGGGGAGGATGTGACTGCAGCTTTTGTTAAAGGGGCACGCTTGGCCCTGGAAATCGCCAAAAGGGAAGGCATCCAGGTGGCTATCCTCAAAGCCCGAAGCCCCTCCTGTGGCTACAGGCAGATATATGATGGGACTTTTTCGGGGAAACTGCGCCCGGGTCATGGTGTAACTGTTGCCTTGCTCCTGGAAGCTGGCATTTCGATATACACTGAAAATGAAGTAGGTGACTTGATAACATGTCTGAAAGAATAAAAGCAATTGCTCTTCTCTCTGGTCTCGACAGTATTCTGGCAGTAAAACTCATTCAGGAACAAGGAATCGAAGTCATCGGGGTTAGTTTTACTACTCCATTTTTTGGCTCTGATAATGTTTACCGCACTGCTGAACAGTTGGGAATTCCCCTTCATGTCGTCGACATTACTGCCGATTACATCCCTATGCTCTTGCATCCAAGGTATGGCTATGGGAAAAATATGAACCCTTGCATCGATTGTCACATATTGATGGTGAAAAAAGCTCTAGAACTCCTTAAACCACTCGGGGCTCATTTTGTCATTACAGGTGAGGTCTTGGGCGAACGCCCGATGTCCCAAAACCAGGGTGCACTGCGCATTGTTGAACGGGATTCGGGTGCAGAAGGCCTCTTGCTGCGTCCCCTTTCAGCCAAGCTCCTTCCACCCACGATTCCAGAACAGAAAGGATGGGTAGACCGAGAGAAACTCCTCGATATCCGTGGTCGCTCGCGTAAGCCTCAAATGGCCCTTGCAGAAAAGTTCGGGATCACAGAGTATCCCACACCTGGGGGGGGATGCCTGCTTACCGACCCTGGCTACGCTCAGCGGCTGAAAAGGTATCTATCGTTCAATCCCACCCCCGAGAAAGAAGAGCTGGAACTTCTCAAGTATGGCCGTCACTTTCACGTTGCGAATACAAATAATGCATGGATAGTCGTTTCCAGAAAAAAAGAGGAAAACGAGTTAATTATAGCTAATATGCACCCTAGTGATTACCTTTTACATCTCCGCGATTTACCCGGACCCCGAACTGTTATCAAAGGAAAAAACATCGGAAACGAAGTCCTCAGACAGGCTGCTGCCCTTACATCCCGTTACAGCAGAAAAGCAAGAGAAAGAGAAATGGTGACTGTTGTCGCCAAAAAGCCAGCAGACAAGCAGGCTCAGGAAATCGTCGTTTCCCAGGCAGAGATCCAAAATCTTCTGGCGGAACTAAAGCCTCTCTAACTTAAGCAAACACCCACTTTCCAAGCTTAAACCCACTAACAGCAAAGATCTGACACAAAAACTAGTTCTATTCCCTGGTCCTCCAGCCAGGGAATCATTTCTATAATCCCTCGCGAGGTATTGATACCAGTGATTCCCACATGGCCGATGCCAATAGCCTGCCCGGTTTTAGTGGCAATTTCGGCGAGGTGCCGGATTTGTTTCTTTACATGCTCCAAGGAATTAACTTCATCCAGAAACACATCCCGCTCAACAAAGGGAACCTTGAGTTCTTTTGCAATTCTTGCAGCCACAGAATCTGGGGTAGTCTTGCTATCAAGAAAAATTAAGTTCATCTCACTGGCAACTTTGAAGATTTCTCGCATCATCTCTTCTCTTTTGGTAATTTTTGAACCCATGTGGTTATTGATCCCAGCAGCATGAGGAACATCCTGAAGATCGGTAAGAACAATTTCTCTAATCTTTTCTAATGGTGTTGCTGTAGTAATTGCTCCCGGACCGAGCCACTCAGGTCTTCCCACTTCTGGCTCCATAGGCAGGTGCAAGAAAACTTCGTAGCCTCTGCGATAAGCTTCTCTGGCGATCTCCGTGCTGGACTCCAAACCAGGCATCACCGCCAGGGTCAATGGGCGTCTAATCGTCATGATCTCCTTTCTTCCGGTTTCTCCTCCAGCTAAGTCATCGATCACCAGAGCAATCACTGCTTTCGGTACCTCAGGTGTCAGAACTTTGCTCAAGTCCAGATGACCCAACAATTCAGCTTCCCTTCCTTCAATCAAGATTTTCACTCCATAAATACCCTCAAATTGAGTGACAGTCTTTACAAGCGATTTAATTGCCAACAATTCCGCGAAACTACCACCAGGAACCCTCGTAAACTCCGGGGAAAAATCTACTTCGACAACACCATCGATGAGTACTATGTGGCGAATTTTTGTCTCCGGGTCAAAAGGAACCCACAGGTCCCTTCTCTGAGGTCCTCTTATCAGTCTTGCAACCACTTCAAAAACCAGTTCCTTCGTCACGTTCTTTGACAAGAGAACCTTTTTTGTCTGTAACTGCTCACACTCCAGGTCCTCACCTTTGCTACCTGGAAAGTACACTTTAATTCCAGGCAAACCTTCGCTGAAATTCTCCGTAGTCCTATTCGGTCTGTAATTGCCACTGGTAGAAAAGTATTCCTCGATTCCTCTGACGATGCTTTTTGTCAGTTGCCACTGGTATCTGCTGGTTTTTAGCATCTCTTTTTCTCTGGGATTGCTCATAAACCCCATTTCTACGATTACTCCTGTGTAGTTAGTATTTCTGAGGATGTAATAATCAGCAGGCTCGGCCCGGTGCTTCTTCAAGTTGTGCTTTTCCATGAGAATATTGAGATTTTCTTGAAGAACTGTTGCGAGTTTCTCAGAGTTGAGAATGCCCTTATTATAAAAGACGATAGAACCTGTGGTCGATGGCTGACGATAGTTGGCATTAATGTGAAGGCTCAGGAAGATATCAGGTTTGTGCTTCTCAATGAGCGATACCCGCGCATAGAGGTCCCTTTTGTGACGAGAAGAACTGATGTTGTTGAGCTGATCAAGGGAAACGTCTCCTTTCCGGGTGAGAATTACCTGAGCACCTGACCTGGTAAGTTCCTGATAAAGTTTTTTAGCAACTTCGAGATTCACTTCTTTCTCCAGAAAATCACTACTATTTGCTCCTCCATCAATTCCCCCGTGACCAGGATCAATGACGATTTTCCTGCCTTTCAAGCTGTTTGTTCCCCTTAAATCAGGAACGCTTGTATATACCAGAAAGACTACCAACAAGGGAAAGAAGAAGGTGATCAATCCAACTGCCGTCATTCTCTTGATTAAGATAATCAAAGACGGTTTTTTCCAATTAATCACACCCACCTCACTTCTACTCTAGAATTTATTCAGTTCGATGAAAAGTCTATTACTTGCAGGAAATTAGCAAAGATTGGCGAATTAACCACATATAGCTACTTACCGCCCTTTCCAAGGTTTATTTCAAGGTTTAAAGGTAAGGGGAATCGTATGGTAAAAAAATTAGGAAAAAGAATAGGGGAAGAAACCAATTACATCCCAGGAGCAGTGAATACAGGGGTTTTCAGAGATTGCATCATTGATACAAGCTGGGATATCACTGCCTATGAAGGATGGGTACCTGAGTTTGTGCTGATCACGCACGGTCACGCCGATCATTTTCGGTTAGCCTATCTGCTTCGGCAAAGAGGGGCACGAATTGGGGCCCCTCGCGAAGAAGCGCTTCTTATCGAAAGACCAGAAATCAACATCAGAGCGATGTTTAGCTGGGCCTGGCCACCTGAAGAAATGGTAACCAGCTTTTTCAAAGGAACAGCGTGTAGAGTGGATTTCTGGGTAGAAAATTGGCACTACCCTGGGATCACACCAATTCCTCTTCCGGGACACTCTGTTGCTCAAGTGGGATACCTAACCGAGGATGGAGTTTTGTTCTCAGGAGATGCTCTTTATACGCGGGAATTATGGAAAGAATTTCCCTTGCCTTACTCAATTGACCCTGGTCTAGTACGAGACTCCTTAAAGCGGCTAAAGCTGACGGAATTTCAGTGGCTTGTCCCCGGCCATGGGAAACCCCTTACCAAAGAGCAAAGCGTAGAGGAGATCGAGAGCCACCTTGCTCACCTTGACCGCCTTGATGAGATGATCTTGTACTACCTCCAGAAGCCTCGCTCTACAGAAGAAATTATTTCTGATATTTACACTGCTCTTCAATTGAAAAACTCTCTTGCCCAGTACTGGCTTGCGGTAACAGTAATCAAAGCCCATCTTAGCTATCTTCATAGAAAAGAACAGGTAAGGTTTTTCTTGGACAAATACAGAGTTTACTGGGAAGCAATAGCTTAAGCACAAATTAAACACAAAATACATTTAAAAAGCTTAGAAAGTAGGGGAAAAGGTGTATCCTGAATGGGTGATTCCTGGCGTTTTGGCCAAGTCAGCACGTCCAGGAAGGGAACTGGGGCGAGATCTCAAAGTTCCCAAGTCTGTTGTCGACAACTGGATCGAAAAGGTAAAAACAATGGGTATAAAGTCGATCATTTGTTTGCTCGAAGAGGAACAAATGGAATACTTCTATGAAGACTTGCCTGGGGGATTGCTTAGTTATTACCAGGAAAACGGCTTAGAGGTTGCTCATGTTTCTCTTCCGGACCCAGAGAAAGATCCTCGTAGTTGGGAAATGTTAGAGAAAAGCCTGGAAAAAGCCTGGCAAGTCTTTCAGTCCCTTCCTAAGCCGGTCCTTGTCCACTGCAGTGCTGGTAAAAACCGCTCAGAAAAAGTTACGAAGTTTATTTGCGATCATTTCTTCTAAAGCTTGACGGGTTAGGCAAAGTAAGATAAAATTTAAATTGGTTTTGGGCGTGTAGCTCAGTTGGGAGAGCACCTGACTCGCATTCAGGAGGTCACGGGTTCGAGTCCCGTCACGTCCACCAGTGAAATCAAGGCTTCAAGCCATCGACATAAAAAATCAGGTGGTCAGTTGACATCAATTTGATATCAACCGACCACCGGTTTTGGGTCACAACCCTTCCCTCGCGGAAGGGGTTTTTGTTCTCACCTTATCGGTGGTACTGTTTTGGTTTTGTTCCTCATAGGCAAAGTTGTTCAAGATCTTCTCCATAATAGTTGCTAGTTCAGCTCTGGTAATAGCACTATTCGGGTTAAACTTCCCGTCTGGAGTACCTTTGATTATTCCTGCTTCGTAAAGTGCCATGATGTAGCCGAGATCTTCGGGTGAGATCAGAATTCTGTCCTTAAAGGGAACATCAGATGTTTCTACAGGCTCCAGATTCAAAGCTTTAGCGACCCAAACAGCAACTTGGGCGCGGGTTGCTTGGACCGCAGAGTGAAAGCGGTTGAGGTTGACAATTCCGAGTTTTGCTGCAGTTCTGATCGATTCTCTTGCCCACGGTGGCGTATCGGCCAACTCGTCTTCTTTCAATCCGCCTTCGGACTCTTCTGGTGTTGCCTCGGCGATTTTCGTGATTACGACGACGGCCTCAGACTGCATAACAGGTTTGTCGGGTTTAAACGTCCCGTCCTCGTAGCCCCTAAAAAGCCCGATGGCAGTCATTTTTTCAATGGAGTCTTTTGCCCAGTGCTTTTCAATACCAGAAAAGGGTTTCCCTCACGAAAGATCCCCCAACCTGCTTAGACGAAGTTGCTGAACTTCTACAAGATGCCCAGGCCGACCCCTTGCACGCCTTGCAAGAAAAAATTGCTCACATAAGGTAGACGCAATTCAATCCTTATTACACTAGAAAATATGCTTCATCGGGCCTTCTATCCATTGTCGGAGGCCTACGGCAGATGGTTGCCGAGAGGGGTGGAGTCTGCAAAAACCTTTAATGCTACAAAGTTTTGTGACACGTGAAACCAAGCAACTTGAAATTTTAAAAAAATTTTCAATAATTGTTCTCCAGCAAGCAGGAATTTTTGATTGAA
>LGFL01000031.1 GCA_001508855.1 Thermoanaerobacterales bacterium 50_218
GACATCAGGTCTACTGCTGACCTTGCGCTACGCCACCGGATGCGCCGCAAGCCCTTCCAGGACATCGACCTTGACCAGGAGAAGCTGGAGGGAATCCTCAGCAGGGGTGCTGTTCACAGCCATCCTCACGCCCATATCCACACCCATGCTCACAGCCATCCTCACGGGCATCACCACCATCATTCCTTTCCAGGTAAGCGCTAAGATAAGTGCTACTCTAGAAAATATGATTCGGTATGAGAATGTTTAGGCTCTACTTGGCTTGGAAAGCTTGGGAAGGAGGAACAAGTGATGAAGAAGATTGTGGCTGTCCTGTGGCACAGCCATGCCACAACAATGCGGCGGGCAAGGGATTTAGTGAAGGATCTTCTTGATTTGCGCGTCTATTCGGCTCGTTTTCTTGAGGAAGGAAAAGAAGATTTGGCTCATGCTTTGGAAGAAATAAGAGATGCTGACCTGATCTTTTTTTACCGCTCTACAGGTGAGACCATTTGGGACGAGTTAGAAGCTGCAGTCAAAGAAATGGGGAAACCTGTAGTCTGCGCTGCTCATGATCCTGCTCTCTGGGTGCTTTCCACAGTGGGCCCCGAAGTTGTTGCTAAGTGTCATACCTATATTGTTCACGGCGGTCCTGATAATTTTGCCCAGATGCTCCGCTATCTGACCGCGGAAATCCTGGGTGAAGAAGTTTCTTATCAAGAACCGATTTCCTATCCCTGGGAGGGTATCTATCACCCGGATGCCCCTCATTATTTCAGCAGTATTGAAGAATATTTCGGCTGGTATCAGTTGAAAGATGCTCCTATAATCGGCCTTCTTTTTTCCCGAAGTTACTGGGTCAACGGCAACTTAGCTGTCGAAGATCTTTTGATCCGCCTTTTTGAAGAACAGGGTTACAACGTGATTCCTGTTTTCTGCTACTCCTTGAAAGACGCTGAGCTTGGGGCAAAAGGTGCTGGAGAAGTCATCCGCGAGTATTTCCTTGACCACGAGGGAAGGCCGCGGATTAAGGCCCTCATTAAGCTCATTTCTTTCTTCCTTGAAGCCAGGGCAAGATCTGACGACTTCCTGCAGGAAGATGTGGCTTCAGCAGGTGTTGACATCTTAAAGCAACTCGGTGTTCCCGTTTTTCAGCCAGTGACATCTTTTTACCGCACTGTAGAGGAATGGGCCGAAGATCCCCAGGGTTTAAACCGCGACATTGCCTGGTCGGTCTCACTCCCTGAGTTTGAAGGGGTCATCGAGCCTCTTTTCGTCGCCGGTGGTCGACGGGAAGGCGACCTGGAGTTTCGGGAGCCTGTTCCCGAGCGCTGCAGGCGGCTGGTGGAACGGGTGGCCAACTGGATCCGCCTGGCCGAAAAGCCAGTTCAGGAGCGAAGGGTGGCCTTTATCCTGCACAACAATCCCTGCGCTTCGGTAGAAGCCACTGTCGGGTGTGGGGCCAACCTCGACACCCTGGAGAGTGTAGCCAGGGTCCTGCAGCAGATGCAAAAATCTGGCTACAAGGTGGGGGCTCCTGCTGATGGCAAAGAACTCATTGACACGATCATGAGCCGCAAGGCCATTTCCGAGTTCCGCTGGACAACCACTGATGAAATCATCAGCAAGGGCGGGGCCCTGAAGCTGATTCCTGTGGAGGAGTACCGGGAGTGGTTTGACACCCTTTCTCCGCGGGTGCGGGAACGCCTCATCGAAGCCTGGGGTGAACCTCCGGGAGAAGCGAAAAACGGTGTTCCTGCGGCAATGGTCCACGAGGGAAAAATCGTCATTACCGGAGTTCAGTATGGCAACGCTGTGGTATGCGTGCAGCCGAAGCGGGGCTGCGCCGGGGCCCGCTGCGATGGGCGGGTCTGCAAGATCCTGCACGACCCGGACATCCCACCGCCTCACCAGTATCTGGCCACCTATCGTTATCTTGAGCGTGATTTCGGAGTTGACGTGATCGTCCATGTGGGGACACACGGCAACCTGGAGTTTTTACCTGGCAAGGGGGTTGGCCTTTCCGGTGACTGTTATCCGGATTTGGCCATCGGGACCCTCCCGCACCTCTACATCTACAACGCCGACAACCCGCCCGAGGGAACCATAGCCAAGAGAAGGAGCTACGCCGTGCTCGTCGACCACATGCAGACGGTAATGACCCAGGGTGGCCTGTACGACGAACTGGCCGAACTGGAGCGGTATCTTGAAGAATACGAAAAGGCCAAGATAGCCGATCCTGCCCGTGCCCATACTTTAGAGCATTTGATTATCGAAGAAATCAAAAAGGCCAACCTGGATCAGCAAATCCCTGTGGAAGGCGGCCATGATGATTTTGCCGCCATTGCCGAAAGAGCTCATGAAGTGCTTTCTCTGATCCGGAACACTCAGATTCAGGACGGTCAGCACATCTTTGGGGAGATCCCGCAGGGCGAAAAGCGGGTGGAATTCATCAACTCCATCCTGCGCTTTGATGCCGGGGAGGGGGTTTCCCTGCGCCGGGCAGTGGCCAGGCTCATGAATCTGGATCTCGCCGAACTTTTGGCCGACCAGGGGAAGTTTTCGCTTCGCTACGGTAAATCCTACGGTGCTCTTCTGGAAGAGATTGATGCCGCCGCCAAGGTCTTTATTGGCCGGTTCCTAAAGGGCAAGGAAGTGGATCCGGGTTTTGCTCAAGAGGTCCTGGGTGAGAAGTTTGTCTCCCCCGAGGCCTTACCAGAAGTAAACGCCCTCTTGCCCCGGGTGCTGGATTTGAACCAGCGCATTGAGGCATCTAAAGAGATCGAATCACTGCTGGCAGGTTTTGGTGGCTGCTACATTCCGGCCGGACCCTCCGGTCTGATTACCAGGGGTCGGGACGATGTCCTGCCCACAGGACGCAACTTTTACTCCCTGGATCCTCACCGTGTGCCCACGAAGGCTGCCTGGGAGGTAGGGAAACGCCTGGCGCAAAAAGTTTTGGAAAAGCACCTCAATGAAGAAGGCCGCTATCCGGAAAATATCGCCCTCTACTGGATGTGCAACGACATCATGTGGGCGGATGGCGAAGGTCTGGGTCAGATGCTCTATCTTCTGGGTGTCAGGCCGCAATGGCTGCCCAACGGGCGTGTTGCCGGTATTGAGGTGATTCCACTGGAGGAACTCGGGCGGCCACGCATCGACCTGACTGTTCGGGTTTCAGGGATCATGAGGGACAACTTCCCCAACTGCATTGAGCTTTTGGATGAAGCTATCAGTACTGTTGCTGCACTTGATGAACCCCCAGAAGAGAATTATGTCCGCAAGCACACCCTTGCCCAGTTGGACGGAAGAATGGATGAAAATGCCTGGCGGGATGCCACCTTGCGCATCTTTGCGGCGAAGCCCGGCACCTACCAGGCTGGCGTTAACCTGGCTGTTTACGCCTCGGCCTGGAAAGATGAAAAAGACCTGGCAGATATTTTCGTCTACTGGAACGGTTACGCTTACGGCAAAGGTGTCTTCGGGAAAGAAGCCTTCAAGCAACTCCAGTCGAACCTTCGCACAGTTGACATCACCTACAACAAGGTCGTCACAGATGAGAGCGACCTCTTTGGTTGCTGCTGCTACTTCGGCACTCACGGCGGTCTGACTGCGGCGGCGCGGGTGGCCTCTGGCAAGGATGTCAAGACATATTACGGGGATACCAGGGAACCGGAGCACGTTGAGGTAAGGACTCTTGCTGACGAAATCCGGCGGGTGGTGCGCACCAAACTTTTGAACCCGAAGTGGATTGAGGGACAGAAGCGGCACGGCTACAAGGGTGCCGGTGACATTTCTAAGCGCATCGGTCGGGTATACGGCTGGGAGGCCACCACCCAGGAAGTGGACGACTGGATCTTTGACGACATTACCAGGACCTTCATCCTGGATGAGGAGAACCGCAAGTTCTTCGAGGAGCACAACCCCTGGGCAATGGAGGAAATTGCCAGGAGGTTGCTGGAAGCCCACCAGCGCGGCCTGTGGAACGCTGATCCGGAAGTTCTGGAAGGTTTGAGGGAGTTCTACCTGGAGATCGAAGGCTGGATTGAAGAGAAGATGGGTGAAGTTAAGGGGGACTTCCAGGGCGGGGCGATTGATGTCCTCACCACCGAGGAAGTGGCCGACTGGGGAGCCAAGATGCGGGAAATCAAAGCCAAGCTTAGTGAATAGCAAACATTGCTGAAGTGCCACGAGCAAAACAAGAAGCAAGGAGAATTGTGAAATCCCGGCAATCTTTCCCTCGGGGTCATTTCCCTAGTGGTCACAGGGTAAGCAACGCCCCGCCAGGTGGCACCTCATTATAGTACAATGTAGCACAAAAGCACACCCATAAAAATTCTTCTGCACCAGCGGTTTCAGGGCTTACATTTTTTCACTTGCTAAGGAAGGAATTTGGCGATTAATGGCGAATAAGTAAAGAAAATGGCTGAATAAGAGAATAACCTAACGAGAACCTGAACCACGAAGGTTTATTCTTCCTGTCGTAACAGGAATAATTTCTCGTGGTTTTTTTCTTAAGTGCTGACCACGAAGGTCTTACTCTCCTGAAGGAGAGAGACTCTTCGTGGTTTTTTGTTGTGGGGGAGGTGGTATAGTCGAATCTTAAAGGTGTGACGAGAATACACCGGTTTATGAATGCCAACAATGGGTAATGCTCCACACTCTTACAGTAAGACTCATGAAGGGTATGAATTTGTCCTTAAAAATAGCGGGCGAAACTTCTGAAAATAATGGGTTAAATTTTACATGTCAGGGGGGAAGGAAGTTGAAGAGAATGCAAAGTAAACCCGTATCATTGTTTCTTGTTTTAGTGTTTATCTTTACTGTGGTGCTGCCTGTGAGTCCCTCTTATGCTTCTTCTTCGAGTAAAGTTCTCATTTACGGCAGCCCTTACAAGTGCGTGTGCGCTGGAGACGAGGTTGAAGGCAGTACAGTGTCTGTTGTTTACAGCAGCGACTTTGCGAGTGTTAACGGCTTTTCTGGGACTCTGGGCAAACTGGTGATCCAGTTGAGCCTGCCAGATGGTGTGGAATTTTCGAGCACTCCAGATTCCGAGGATGTTGGGGAATCGGGAAAGTTTATTACCTATAGTAGTTTATCATCAGGTGTGAGTCTGATAACTGCTAACTCAAACTACTGTGAGGTTGAAACAGAGGCTACGGACTGGGATACAGGCAGCAAAGTTGTTTTCGACTTTAGCCAAAACGATGGTCTGGATATCGATGATGAATTTACTGGTGATGTCGAGGTAACAGTTGAAGTTGTTTGTTTTGATAGCGATGGTGCAATTGTCTGGACCGAGGATGAAGAGGTAACGATAGCAACGGTTTCTGGGAAGGAGACATCCGTTACTGCTGGTGATCCTGTTAGAAGGACTTGGGGAGCTGAACGAAGCCTGGCGAAGATCACCTTAGAAGAGGGACAGCCGGGTGAACTCAAGGCCGGCGAAAAGATTTATTTCAAGATTCTTACAGATGATGTGAGCTTCAGTAGTGACATTGGCCAGGTCAAAACCGTTAGGGTTACGGTTTCCCAGGAAAAAGTGGACGACCAAACCGTTTGTTTAAAAATTTCTCAAGTCTCTAAGGGCCTTCCGGGCAAAATAGAATTTACTCCCAAAGTAGACATTTGCCCAGGTGTTAAAGGTGATATCAAGATCAAAGTTTATAGTGAAGATGAAAACAGCGAAGTTGAGGAAACCAGATTAGTTGTGGCCAAGGTAGTCGATGAAACTGGAATTATTGAAGAACTTGAGGACAATGATACCGTTGTCTATGCAGGAACTGATAAGAAAAAGCTGAAAGTGAGCTTCAAGTACTGGCCAGAAGGAGACCTCATTACCCTGACATTGAATCAGGGCAAGTTCGTCGATCCTCTCCCCAAGTTCGATGGAAGTAACAGCAATGTTGAAATCTATAATCGAGGCCGGTCTGTATACTATGTCCGGGATTCTAATAACGGGAAACCGGTTAAAATAAAAGACATCTATATTGGTTGCAACAACGATGTGGAGGCTGGGGACATTATCCTCACTGTTGGCGGAAAGCACGGAACTGGAGAGGAGATCGTCATCGGGAGGTTTGCCAAACCGTTCACTGCAACTGCTGAAAAGCCGGAAGTTCGGTGCGGGGCTTACAACCAGGTTGCTGGTGACATTGTGATTACCGAAGCTGGTGCCGGGACCATCAGTGAAGCCGTGTACATGGAACTACCACCTGGGATCAAATTCAGCGGAAAGCCGACGGTCACGGTGACCGAAGGTGACATTGACGTGAGCCTCAGTTTGAAAGATAAGAACATTCTCGTATTGAGTGTAAACGAGGAAAGCTCTTCAGCCAGCACCATAAAAATCTCTAATGTCGAGTACGATATTGAAAACCTTGTCTTGCCTGGGGATATAGAGCTTAGTGTTTATACCGAAAGCGATGACTCCTTACTGTTTAAGGTAGCTAACGCTACTGTTATTGATGACAATGCAGTTAAAGCCACTTTTGCTGTTGGAGATGAAGGTGTTTACTTGGTCAATGGCCGCACTCTAGTTCAAGTCAATCTGCTTTGCGGTATCCTCGGGCTGCAAAAGATGTGGGATGCTACCACCAGGACTGCCTACTTCATCAAGGGGAATAAGGTTGTTGCCTTCCCAATTGGCGAGAATAAAATCGTTATCAACGGAATCGAAATCCCGGTTGACCAGGGAGCAAAGATTATCAACGATTACACCTGTGCGACCCTTCGTGGTTTACAGATCGCCTTCGGGGGAGAACTTAAGTGGGATAACGAAAACAAGGTAGCTACTTTCATTTTCCCAAAGTAGTTGCTTCCGAGATCTAGATTTTTCCTCTAAAGGTTGCTCGTAAAGTGTATCCTTGAAAAGGTGCGGCGGTGGATGCTGCATCCACCGCCACTGAAACTTAAAGGGAAGATTTTTGGAACCAGCAGGAATTAAGTTGGTTATGAAGAATATGTAGAAAAAAGGTGTAAGAAGCACCTAATAGCCGATGAACGGTCGGAAGTTGGTTTAATTTGCTTCGCAGGGGGCGAAGCGAAACTTAAAAATTGACCTGAACAATTAAAACAATTAAAGACGGAAAAACAATGCCATGAAGGCATTTTACCTGTAGAAACAGGTAGGAGCTTTCATGGCATTTTTTAATTTTAGTTTTGGTTCTTTCTTCTGACCACGCCGTCGCCTTGAAGTGCATTGGTGTGAGCCCTGACGAGGTTGCCGGAATTAGCAAGTATATGGCTGGTGATCAGCCAATTTTGCCCGAAATCAGTAAAAAAACCCAGGTAGGTTCAAGTTTTGAGCCGAACCTCGAGAAAATAGTTGAGTTGAAGCCGCAAGTAGTGTTCACTTATGTGAAATGGCCGGATCCGGAAAAACTGGAGAGAAAACTTCCCGATGAAATAAGAGTGGTGCGTCTCGACCTTTACAATCCGGAGACAATGGAAAGAGAGATCAAGTTGCTGGGAAGAATTTTTGGAAAGGAAAAAGAGGCAGAAGAATACGCTGAATTTTGGTTCAGCAAGATCAGGGAGATCGAGGAAAAAATAAAAGATTTGAAAGAAGAAGAAAGAGTCCGTGTTTATTATGAGCACGGATCAAAACCATATCATACCTGTTCTCAAGGCTCAGGATACCACCAGTTGATCGAAATGGTTGGAGGTATCAATATCGCCCGCGGTCTTGTTGGGGGTTATCCCGAGGTTGACCCTGAGTGGGTAATTCAACAAAATCCCGATGTGATAGTTAGGGATCTTTATGAACATAGTGGTTTTGGGAATCCTGATCTTCAGCCTCTTCAGGAAGCAACCGAGAGCTTAAAAGAAAGACCGGGATTTGGTGAGATCAAAGCAGTAAAAGAAGGGAGAGTTTACACCTTTGCTCACTCGCTTTGGGGTGGAGCCTTTAAGAACATTGGGGCTTGCTTTTTGGCGAAGGTGTTTTACCCTGAGCTTTTTAAAGACCTCGATCCGGAGGAGTATCTCAGGAAACACCTGGAAAAATATCTGGGAGTGGAATATGAAAAAGTAAAAGGGGCTTTTATATATCCGGAACTTCCCAATTAGGCGGGGTCTTCGCACACTGAAGCTTTGGGAGCATCGTTCATGGTTTTCGAGTAAAAGCAATTTCTCTGAAATGTCGAAGCTTCAGAATGAGGATGGAAAGAGGAGAAACGTCTATGGCAACAGAAGCTAGAGAAATAGAATTTGCAGAAATAAAAGAGCTTTACACCAGGTTCACCGCCAGAAAAGTAGTTTTTATCCTGGGCAGTCTGGGTGCTCTGGTAGCATTGTCCTTATATGCGACTACCTTGGGTTCTGCCCGTTTAGGGATAGGTGAAGTTTCGTCTGCCGTGTTTGCCAGAATCTTTCCTTTTGCCGGAATTGAAACAACGAGCTTTGCCGATGTCGTTGTCTGGCATCTGAGGCTTCCCAGGATCGCTATGGGGATCGTTGCCGGGGCAGGTCTTGCTGTGTCCGGAGCGGCGATGCAGGGAATAATGCGAAACCCTTTAGTAAGCCCTTTTACCATAGGAGTTTCTTCTGGTGCTGCCCTCGGTGCATCCCTAGCGATCGTCCTTGGATTTAGTCTTGTCGGAGCTGAAAAAGCGGTAGTGGTAACCAATGCTTTTCTCTGTGCCTTGCTCACTGCCTTTCTGGTCTATGGTCTTGCCAGGATGCGCGGGGTGACCGGAGAGAGTTTGATCTTGGCGGGGATTGCTGTGATGTACTTTGCCAGTGCTGCCACTTCTCTGCTGCAGTACCTTGCTACCGAGGAAGAACTGCAGGCAGTGGTCTTCTGGCTGTTTGGCAGCCTTACTGGGGCGACGTGGGAGAATGTGTTGGTGGTAACGGTAATCCTCTTTTTTTGTCTCCCTTTTTTGATGAGATATTCTTGGGATTTAAACGTCATGGCTTCTGGTGGTGATGAAGTTGCTACAAGTCTCGGTGTCAATGCAGCCCGCGTGAGGATCATCACTCTCATTGTGGCAACCTTCATTACAGCCGGAATCATCTGCTTTACGGGAATAATCGGCTTTGTCTGTCTTGTCGCTCCCCATATTACCCGTTTGTTAATTGGTGCAGACCACAGGTTTCTTTTTCCTTGCTCTTGCATTCTCGGTGCCATTCTCCTGGTGGGAGCGGATACAGTAGGAAGAACTGTTTTTTCACCTGTTGTCATCCCAGTAGGAATTGTCCTTTCCTTCATCGGTGTCCCCTTCTTTGTTTTTCTTCTAATGACCAGAAGGAAGGAGTATTTCTGATGATCATTGAGGTAAAAAGGCTTCATTTCAGTTACGGACACAGACCTGTGTTAGAGGATATTACTCTGGAGGTAGAAAAAGGGGAAGTGGTAACCCTTGTCGGGCCCAACGGCTCAGGAAAAACCACTTTATTGAAGTGCCTCAATAAGATCCTTAAACCGAAAAAAGGGACAGTGCTTTTAATGGGGAAAGACGTTAGCAAGATGAATTTAAAAGAACTCGCCCGGCTCTCAGGGTATGTCCCTCAGAATGGCGTTCGCACCTTTCCTTCTACCGTTTTTGATATCGTTCTTTTGGGAAGGAGGCCTTATATAGACTGGAGGGTAAGCTCAAGGGACAAGGAAATAGTCGCAGGCTTACTCAGATTAATGGGGTTAGAGGAAATGGCGCTCCGGGATTTTAACGAGCTTAGTGGTGGAGAAAAGCAGAAGGTTCTGATTGCCAGGGCTTTCGCTCAAGAGCCGGAAATCCTTCTCCTTGATGAACCCACCAGCAACCTTGACCTGAAACATCAGCTTGAGGTCATGAATCTGGTCTCCTCTACAGCAAAAGAAAAAGGTGTGGCAGCGATCATCTCGATGCATGACCTGAACTTGGCTTCCCGCTTTTCGGATAAAATGGTTTTCCTGCGAGAAAGAAGGATTTATGCCATCGGCAGCCCGGAAGAGGTGCTAACCCCTGACAATGTAAGAGCAGTCTACGGGGTGGAGGCAGTTGTCAACAAGGATTCAGGGAGGCCGTATATTATCCCGCTTGAGCCTCTTCAAGCTTCAAAGGCAGCGGCAGCAACAAAAACAGCATGAAAAGGCGCTCAGTCAGGGATTTTAAACTCCCGCGGTCCCGTTACCTCGATTTTTCCCGAGGCGACGGCACGTTCCCATCTCCTCACGTCCAGGAGGGTCAAGATGAAAGCCTCCTCTGGGGAGCGGGAAGACCTGCGCCTCCTCCTTGCTGGAGGTAGGAGTTTGTCGAGCCTCTGCTTTCTTTCCAGCAGTTCGGTGTAGTACTGCTCGAATTCCAATTCCTTCATCAGAAACCATCCTCTACAGTTTTTTAAGGTATTTTCTGCTCTTCTGCAGCGCTTTTTTTAAAATGTCAGTTACCAGTTCTTTCTCTGCTGCTTCTTTGAGGTATTTTAAGTCAATACTCCCTTTATGAAGGACCAGCAACCTCACTGCTAAGTTGAAGTCTTCCTGACACCCCTGCCAGTATTTGGCTGCAGCCAAGCGGTCGATAATCAGATCTTCGACACCAATAAGATACACTGGCTTTCCTCCGATAACGACGGTTGTGATTTTATCTTCAGATCCAGCAAGCACTTCGTCTGGAGCTTCAATGGCCAGGTCGAGAAGATCGCTGTACCAGTGTCTACCTGTGGTGCGTTCGAAGCCCAGATTACACAGCACTTGGTCGAGCCGCTTGCGGTCGGCAACGACAAGGTCGACATCCTTTGTGGTGTAGCCCCCAAGAGTGTAGAATTCCAGGGCTGTTCCCCCAACCACGATCGGTTTGAGAGGCTGGATCTGCTCAGTAATCAGCGCGAGAATTTTTAAGGTCTTTTTTAAGCGATCCGGCTCCTGGGCCAGATCTGCAAGGAGTTGTGATAGATTGCCTTCCATATGGGCGCGCTCCTAGCATATTCCTTTTCATCATTATATCTGATGTAGTGGTTTTTTGAAATCTGCTTCTGATCTTGCCAAGTATTTTCTTCTTCTCACTCTTGTTGTCAGGAAAGGCTTTTTCGGAAGCGGATGATGCTGATCAGGTTCACTAGGAGCCCGAAGATCAGTAAAGAAATGACCTGTTCCCAGAGGTAGGTGATTCCGATCCCTTTGAGGATGATCCCCCTGAGGATCTGGAGGAAATAGGTCGTGGGAATCAGGTAGCCGAGGGCATAGAAGAAGGGAGGCATGGCCTCTCTGGGGAAAACGAATCCCGAGAGCAGGATCGAAGGAAAAATGAAGAAAAACGCCATCTGCATGGCCTGCCTCTGGTTCCTGGCGACAGTGGAGATCAAAATCCCGATTCCCAGGCAGGAGAGCATGAACAGAAGGGAGAGCAGATAAAGCAGCCCGACGCTCCCGTTGATGGGAACCTGGAACACGATCACCCCGGCGAGCAGAGCGAGGGTCATCATCACGAAGGCAACACCAATATAAGGAAGGATTTTGCCGATGATCAATTCCGCAGGGCGAATCGGGGTGACGATTAATTGCTCGAGAGTTCCCCGCTCGCGTTCCCGAACTACGGCAAGGGCTGTGAACAGGACCATGGCGATCGTCAGGATTACCCCCAGTAGCCCGGGAACCATAAAGTTGGTGGAAAGCAGGTCCGGGTTATACCAGGCGCGGACGCGAACATCAATAGGTGGGGGAGACTTCATCTGTCCGAGCAACTGGGAGGTGCTCAGTGCCGAACTGGCGGTCATCGGGTCGGAGGCATCGATGATCACCTGGAGCTGAGCCTGTTCACCTCTTTTCAGCTTTTGGGCAAAGTCAGGAGGAAAAATGATCCCGACGCGGGCGCGGCCGCTGTCGAGGTAAGCGGTTACTTCCCGGTAGTTTTCTGCCGTGTACTTCAGGTCGAAATACTGGGAGTTCTGGAAAGCGGCCAGGATTTCTCTGCTCACCTGACTTCGCGACTGGTCCCAGACAACGGTAGGAAGGTGCTTGACATCGGTGTTCACGGCAAAACCGAAAAGGAGCAACTGGATTACCGGGAGCAGGATCATCATCATCAGGGTCGGCCGGTCGCGGCGCATCTGAATGAATTCCTTGTAAATGATTGCTGACAACCTTTTCAAAAACTTACACCACCTAATCTCAATTTTTTGCTTAGAGCTCCCACCTTAAAATTCGCCCCCAGGCTACCCTATCATTTCTCGCAGGTTTGGTTCCGCCAGGCGATGTTTAAGTTCCAAGCTGCGGCTTTTGCTGCTCAGGTTATTTCCTGCGCACCAGTTTCACAAAGGCTTGTTCAAGGCTCTCTGTTCCTGTTGCCTCCTTTACTTCCTCCGGAGTTCCCCAGATCAGCAGGCGCCCCTCGAACATGAAAGCCAGACGGTCGCAGTAGGCGGCTTCATCCATGTAGTGGGTGGTTACCAGTACGGTTGTTCCACTCATCGTCAGTTGGTGGATCAGCCTCCAGAAATGGCGCCGAACCTTTGGGTCAACTCCTGAAGTGGGCTCATCCAGAATCAGGAGTCTAGGCTGGTGGATGATCGCACAGCCGAGGGCGATTTTCTGCCTGATTCCGCGGGGCAGGTTTTCCACTGTGTAAACTGCCCAGTTCTCCAGTTCAAGCAACTTGACGACCTCGTTAAGCCTTTGAAAGCGTTTTTCTCCTTCGAGCCCATAGATCCCGCCGTAAAAATACAAGTTTTCTTCTCCGGTGAGGTCCGGGTAGAGACTGAACTGCTGCGACATATAGCCGATATGAGGCCTGATTTTGTCTCCCTCGCGGGCAAGATCATACCCCAGCACCCAGGCTTTTCCCGCGCTTGGTTCGAGGATCCCGCAGAGCATCTTGACGAGGGTGGTTTTCCCCGCTCCGTTTGGCCCCAACAGCCCGAGGATTTCTCCTGGTTTCACAGAAAAACTAACCCCATCGACGGCGACAAATTCCCCGAACTTTTTAGTGAGTTCCTGAACAACAATCACCTTATCCAAAGGTTTCACTTCCTTTCTTCTGCTAGCAATGACAGGAAAACATCTTCAAGTGTCGGAGAGACAGCTTTCACCTCTCCGAATTCCAGTCCCTCGGTAGCTAACACATTTTTCACCTGATCCTCGCAGGAACGTGCCTCGACCAATAGGTGCAGGCAATCCCCGAAAAGATTGACATCCTTTACACCCGGGAGTCCAGAAAGCGTTTCACAGGCGCGGTACTTTTCCTTTACCTTCACTTCTAATACCAAGCCTTTCAAAAGACCGGTGAGGCTTTCCGGAGGTCCCGAGGCCAGGATTTTTCCATCATGAAGAAGGACGACCTGGTCGCAGCGGGCTGCTTCATCCATGTAAGGTGTGGTGACCACCACAGACATCTGGTGCTTTTGTTGCAAAGTTTTGAGGAGTTCCCAGAAGTCCTGGCGTGCTGCCGGGTCGACACCTGTTGTTGGTTCATCGAGGAGCAGAAGCTCTGGTTTCGCCAGGACGCTGCAGGCGAGGCCCAATTTCTGCCGCATTCCTCCTGAAAGGTGGTCGGCCAGCCTTGTAGCGAATGGTTTGAGGCCGGTGAACTCCAGCAAAAAGTCGATCTCTTGCTCCAGTTCAGGGTTCTCTTTCCCGTAGACCTTCCCGAAGAATATCAGGTTTTCGTAAACAGTGAGGTCTCCAAAGCACCCTGAACCTTGCGGCATGTAGCCAATTCGGTGTCTTGCCTGGTCGAGGGAAGCGGTGCTTTCAGGGGTCAGTTGGCAGCCGAGCACTTGTGCTTTTCCTCCTGTTGGCGGAAAGAGCCCAGTCAGCAGACGCAGGATCGTTGTTTTGCCGGCCCCGTCAGGGCCGATGATCCCGCAGATCTCGCCCCGTTTTACCCGGAGGTCGAGGCCGTGGAGTGCCCAGATTGAACCGAACCTTTTTTGCAAACCTTCGGCAATTACTACATACTCCTCCATCTCTTTCCTTCCTCAATCACCACGAGAACGGCAGGTGATCACAGCATCAGCAGGCATCCCCGGTTTCAGCAAACCTTGTTCATTAGGAATGAGAACCTTGACCGCAAAAACCATGTTGACCCTCTCTCTTTTAGTCTGGACAAATTTGGGAGTAAATTCTGCCTTCTGGGAGATGTTGACGATCTTCCCCTTAAAAACGCGCTTGGGAAAGGAGTCGACCCTGACTTCTACTTCCTGACCCAGCTTTATTTTCCCTATCTCAGGTTCTGGGAGGTAAAGGCGCAGCCATACTTTGCTGAGGTCGCCAAGGGTAACCAGCGGAACTCCCGGAACTGCCAGTTCTCCGACCTCGAAGTTCTTCAGGAGGACGACTCCATCGAGAGGAGCTTTGATCACGGTCTTGTCTAAGGCCGCCTTTGCTTGAGCGAGAAGCGCCTCAGCCTGTTTCAAATTTTCCAGTGCTGCTTCATAATTCGCCTCCTCAGCTCTTACCACCTCTTTTTGGGCAGCAGCGAGGTTTACAGCAGCGCGAGCGTAGTCGACTGCAGCCGCGGCTGCAGCCAGGTCTTCCTGGCGGGTTCCTTCTTCGGTAATGCTCAATTGCTGGGCGGCTTTTTCTAGGTTTGCTGCTGCCACTTCGAGTTTGGCCTCGGCTTCATCGAGCTCCTGTTCAGAGACTGCTCCCTGCTCATAGAGGAACTCGATCCGCTCAAAGGTCTTTCTGGTAAGGTCGAGCTGGGCTTTGGCAGCTTCCAGATTGGCGGCAGCGGTTTTCACTTCCTGAGGTCTGGGCCCTTGGAGTGCTTTTTCATATTGCGCCTTGGCCTGCCGGAAGGCGGCTTCTGCCTGACTCAGTTGGGCTTCAGCCGATTTGCGCTTGGCTTCCAGAGCAGCTTTGGCGCGGGCAACTTGGGCTTTCGCAGACTCGACCTGAGCTTCGGCCTGCTGGTATTTTGCTTTCAGTTCTTCAGACTCGATTTCTGCCAGGACCTGACCTGCCTTCACTAGATCACCTTCTTCCACCAGCAGGGAAACAATTTTTCCGCTCACTTCAGGGCAGACATCGACCTCAGTTGCTTCAATCGTCCCGCTGGCGAAGATCTTTTCGGAAGAACTGATTCTGGGCCGGAAACAGGTAAAGTAAACACAGGTGCTTCCAGCAGCAATCAAAACGAGGGCGACCACCAACACCTTCCTGAACTTTAGCTTTTTTTCTTCTTCCACACCTTTCCCCCCGTGAAAGTCTCCTTATTATATCTTTTTATATCTTTCCATAGCCAGTGGAATACTCCTTTTTTTGCTCCAACTTCAGATGGGGGAGCATATCCCAGAGTAGGGCTATTTGTTGTTTCCTTTAGAGGAAGTCAAAAGGATTATTTTTGGTTTTGGAGAATTCAAAAACTGAACCAGTACAGCAGCAGAAGCTGCTCAGAAAGGATAAAATCGCGGGATGCTCTTTGCTCCCGGACAAGTTTAATTTTTAAAATGAGGGATGGTATTATGTTCGCGGTAAGAGCAGAGAATCTTGTAAGGAAATTCGGTGAGTTTACCGCGGTAAAAGGCATCAGCTTGGAGATCGAAAAAGGAGAGGTTTTTGGTCTTCTGGGACCTAATGGGGCGGGGAAGACAACAACAGTGAAGATGCTGACTTCTCTGATCCGGCCAACCTCGGGATATGCAGAAGTATGGGGACATAGTGTTATCGATGAGTCAGATCAGGTAAGAAAGTGTATCGGGATCGTTTTTCAGGACCCCAGCCTGGATTTCGAACTCACAGGGAGGGAAAACCTCGATTTTCACGCACGGATCTACGGCCTTGGAAAGGAAGAAAGAAAAAAGAGGATCGAGGAAGTTCTGGACCTCGTTGAGCTTCGGGAGTGGGCTGACGAACTCGTAAAAAACTACTCCGGAGGAATGTATCGCCGACTGGAGATCGCCAGAGGTTTGATGCATCACCCGAGGGTCCTCTTCCTTGATGAACCCACTCTGGGTCTTGATGTCTACACGCGGCGCCGCATCTGGGAGTACGTGAAGAGGCTCAGGGAAGAAGGAGTGACCATTATCCTCACCACCCACTATATAGAAGAAGCGGATTTCCTCTGCGACCGGGTGGCGATCATCGACCATGGGGAGATCATCGCCCTTGATGCCCCGAACAACCTGAAGAGTTCTGTCGGAAACGATGTCTTGACTCTGGAGGTGGATGATAGTGGAGGGAAGAAACTTCTGGAGTTACTCCAACAGGTCGATTTCGTAAAAAAAGCGAAGATGGATAATGGTTTCTTGTTTTTGAGTGTTGAAGGGGGCGAAACACTCATCCCCCGGTTGGTGGAAATTGCCTCAGGTGAAGGGATCGTGATTCGCTCGATAAGTCTCAGAAAGCCCACTCTTGAGGATGTGTTCCTCCACCTTACGGGAAGGGGACTGCGCGACCAGAAGGCGAGTTCTCGAGAGCAAGCACGGCTCAAGGCAAGGATGCGATTGCAGAAAAGGGGAGTTAGAAAATGAGACTTTTCTTGAAAGCGGTGCATACGATCTGGCTGCGGGAGATGATCAGATTCTTCCGGGCGAAAAGCAGGGTTGTCGGCTCCTTTTCCATGCCTTTTTTCTTCCTGACGTTTCTAGGAATGGGACTCAATGCTTCCTTCAGGTTCTCCGGCGCTGGGTTGCCGGAAGGATTTAGTTATCTTCATTTTTTTGTCCCCGGGATCATCGGGATGGCCCTTCTCTTCGAGTCGATTCAGAGCGGAATGTCGCTGCTCTGGGACCGCCAGTTCGGGTTCTTGAAAGAGATCATGGTGGCTCCGGTTTCCAGGACAGCCATTGCTCTGGGGAAGGCTGCGGGAGGAATGACAACTGCTCTCATACAGGCGATGGTGATCATCATCATTGCTTTTGCTTTTGGGTTCAGGATCTTCTCAGGGGCTTCCGGGTTGCTCTTTTCTTTGCTCTTTATGATCCTCGTTTCCGGCTGTTTCGTTTTTCTGGGGATTTTACTCGCTTCTGTGATTACTGACATGCAGGGCTTTCAAATGGTGATGCGGCTTCTTACTTTTCCTCTTTTCCTTCTGTCAGGGGCGTTTTTCCCTTTGGATAGAATTCCCGGCTGGCTCAGGTGCCTGAGCTATGTCGATCCCCTGACCTATGGTGTTGATGCCATAAGGTACTTCCTTGTGGGGGTTTCCCAGATCCCCCTCTATGTGGATTTTCTCGTCCTCCTTTGTTTCGGACTTTTCACTTTCAGTCTAGGTGTCAGGTTTTTCAGAAAAACCGAAGTCGACTAAATTTTAGAGAGATATAAGAGAGTTGTAGAAGGAGAAGGAATCTATCATCTTTTGGCGAATGAATATATAGGTAATTGTGACACGGAGTCACAGGAATTTGCGTAAACCAGAGCATTTGGTTCAGGGAAGGCAGGACAGGTTGCTTTAGGCGAGGAACGGAAATTTCAGACGGTTCGGAAAATGGGACCATGAAGGTTCCGGGGAATTCCATGAAGGAACTTTCATGGTCTTCTTTTATTTAACAAGAGATGACAGGAGGGGATAGCAATGGTGAAAATTAAAAAGTTTCATTTTCTAGTTGTTTTTCTTGTTTTAGGTTGTTTGCTTTGGTTAGCAGGTGGGTGTACCCCGAAAGAAGAGGAGAAGCTGAGTGTTGCCACGGGGACTTCTCTAATTGCAGCAATTGTCGAGGAGGTTGGAGGGGATCGGGTCGAAGTTACCAACATCGTTCCTCCTGGTACTTGCCCTGGTCATTTTGATCTCAAACCTAGTGATGTTCAAAAACTGGCCACGGCCAAGCTGTTTCTGCGCCACGATTGGCAGGGCAGCATGTTTACCCAGGATTTGATTAATTCCGTCCACAACGAGGATCTGGTTGTGGTTCCGGTGGCAGTGAAAGGCAACTGGATGGCGCCACCAGTGCAGAAAGAAGCGGTTGAAAAAATTGCCGAAATCTTGATCGAAAACGATCCAGCCAACAGGTCTTACTACGAAGCGAACAAAAAGAGACTGGTTTCTTCTATAGAAGCGAAAGAAAAAGAAATTCGCGCCAAGCTCCAGGCTGCTAACGTTAGTAACATCAAAGTGATCTGCTCTAATATGCAGGAGGGCTTTCTCAGATGGGCCGGCTTTAACGTGGTTGCTACCTATGGGCGCCCTGAGGAGCTTAGCCCGCAAAAGGTCCAGGAGTTGATTAACAAAGGAAAGCAGGAGGGTGTCAAACTCGTGGTTGACAACCTGCAGAGCGGCCCAGATGCCGGGAAAGGGATCGCCGAAGAACTGGGAGCTGCCCAGGTTACGATTTCCAATTTCCCAGGAGCTTTGCCGCAGACAGATACCTGGGCTGCCGCAATCGACAAAAATGTGGAACTGCTGTTAGAGGCAGTTAAGCAAATCTAGCTATAAGGGAGATTCGTTTTCCTCATCGGGTGAGGTGTCAGGTATGGCAAGTCGAACACCCCCAGATCGAACATCTCAAAATGATGTGGTTATCAGAATAAGAGATGCTGTTGTTTCTTATCGAGAGGATGTTGCACTAAAGGGTGTTTCCCTATCGGTGAAAAGAGGTGAGTTGGTAGGAATTATCGGTCCCAACGGAGCCGGGAAGACCACTCTGCTTACTCTGATCAACGGTCTTGGTAGACTACTCCGGGGTGAGGTAGAAGTTCTTGGGTATTCGCTGAATAACGGCTGTTCAGCTTCTCTCCGAAAACTTGTTGGCTATGTGCCCCAGTTGCCCAACATTGATCCCCGGATGCCGATCAACGCCAGGGAAGTTGTGATGATAGGCCGCTACGGACGTTTGGGATTGCTGCGCCGGCCCACCTCAGATGACTGGGAGATCGTAGACAAAATGCTGGAGTTGGTGGGGATGAGCCATCTGGCCTCACGCCCTATAGGCCACCTCTCGGGGGGTGAGCAGCAGCGTGTGGCCATTGCTCGTGCCCTTGCCCAGGAACCGGAAATACTTTTGCTTGATGAACCGACAGCTTCCCTTGACCGCAGGGCACGGGTAAGCATAATGTCGTTAGTCGAAGAGATTCACCGCTCTCGTTGCCTGACCACCCTGATGGTAACCCATGAGCTAAAAACGGCAGCGGCAGTTTGCGATAGGCTCGTTTTAATGAAAGAAGGACGCATCTGGGCCCAGGGTAAGCCATCAGAAGTACTGCAGGAAGAAATCTTGGACCTTTTGTTCGCTGGCGAAAGTTAAATGGAAGCACCTGCTCTTATAGACCCTTTGATTACGAAGTAACAGCACTGAGGAGGTAGACTGGACTGGATCTCTCTATCTT
>LGFL01000032.1 GCA_001508855.1 Thermoanaerobacterales bacterium 50_218
TGGCGTCCCGGGAGGGACTCGAACCCCCAACCAACGGATTAGAAGTCCGTTGCTCTATCCTGTTGAGCTACCGGGACGCAAATTTTTCCTCGATATTAAAAACTAAAATGAAACTAAAATGGAGCGGGTGATGGGAATCGAACCCACGCTACTGGCTTGGAAGGCCAGGGCTCTACCACTGAGCTACACCCGCCCACTGGCAATCATATTCTATCACAAGTCCACAACGGAGTTCAATAGCAGGAGAATCCAAAATGGTCGGAGCGGGGGGATTTGAACCCCCGACCTCTTGGTCCCAAGCCAAGCGCGCTGCCAAGCTGCGCCACGCCCCGTTTCCGCAAACAAAGTATATCACAGAATACCACCAGTTTCAAGCAATTAGAGATGGATCCTTCCGAAACTGGCATCACAACAAAGGACCAACACTACTACGAAAAATCACGAACAGAAAAATGGCAGTGAAAAACCGCTAATCTAAGCTGATGATCGAAGCATTGTAATCAGGACCTGCAATCTCGAGAACAGCACAGGTGTATTTTCCCTTAACCCGCGGGTAAGCAACACTCCCGGGGTTGAGGAAATAGACCCCTTCCACTTCCTCTGCCATCGGGACATGGGTGTGGCCGAAAACAACAATACCAGCTTCCACCTCGAGGGCCCGGTAATAAAGGCGCATCAGACCGAATTTGACACCGTACAGGTGGCCGTGCGTAAGCAAAATCCGGTGACCTGCGATCTCCAAAATCTCCTCCACAGGTCCTTGCACCCCGCGGTCGCAGTTGCCAACAACTGCCTTAACTTCAACCTTAAAATGCTTTCCCAGGTGGAGACCATCGCGGTAAAAGTCACCGGCATGGAGGAGAAGATCGATCTTCCCCATCAGGGAAACAGCCTGCTCAGCACGCCTCAGACTCCCGTGCGAATCACTCAGGACCCCGATTCGCATCCTTTTTCCCTTCCCCATTTGTCCCCACAAGGCGCTCCAGAATTTCTCTGGCCAGGCGCATCGCCTGGGCGCGGTGGCTGATCCTGTTTTTCACCTCTGGGCCGAGTTCAGCAAATGTTTTCCCGAGCGCCGGGACAATGAAAAGAGGGTCATAACCGAAGCCTGATTCTCCCCGCGGGGTATAGCCGATCTTCCCTTCACAAACACCTTCACAGAAAAACTCTTCTCCTCGAGGAGTAGTAATGGCAATTACACAGCGAAAGCGCGCTGTTCTTTTCTCCAGAGGAACCCCGGCAAGCTCTGCCAAGAGCTTCTGGTTGTTAGCAGCATCATCGCACTCAGGCCCCGCGTAACGGGCAGAGTAAACACCCGGCGCCCCACCGAGATAATCAACCTCCAAACCGGAGTCATCTGCAAGAGCTGTCAACCCTGTATAACTAGTAACTGTGCGCGCCTTCAAAAGAGCGTTTTCCCGGAAAGTCAACCCGCTCTCCAGAATCTCAGGGATCTCCGGAAAATCAAGCAAAGAGAGGACTTCCAAAGGGAGTTCGGCGAGAAGCTGGCGGAACTCAGCTATCTTCCCCGGATTCCTGCTGGCGATCACGATCTTCTTCATCCAACTCACCCAATAATTCCTTTTGTAGAGTCAGCAACTCCCTGATGCCCTGAGTCGCCAGGCTGAGAAACTTCTGAAGTTCTTCCCAAGAAAAGGATGCCCCTTCTGCAGTCCCCTGAACTTCCACAAACTTACCGCTTCCCGTCATCACCACATTCATGTCTACCTCTGCTTGAGCGTCTTCCTCAAAGCAGAGGTCAAGCCTGATTTCCCCATCAACCTTACCAACACTTACTGCGGCAAGATAATCCCGAACAGGAACTTCTTCGATTTCTCCTCTTTCTTTCAGCAACCTGAGGGCATCAACGAGGGCGACAAAGCCTCCGGTGATCGCTGCAGTGCGTGTCCCCCCATCAGCCTGAATCACATCACAGTCAACCCAAATTGTCCTCTCCCCAAGCTTATCCAGGTCAACAACAGCCCGCAACGACCTCCCGATGAGCCTCTGGATCTCGCAACTCCTGCCATTGAGGCGTCCCCGGCTTATGTCTCGCGGGGTGCGGACATTAGTCGATCTGGGTAGCATCCCGTACTCTGCGGTTACCCACCCCTTGCCTTCTCCTTTAATAAAAGGGGGAACCTTATCCTCAACACTGGCGGAACAGATCAGCTTGGTATCCCCCATCTCGATCAGCACAGAACCCTCGGCGTGCTTCAGATAACCCCGTTGAATCCGAACCGGCCGCATTTCTTCTGGTTTTCTACCATCAGGTCGCACATCCACCATCTCCTCGCCTCTATTATGCCAAAGTTTATCATAAAAAAACAGTCTCCCTTTTTTGTTCATCCTTACCGGAGGACTGATCAGTTTCGGACATATCGTTCCCTTCGCCGTAGAAAAAGGAGTTGCTGAAGACCTGGCCGCTCTTGGAATGGGGATCCTCTCGGTGGCTAACGGGATCGGAAGGCTGGTTTTCGGGGCCCTCTGGGACCGGCTGGGGAGAAAAAAGACAATGGCTTTAGATGCCCTGATGATGGGTGGATCTGGGACAACCGATGCGTTTTTCGCGCTGTGGTCCTGAAAACCCCTGCTTCCTCAGTTTGCCTCAATCCTTGCCCAAAAGAAGGCTGTGACTGGCGGAAAAGCACATCCTCCTGACCAGCAGGGTCACCAGGAAGCTGCCGAGCGCGGTGGAACCGACGAGCATTAGCATCACCACGATTTGGTACTTCACCGCAATGATGGGGTCAGCACCGGCAAGAATCTGACCGCTCATCATGCCAGGGATAAACACCAGCCCCACCCCCATCATCGAGTTGATCGAGGGGATCATCCCAGCACTGACAGCCCTCCTAAAGATATCTCCGGAGGCCTCCCGGTAGTCGGCACCAAGGGAAAGGTACATCTCCACAACATCCCTTTGGGCACGCAGGTCTCCAAAAAGACGCTCAAGAGAGAGAGCAATAGCATTCATCGAATTACCGATTATCATTCCCCCAATTGGCAGGAAGTAACTGGGTCTGTACCAGGGTTCGACCTGGATGATCCCTGCAGTGACGATAAACGCCACCAGGGTGTAGCTGAGGAACATCGAAATAATGGTGGGAGCAAGATAGGGGATCTCCTTGTTCTTCACTCTTCCCCTGATGATCTGGGCAGCGAAAAGGATCATTACCGCATAAACGAGAAGCACAGGACCTGCCGAATTCAACTGAAAGATGTACTTCAAGAGGAACCCCATCAGGAAAAGCTGGGAAACGGTGCGCACCGTCCCCCAGAAGATGTCTTTGTGAAGGCCGAGCTGGAGAACAAGAGAACTGAGACCGGCAAGAACGACGAAGAGCAGGGAAAGCAACAATCCTGACCAACTGATATCAATGACGCTCATCAAGCTTCTTCCTCCCTAAGCCTGCCATGGTCGAGATAAAACAAACGATAATTCACCCTGCGGGGAAGGTAATCACTGTGATTGACCATCACGATACCCACCCCCTGCTCCTGGTTGAGAGTCTCCAGGTAGTCTTCAACAACCCGGCACACCTCGGGATCCAGAGAGGCTGTCGGCTCATCCAGGAGCAGCACCTCTGGCTTGAGCAGAAGCACCCTGATCAGAGCGAGGCGTTGCTTCTGCCCAACTGAAAGGTTGCGGGCATTGGCTTCAAGAGAAACATCCTCCAGCCTGAAGACACGCAAATATTCCCCGACCACTTCATCCGTAGGTGGTGTTGCCTTCCTCGCTGAACGGAAACGGAAGGGGAGGCAGAGGTTGTCCCGCACCGAGGCATCAAGGAGCACAGGTGTCTGCGGAAGGTAGATGACTCGACGACGCAGAGAAGGATAATCGTAACTGGAAAGTGGCCGGCCGTGGAAAAGGATAATCCCTTCCTGAGGCTCCAAGAGGCCGTTGAGAAGACGCAGGAATGTGGACTTCCCGCTTCCAGAAGGCCCCCTGAGGATCAGGAAATCTCCTTCTTTAATCACCAGGCTAATCCCGTTGAGCACTGGTGCTGAATCGCGATAACCGAAAACAACGTTCTGCAGTTCGAGCATTTTTCCTCTCCCCAAACGCTATCTAGAGACACTGCAACCACCAGTCTAATTTCCCTTTTGACAGTGCTCCTTAAAGTTCTTCTGCAACCCTTAGAAACTCTTCCAGTTCATCGACAACCTCAGCAAGGTTAATAGCAGCAGCCTCTCCTGGATAGATTCTCCTTCCGAAAGGATATCCTCCTTCGCGTTCATATCCTTCCTTTTCAGGAACCTGGCGGCCTTTCAGCCATTTCCTGGCAACCTGAGCCGGGGAATGGAAGCAGAAGCGATGTTCTCCACCCTCGACGACGAACTCGTAGAGGCTGTAGTAGTCCTCATCCTTCTGGCAGTGAGAACAACCCCCGGTAAGGTTGGCGTATTCCAGATAACTCTTCTTTTCGCGGCGCGCCCGCCTCCGGCACTCGGAACAGAGTCTGATGCGCGGTGGACCAGGCACAAAGAAAATCTTGAGTCCATCCTCTGAATCAAACTTCGCTGCCATCACCGCGAGAACCTTTTCCTTAAGGTCGTAGAGGTAAGATTCTCCTGCCTTGGCATAGTGGTTCAGATGGTAAAGGTAATAGGAGGCCCGCAGCAGTAAAGAGGTTTTTTCCGGGAATTCTTCCAATGCCTGAAGAAACTTCTCTTTCCTCAACCTTGTATAGTAGCAAGAGCGCCACCTCTTGAGCCGCGTCCAGGCAGCTTGGGCACCTTTACGGGCACTTTCTTCTCCTTCCCAGCGCCTCAGGATTTTGGGCATTTGGCGGCGCACTGATTCCACCTGATCACCGCTGAAAAGGGGCAGGTCACCGTGTTTATATCTGATGAAGTTTTTGACCTCCAGATAGCCTTCTGTTGCCAGACGGTAAACCTCATGTGGTGTCACCCCCAAGATGCGACAGACCTGGGCCGTTGTCAGCAGATTTCGAACCGCATCTGCCATCACCGCAGCCCCCCTTCACTTCCGCTGCTTCCACCATGTATACCACCCCGCCCAGCCAATGATGATCAATCCCAAGGCAAATGTTAAAGGGCCTGAGTACTGTTTCAAAAAATCAACCGCTGCAGGTCCCATGAATTCAACAGTAAGTGCTTCCAGGTAAAACCTAAGCCCCCGACCGAGCAAAGAACTCAGGAAAAGAATCCGCTTCCTTACCAGAAAAACCCCCGCGGCTATCGTAAAAACCTTGTAGGGAATTGGAGTCAAAGCGGCGAAGGCGACCGCCCACCCCCCAAAGCGCTGAAACAGTTCTTCTACCTTCAGCAAATACCGCTCTGGAGCCAGACGATTAAGAAGTGGCCTTCCTGCCCGTTTTCCCAGAAAGTGTCCAAAAAGACCTCCGGCAGCAGAAGCGAGTGTGCAAATGAGGGCGTACAAAACTGCATTTTCAGGAGCGGCAAGAACCATCGGGATCAACAGAGCATCCGGAGGAACGGGAAAAAACGAAGCCTCCGCAAAGGCGACGACAATCAGCCCTAGTGCCCCGTACCGGAGCAACAACCCAATAAGGTCATTCATTACTCTCTTGATCCTTCTTTAAAAATCACATTTCGCAAAACTCACTTGTATTCCTACCCCATCACCAACACTTCCAATTCCCACTTTACGCAAAAACCCATCCAAAAATACCACAGCTCCGTTTTCAATAGTGATGCCCATGTATTGGCCGTGGTGATAGCCGTGAAAATGGTCGTTGCCATGTTCGTGGTGATGATCATGCCCTAGAGAACAGTTTCCTGCATTCCCATTTTGGTGAGCCCCCTCTTCAATTCTCACCCTATTTTACCACATTCCTCTGAAAGTTTTGACCCTCACAGACTGTTCGCCAAATTTTTTGTCTGGCAGCCATATTTCTGATAAAATTGACGTGCAGAAAAACGCCAAAGGAGCAGAGGCAATGTCTGCAACTCCACTCCTTGTCTGGGCCATCGTTTTCGGGATTAGCCTTTTCGTGCTGATCAAGGCATCAGACATCTTTACAGATGCTGCCGAAAAAACCGGTGTCTTCTTCGGCCTTCCCGGCTACATCACAGGGATCACCATCGTCGGTTTGGGAACATCCCTTCCAGAACTCGCCTCCTCGGTCCTGGCGGCTGTTGCCAACTCCACGGAAATCGTTGTCGGCAATGTAGTTGGTTCTAACATCGCCAATATCCTCCTGATCCTGGGAGCAACAGCACTTGTCCGCCAAAACCTGAGAATCCATTGGTCGCAAAGCAACCTTGATCTTTTTTTTCTTCTTGGTTCCGCGGTTTTCGTTTCCCTGACAGCAGCCAACGGCAAATTCGCCAGTATCGAGGGGCTCTTCTGCATCGCCGGTCTTTTCAGCTACATGTCCTTGCTGGTGAGGAAAACTCGGGGGAACTCCAACGACAAAAAAGAGAAAAAAGAAAAAATAAACTGGAAAATTCCGTTGGCACTGGTGATCAGCCCGGTGTTTATCTACCTAGGAGCCAGGTATACGGTGGAAGCGGTGATCCACTTCTCGGAGATCCTTAAAGTGGGAAGTGAGGTCATCGCAGCGAGCGCAGTTGCCCTCGGGACGTCCCTGCCGGAACTGGCAGTGAGTCTGAGCGCAGGAAGGAAGGGAAAAGCTCAAATCGCTGTCGGCAATATCGTCGGCTCCAACATCTTCAACAGCCTGGCGGTGATGGGAGTTCCTTCTCTGATTGCTACCCTTGAGGTTCCCCGAAACATTGTCCTCCTGGGACTGCCCACAATGGTGGGGGTAACCGTTCTCTACTTGCTGATGATTCGCAACAGGGAAATCGGGAGGTGGGAAGGTATTCTCCTCCTGCTCCTCTACGGGATCTTCCTCAGGAAGCTGTTTACCCTTTAGCCGAACATCAGGGGAAAGTAAGATCAGGCGAAAGCTTTCGTCTGATCTGAAAAAAGCCTAACGAAGGCCTCCACCACTTTGGGGTCGAACTGAGTCCCTGAGCACCTCTGAAGTTCAGCAAGAGCCTCCTGGTGACTGCAACCCTTGCGGTAGATGCGGTCCTCGGTCATCGCCACATAGGTGTCGGCAACTGCGATGATCCGCGCCCCCAGCGGGATCTCCTCACCTTTGAGTCCATCGGAATAGCCCCTGCCGTCAAACCTCTCGTGGTGATGGCGCACATACCTGGCAGCGTTCTTCAAAGCAGATATCGGAGAAAGAATCTGATACCCGAGTACCGGGTGCTTGCGCATCAGTTGCCACTCTTCATCAGTGAGTGAACCAGGTTTGCTAAGAATCCCATCAGGGACACCGATCTTCCCGACATCGTGAAGCACTGCAGCCCAGCGGATGTCTTCGCACTCCTGTTCACTGCAGCCCAACTCCCGCGCCAGAGCCAGTGCCATCTCCACCAGGCGCTGGCCGTGACCTCCGGTAAAGCTGTCCTTGGCATCGATGGCATTGCAAAGTGCTGTGATTACTCCAAAAGAAACGTCTTTTTTGAGTTCCTGGTAAAGACGGGCGTTTTCCAGAGCGGCACCAGCGTAGGCAACGAAAGTATCAAGCAGCTTCCTTTTTCCCTCGGGAAAGGCGTCCTTTTCTGCGGCGAAGATCCCCACAACCCCGTAAAGCCTGGAAATATACTGCACGGGAACGAAGTAGGCCGAAGAGATGCTGGGAATCCTTAAACCGGACGCTTCAGTTTTGGGGAGATAGAGGGGCTTGAGGGTGGAACAGACAGCCCTGATCGGGGACTGCTCACCAGTGGAAAGGGCCTTTTCCAGATCGTCTATACACTCCAAACCAATGGCTGTCTCTAGGCGAATCTTCTCGGGGACTTCTTCACAGGAGAAGAAACATGCTTTTTCCACTCCTGTAAAGGCGCATACACCCTCCAGGAGAACACGAGCCACAGAAGATGCGTAGTCAGCGCGGGAGAGGGGGATCTCCAGAATTGAGGCCGTAGTCCGGCTGAGCACTGAGAAGTAGTCAGCCTCTTCACGGATCTTCGCCTCAAGCAGCTTGCGGCCGGTAATGTCCCTCAAAACCAGCATTCCACCGATGATCCGCTGGCGTTGATCACGCCAGGGAACAGCATCAGCGAGCAGATACTTTTCTCCCCCCTGAGCATCCCGAAAGCGCACTTCTTCGCCCTGCCGCACCTTCCCCTCCCGCATTACTTCGACGAGGGGATACAGTTCTCTACAAACGGTTTCGTAGAGCCGATTCACCAGAGATTTTGCTGGGGTTCCGAAGAGTTCCTCAAAGACCTGATTGACCGCGGTAATCCTTCCCCTGCGGTCAACCGTGACCACCGCGTTGCGGGTGGTTGAAAGCACCATTTCCGCAACCAGAGCATGGGCAGTAATTGCGCGGGAAGCGACAGTTCCCATAAGGAGGACACTGGCAACACCTGAGAGCACAACCAAGGTAATCCACTCTACGACCCCTCCAACACGCTCCACGAGACTCTCGCTTTCGCTTCGGAACTGACGTTGCTGCCAGGCAAGGAAATCGTCGGCAGCTTTGTTGGCCTCACGGGCGTAAGCAAAGAGGATCGCTCCTGCTTCTTCAGCGGACATCTCCTCGCCAAAGATCACCTGTTCCCTGCAGGAGTTCCAGACCTCCTCCAGCCTTTCCAACTTCTCCTTACCCGTCGGCGTGTGCAAAAGTGGTCTGATCTCTTTCAGTTCTCGGTCGATCCTTTTTGCCAGTTCTTGCAATCGTTCCCATTCGTAGGAGTCACCTGTCAACTGGTAGTCCTGCCAGGTAAGCAGGAAGTCCTGGATGCACCTGGCGACATCCTGGGCGAGGATGATCTTCGTTGTCCGTTCTTCGATCATCGAGTTGGAATCTTCCCCAAAGGAACGAACCCCCAGAATGATAAAAACTCCCCCAGCCACCATCACCACGATAACCAACAACAAGAAAAAGGCCAACTGCCTGGTGACAGAAAGCTGTCCCAAGGCTCCCACCTCCAAAAATCACGCGCCTGAGCAAACCCAAAGGCCGGGAAACCAAACTGGAGTCATATTTAGTTTTGGTTTTTTATTTCTACGCACCCAAAATTTTTCCTTCTTGAGTTATAAAAAATCGAGTAAAATTTGCTGTAAAATTTGCTTCTGAAGTCAGAATTCGACGATTTTTTGTTGAGAACAAGATGCTTGAAACCACTGGGGAAGGAAACAGGGAGCAAAAAGAGAAAAGTTATAAAAGTAACTCAAGAGGAGGAGGTGAAAAAGTGAAGCCGGCAGTCCCACCCTTCGTCCAGCAGATCGCCGACCGTGACCCAGAACTATACGAAGCAGTGGTGAAAGTGATCGAAGTGGCGATGACTCCTGGTGCCCTCGATGCCAAGACGAAAACCCTGATCAATCTTGCCCTCGATGCCTACATCGGTTCTGAGCGTGGGGTAATGGTTCTTGCCAACCGCGCCCGCGAACTCGGGGCAACAGAAGAAGAAATCAAAGAAACACTGCGCATTGCCTACTACGTCGCCGGAATGAAAACCCTCGCCACCAGCAACAACGCTTTTCCCCAGTCCTAAAAACAACTTTTCTACAGAAAACACAATTTAACAGCAAACAATTGGGTGATTGAGTACCCAAGGGCAGGATTCCCTCTCAGCGACTCCTGCCTTCGGAAGCATAAAATCCAATAAACGCAACACCCACAAGAATTAAAAACCCGGGTTATTGCCGACAACCCGGGTTGTTTACTTCACCGGTCGCTCAATTCCAGGGTAGGGCCCGCATCTCCTCAAGCCAATCTGACAGTTTCTCCAGTTCCTGTTCGACAGCAGCGGGAGCAGGCCCACCAGGAGTGGCGCGTCTTTCTACACAACCACTGATATCCAGGCAATCGTAGAGATCAGGGCCGAAGACCGGTGAAAACAAGCGGTACTCCTCTAGAGGCAACTCCTCCAAACGTTTTCCCTGGGAAAGGCAGTGGAGGACGATCTTGCCGACGAGGGCGTGGGCCTTCCGGAAACTCACTCCTTTTTTCACCAGGTAATCAGCCAAATCGGTGGCATTGGTGAACCCCTCTCCTGCTGCAGCCAGCATCTGGGATTCCTTCACGGTCAGGGTTTCGATGAGGGGAATGAAAACTTGCAAGCAATCCTTTACTGTGTCGATGGTATCAAAAACCGCTTCCTTGTCTTCCTGAAGGTCTTTGTTATAGGCCAGTGGTAAACCCTTGAGAACAGTGAGCAGAGCTACCAGGTGACCGTAGACACGCCCGGTCTTCCCCCGCACCAACTCGGCGACATCGGGGTTCTTCTTCTGGGGCATGATGCTGCTTCCGGTTGTATAAGCATCGTCAATTTCGATAAAGTTGAACTCACTGCTCGACCAGAGAACGAGTTCCTCGGCAAGTCTGCTCAGGTGTGTCATTAAAAGTGAAGCAACGAAGATGAACTCGACAGCAAAGTCGCGGTCGGATACGGCATCGATGGTGTTGCCGGCGACTTCCCGAAACCCCAATTCCCTCGCCACGAACTCCCGGTCAATTGGAAATGTCGTCCCTGCGAGGGCACCTGAACCCAGGGGACAAACGTTCACCCGGTGATAGCAGTCACGGAGGCGCTGATAATCCCTCCGCAGCATCTCGCAGTAGGCAAGCAGGTGGTGGGCGAAAGTCACCGGCTGGGCACGCTGCAGGTGGGTGTAACCAGGCATAATCGTCCGCTTGTGCTCGCGGGCACGCTTCATCAATGCAGAGATCAACTGGAGGACAAGTTCCCCGAGAAACTGAATTTCCTTCCTGAGGTAAAGCCGGAAAGATGTGGCCACCTGGTCGTTCCTGCTGCGGGCAGTGTGCAGTTTTTTTCCGACCTCACCGATCCTCTTGACGAGTTCAGCCTCAACAAAAGAATGGATGTCCTCGGCAGCCGGGTCGAAGGTAAGTTTCCCTTCCTCCAGTTCCCTGAGGATCTCCTGGAGACAGTTGATGATCGCCTCCGCCTCCTTTGGAGTAATGATTCCCTGGCGGCCAAGCATCCGGGCA
Source organism: Thermoanaerobacterales bacterium 50_218 (assembly GCA_001508855.1). Lineage (GTDB taxonomy): Bacteria > Bacillota > DSM-12270 > Thermacetogeniales > Thermacetogeniaceae > 50-218. The sequence goes on from LGFL01000032.1 coordinate 10,980, forward strand.
TGGGCAATCGAACCTTGAATATCCTCCCTGTAGAGGCGGCAGTCAAAAGATATGGAATTGAGGAAAGATGCCGCCTCACCTGCGGTCTCTTTTTGGAAACGTCCACCCCAGAGCTTGAAAGGTCTTTCTTGAGAACCCATCTTCTTTCACCATCTTCCTTCGAGAATCCCTTTTGTTATTTCCCTTGCTGCATCAAAGCCCGAACTTTTAGGGGAAGCCCGAACAACCTGATGAATCCATGAGCATCCTTGTGGTCGTAGAGCTCGAAATGACCGAAGGTAGCGAAACCTTCGTGGTAAAGGGAGTAAGGTGAAGTTGCCCCTGCAGGCACACAGTTGCCTTTGTAGAGCTTCATCCTCACCGTTCCGGTCACTGTCTGCTGGGTTGCTTCCACAAAAGCATCGAGCGCTTCCCGCAGTGGAGAAAACCAGAGGCCATCGTAAACCAGTTCGGCATAGCGCTGAGCGACGATTTCCTTGAAGTGGAGAGTCTGGCGGTCAAGAGTTAGATATTCCAATTCACGGTGTGCCAGAAAGAGGACTGTCCCTCCAGGGCATTCGTAAACACCCCGTGACTTCATCCCCACAAGCCTGTTTTCCACAAGGTCGATGATCCCGACCCCGTTTGCCCCGGCGATTCTGTTGAGTCTCTCCAGGAGAGTAACCGCGTCCAGTTCTTCACCATTGAGGCTCCTGGGAACGCCTTTCTCAAAACCGATCTCCACATAAGTTGGCTCATCGGGCGCTTTTTCCGGAGGCGTAATCAGCAGATACAGGTCTTCCGGGGGCTCGTTCGCCGGGTCCTCCAGATCGGCTCCCTCGTGGCTCAAATGCCAGATGTTGCGGTCGGTGCTGTAAGGCCGGTCCTTTGCTACAGGAACCTCGATTCCCCGTGCTGCCGCGTATGCAAGGGCATCTTCGCGAGATTTGATCTCCCAGAGACGCCAGGGAGCAATGATTTTGAGGTTGGGGTTGAGGGCCATCACCGAAACCTCGAAGCGGACCTGGTCGTTTCCCTTGCCCGTGGCCCCATGAGCTACCGCCTGGGCGCCCTCTTCCTCGGCGATCTTGACCAGGTACTTGGCGATCAGCGGTCTGGCGAAAGACGTCCCCAGCAAATACTTCCCTTCGTAAACCGCCCCGGCCTTCAAGGTAGGGAAAACGTATTCTTCGAGGAATTCTTGGCGCAAGTCCTCGATGTAGATCTTGCTCGCCCCGGCCCGGAGCGCCCGTTCTCGCAAGCCCTCGAGTTCTTCACCCTGGCCGAGATCGGCAACAAAGCAGATTACCTCACAGCCGAAGTTCTCCTTCAGCCAGGGGATGGCCACCGAGGTGTCAAGTCCGCCTGAATAGGCAAGAACCACCTTTTTAATATCACTCATCACTTTACCCGGTCTTGCGGCAGACCAGGATTCCCTCCTTTCTATATTAGCAGGGCCATGATCGCCTTGTGCATGTGGAGCCTGTTCTCCGCCTCTTCGAAAACCACCGAATGGGGACCATCGATCACCTCATCGGTGATCTCTTCTCCCCGGTGAGCAGGAAGGCAGTGCATGACGATCACGTCAGGTGCCGCACAGCGAAGCAGCTCTGAGTTAACCTGATAGCGAGAGAAAATCTTCCTCCGCTCTTCTGACTCTGCTTCCTGGCCCATACTCGCCCAGACATCAGTATAGACCACATCCGCCCCTTCGACAGCAGCAACAGGGTCCTCGGTAACCTCCAGCCGCGCCCCGGTTTCCGCAGCCTCAGCTTGGGCCTCCCTGAAGATCTGGGAATCAGGCTCATATCCCGGGGGACAGGCAATGACCATGTTCATGCCAACCTTTGCGCAAACCTGGAGCAGGGAATGGGCGACATTGTTGCCATCACCGATAAAAGCCAGCTTCAAGCCAGCCAGCCTCCCTTTGTGTTCCTCTACGGTCATGATGTCAGCAAGGGCCTGGGTGGGATGAACGAGGTCAGTCAGCCCGTTGATCACCGGGACGGTGGCATAGTGGGCAAGTTCCTCGACATCCTCCTGGGCAAAGGTCCTGATCATGATCCCGTCCAGGTAGCGGGAAAGGGTACGGGCAGTGTCTCCGATCGTTTCCCCGCGTCGCAGCTGGAGGTCCTGGGCACTCAAGAACAGGGGGTAGCCTCCTAACTGATACATTCCCACCTCAAAGGAAACCCTCGTCCTTGTCGAGGGCTTGTGGAAGATCATCCCGAGGGTTTTTCCTTTGAGGACAGGATGGGGTATCCCTGCCTTGAGTTCCCTTTTTAACTCATGGGCAGCATCCAGGAAAAGCCGGATCTCCTCTCTGGTGAAATCGGAAATCGTCAGGAAGTCACGCCCCTTTAAACGGGCGTCTCGATAAAAATGAGCCATTGAACCATCCTCCTTATAAACAAGGATAACCTTCGTCTTTCGGTCTCTCCAGGCAACGCCTGACTGACCGCTGGCACCACGAATCACGCACTGGCAAAATCAAGTGCCAGGCTGCTCGGAAGCGAACTCTTCGAGTGCGTCTTCGAGGATGGCGACAGCTTCGTCAACTTCTCTTTCAGTGACTACCAGTGGTGGCAGGAAACGGATCACCTTTTCGGCTGTGCAGTTTACCAAAAGTCCCCGCTGCTGGCAGAGAGTCACCAGTTCTTTGCCCGGCCGGTCAAGTTCCATCCCCAGCATCAGACCGAGACCGCGGACTTCCTTGATCAATCCGAACCTCTGCTGCAGTTCCTCCAGTCGCTTCTTGAAATAATTCCCTATTCTTGCCGCCTTTTCCACCAGTCCTTGCTCCTGGAGCACCTTTAATACGGCAAAAGCAGCCTCACAGGCGACAGGATTCCCTCCAAAGGTCGAGCCGTGGCTGCCCGGCTGAAACACAGCAGCCACCTCTTCTCTTGCCAGCACCGCCCCGATGGGGAGACCTCCACCAAGGGCCTTCGCCAGAATGAGGACATCAGGACGCACACCGTAATGCTCAAAGGCAAACATCTTGCCGGTTCGCCCCAAACCACACTGGACCTCATCGAAGACAAGAAGCAGCCCGTGCTTCTCACGCAACTCGGCGAGGGTTTCCATAAACTCCGGGGTGGCAACGTGGATCCCGCCTTCCCCCTGCACTGGCTCCACCAGAATGGCAGCAGTCCTGGAATCGACCGCTTTCTTGAGGGCCTCTACTCCATTGAAGGGAAGATGGTGGAAACCACCGGGAAGAGGCTCGAACCCTTTCCAGAACTTCTCCTGACCGGTGGCAGCAAGAGCACCAAGTGTCCTCCCATGGAAAGAGTTGGTAAAAGCGATGATCTCCGGGTTTTCCTGGCCTCGGTTCCAGGCGTACTTTCTGACTAGCTTGATTGCCGCCTCATTGGCTTCGGCCCCACTGTTGCAGAAAAAAGCGCGGTCAAGACCACTCAGGGAAGCCAACTCCTGTGCCAGTTTCACTGGCTGGGGAAACCAGTAGAGATTGGAACAATGCAAAAGTTTCCCAGCCTGTTCCTTTACCGCAGCAACAACCCGAGGGTGACAGTGGCCGACAGCATTGACAGCAATTCCGCCCACAAAATCGAGGTAAGACCTGCCCTCCGGATCCCAGACCCGCACCCCTTCACCTTTAACCAGCACCAGCGGGAACTGAGCATAGGTCGGCATCAAGCGCTTCCTGCCGATCTCGATCACCTGTTTGCCAGTCACTCTCTTTTCCCACCCTTCACTCTTTGATGACCATCGTTCCTACACCTTCGTCAGTAAATACCTCGAGAAGAATCGAATGGAGGATCCGGCCATCGATGATGTGTGTACGTCCCACCCCTTTTTCCAGTGCCTGGACACAGCACTCCACCTTCGGGATCATCCCCCCGGAGATCACCCCTCTCCTGATCAGTTCCGGGACCTCACTGACCCTCACTACTGAAAGCAGGCTTTCGGGGTCTTCGCGGTCCGCCAAGATCCCCTCGACATCAGTCAGCAGGACGAGCTTGTTGGCACCAAGGGCTGCGGCCAATTCCCCGGCCACGTAATCAGCATTGATGTTGTAGCTTTCTCCATTTTCTCCGACACCGATGGGGGCAACAACCGGGATGTAACCCTTTTCGAGAACAGTGTTGATGATCTCCGGGTTGACCCTGGTGATCTCTCCAACATAGCCGAGATCGACCGTTTCTCCCTGTTCATCAATGAGCACCTTTTTCCTGGCTTCGATGAGGTTGCCATCCTTGCCGCTGAGACCGATGCCCTTCCCTCCAAGCTTGTTGATCAAAGCAACGATCTCCTTGTTCACCTTGCCAGCGAGCACCATCTCCACAATGGCCATCGTTTCTTCATCTGTAACCCGCTGGCCGCGCACAAACTCCCAACTCTTCCCCAAACGGCGCAGCATCTCGTCGATCGCTGAACCGCCTCCATGGACCAGGACCGGATGAATGCCGACCAGCTTCAAGAGAATGCAGTCCGTAATCACTCCCTGTTTCAGGTGGTCGTTAACCATCGCCCGCCCGCCGTACTTAATGACCACTGTTTCTCCGGCAAACTTGCGGATATACGGAAGAGCTTCTACCAGTATGGCTGCCTTTTCCATTGGTGTCAGCACCAACTGTGAGTCCTCCCCTCCAAGAAAGTTTCCCGCGTCAGGTCCGGTAATGGGCATTGATCCGCACGTAGTCGTAAGAAAGGTCACAGCTCCAGGCAACTCCCTCGGCATCGCCCTGGTTCAGGTCAATGGTGATTACCACTTCTCTTTCTGCTAGGACCGAGCGCGCCTCCTCCTCGTCGAAATCCAGACCAGTTCCCTTCCCCGCAACCTGGAGCTCCCCAAGATAAATGTCCACCATTTCCGGGTCAAAGGAGACACCAGAGTAGCCAGCAGCAGCGATAATCCGGCCCCAGTTGGGGTCTTCCCCAAAAATTGCCGTTTTTACTAGATTAGATCTGGCAACAGTGCGAGCTATCTGGCGGGCCCCTTCCTCACTCACAGCCCCTTTCACTCTCACCTCAAGAAACTTGGTTGCCCCTTCCCCATCACGGGCGATCATCTTGGCAAGTTCGGTGCACACCTGCAGCAGGGCTTCCCGAAAAAGGAGATACTCAGAACTCCCTTCTTCTAGAGGGTCGTTTCCCGCAAGACCGTTTGCCAGGACAACGACCATGTCATTGGTGCTCGTATCTCCGTCAACAGTAACCGCATTGAAGGAGCGGTCAACAGCCCACCGCAAGGCGCTTTTCAAGGCATTCTGGGAGATCACCACATCTGTCGTCAGAAAAGCCAGCATTGTTGCCATATCTGGATGAATCATTCCTGCCCCTTTGGCAATCCCCCCGATCACTGCCTTCTCTTTGCCCAGAGAAAATCTTAATGCATACTCCTTCGGGAAGGTGTCAGTGGTCATGATCGCCTCGGCGGCAGCACTCCCACCCTCGGGAGAAAGCTCGGCAACAGCAGCCTGGATGCCTTTCTTGATCTTCTCCATCGGCAGGGGAACCCCGATCACCCCGGTGGAAGCCACCACCACATGATTCGGAGGAATCCCTAAGGCATCTCCAGTCCACCTTGCCATCTGCCAGGCATCAGCAAAACCCTGCGGGCCGGTGCAGGTGTTGGCAATCCCGCTGTTGACAACGACTGCCTGGGCTTTTCCTCCAGCGAGGTTTTCTTTAGTTACCAGAACCGGAGCAGCTTTTACCTGGTTTTTGGTGAAGACTCCGGCAGCAACTGCCGGAACCTCGGAGTAGATCAGGGCAAGATCTCGTCTTCCCTTTTTGCGCACCTGGGCAACCACACCGGCAGCCCGAAAACCGCGAGGTGCGGTGACACCACCAGGTAGAACTTCCCAATCAGCATTTTTTGTTGCCATTCCTGGTTAAGGCCTGTGCCTCCTTTCTAGATCTGATGACCATCCGAGAACCAGCGAAAAATTACGGATAGAGACCAGGTGTTGCCAGTCCTGCTGTCTCTGGAAAGCCAAAAAGTAGGTTCATGTTCTGGACTGCCTGCCCGGCAGCACCCTTCACCAGATTATCGATCACGGAAACAACGATCACCTGCTTCTTGTTGCTCACAGTGACCCCGAGGAAACACTGGTTTGTCCCCTGAACCCACTTTGTCTGCGGCCACTCACCCTCTTCAGTAATGTGGATGAAGACCTCTCCTTCGTAGAACTCTTTAAAGATCTGGCGCACCGAGGCAGCATCAAGGGGGCGTGCCAGTTCGGCGTAAACGGTGCTTAAAATACCCCGGGTCATTGGAATCAGGTGGGGCACAAAAGTGAGTCCGACCTCCCTCCCGGCAAGCCTTGAGGCGTAATACGAGATCTCTGACATGTGCCTGTGAGCAGCGACAGAATAAGCCCGCACATTCTCGTTGCACTCAGGGTAGTGGGTTCCCAGGTTAAGTGACCTCCCGGCTCCGGATACCCCTGATTTGGAATCAATGATCACAGAATCGGGCCTGATCAGGCCGTGTTTGAGCAGGGGTGCCAGGGCCAGCAAGGCGCCAGTAGGATAACACCCCGGATTGGCGATCAACCTTGCCGCAGGGATGCTCGAGCGGAAAAGTTCAGGGAGCCCGTAGACTGCCTCTGGTAGCAGATCAGGAGCTCCATGAGGTACCTGGTACCACTTCTCGTAAATTGCCAGATCAGGAACCCGAAAATCTGCAGCCAGGTCGATGACCTTCTTCCCCTTGTTGAAGATTTTGGGGACGAGGGATGAAGAGATTCCGTGGGGTAAAGCAAAAAAGACCACATCCGTCTTCTCGGCAAGTGTCGGTGCAGCTTCGAAGTCAAGGATCTCCAGGTGGACATAACCCCTCAGGTGAGGGAAAACCCGGTCAATCGGAGTCCCGGGAAAGTCGCGAGAAACAGCGAAGATCTCCTCGACTTCCGGGTGCTGACACAAAATTCGGATCAGTTCTTCTCCAACGTAGCCGGTTGCTCCAACGATACCAACCTTGATCCCCATCTTTCCTCTCTCCTCACCAGAAATCGATCTCTGTAGCCGCGCTGTGATAATTATACACAACAGAGAATAAAAATACAATAGGTGGGCAAAAAAGTATCCCTCACAAATAGGGATTGTCCGCTGCTGCCTGGAGCTTCCTAGTTTTTATTTATATCACCACCGGGATCACCGCCCCGCACTTGCGGCACTTGTTTCCATCGAGCCCGGTAACCCGGACTTTGTAGCCACTGCGCTTGATCAAGAGATTGCCGCAAACAGGACAGAAGGTATCGTTTTCCCCTAACTCCCAGGCATTGCCGATGTAAACAAACTGCAGCCTGCGGAGGGCGATCTCGCGCGCTTTTTTCAGGGTTTCCAGAGGGGTCGGGGAAAGAGTAAACTTGTATTGGGGAAAGTAGCGGGAAAAGTGCAGAGGAATCGCCCGATCAATAGAAGCGATCCACTCCACAAGGCTCTCGATCTCATCCTCACGATCATTCTTTGTGGGGACAATAAGATTGGTGACCTCCACATGGCAGTGCTGATGGGCGATTTCCACGGTGCGCAGAACTGGGGCCAACCGGCCGTGGCAGACTTCCTTGTAAAACCCTTCGGAAAAGGCCTTGACATCGATGTTCATGGCATCAATAAAAGGCAGCAATTCCCGAAGCGGTTCCTCTTCGAGGAAACCATTGGTGACGAGCACGTTTTTCAATCCTCTTTCATGGGCGAGCTTCGCCGTATCGTAAACAAACTCGTACCAAACATTGGGCTCTGAATAGGTGTAGGCGATCCCGATCGAACCGGCGCGTTTCTCGGCATCTACGGCGATCTTCACCAGTTCCTCGGGCAGGATCTTCTCAGTAGGTGGAGTCCTGTGAGCAATCTGCCAGTTCTGGCAAAAACCACAGTGAAAATTGCAGCCAAAGGTTCCTACCGAAAAAATCTGACTCCCGGGATAAAAGTGGTAGAGAGGCTTTTTCTCGATCGGGTCGACCGCCCATGAGGAAACCTGGCCGTAGTTCAAGGTGTAGAGAACACCACCCTCGTTCTGGCGAACGCGGCAAATTCCAGTCCGGCCGGGAGAAATTTTGCAATGATGAGGGCAAAGGTGGCACCTGACCTCGTCTTCCTCCAGTTTTTCGTAGAAACGCGCTTCCCTCATTTCTTCCCTCCTTATCTGTTAAACTCAACCCAGGCTGGTGTTAGAGTTAAGAGGAGAAGTAGCCCAGGTTGGCAAAATTAACTCATAGTGTTT
>LGFL01000087.1 GCA_001508855.1 Thermoanaerobacterales bacterium 50_218
CTCAAGGATCGTGTAAACAACAGGAACCACGATTAGAGTTAGGAAGGTGGCCACAGTGAGACCACCAATGACGGCAACTGCCAGCGGCACATCCGCTTCTGCTCCTTCTCCGATCCCCAGGGCCAAAGGCAACATCCCCAGAATCGTCGTCAGAGCGGTCATCAAAACCGGCCGCAGACGAACGGGGCCAGCCCGCAATACGGCTTCCTCTCTGGTGAGCCCTCTCCTCCTCAGGGTGTTGATGTAATCGATGAGGACGATGCCATTGTTGACGACGATTCCGGCGAGCATGATCACCCCGACGAAGGCAGCAATGTTGAAGGTCTGGCCGGTGAGGAGGAAGGCCAGGACCACCCCGATGAAAGCCAGAGGCATCGTGAACATGATCACGAAGGGGTGGAACAGGGACTCGAACTGGGAAGCCATCACCATGTAAACCAGGAGAACCCCGAGTTCGAGGGCAAAAGTAAGGTCAGCAAACGATTCCATCATCTCCTTATGCTCCCCTTCGTAGAGGATCTCGTAGCCGCGGGGTAGTTGCAACTTTTCTAAACGCTGCCTGATCTCCTTCATAACCTCCCCGAGCGGACGGCCTTCGAGCTCTGCAGTGATGTAGCAGACTCTGGTCTGGCTCTTGCGGTTGATCACCGAGGGGCCTTCGGTCTCTCGGAGTTCAGCAACCTCACGCAGAGGCACCGAGACCCCCAGTGGAGTAGAAATCGTCAGATTCTTCAGGTCCTCGACACGCTGCCTGAACTCCGGCGCGAGGCGGAGGCGGATGTCCATCTCTTCACCACCAGCACGGTAGCGTGTGACCACCTGGCCGAAGACCGCTGTCCGCAGCTCCTGGGCAACCTGGGCAGTCGTCAGCCCATAGGCAGCAGCCCGGTCGCGGTTAAGGCGCACCTCGATCTCCGGTTTTCCTTCCTCGAGTGAGGTTTCCACATCCACCGCACCTGGAACCTCACGCACAACATCAGCCACATCTTCAGCAATCGCTTTCAGTTTTTCCAGGTCATCACCCCTGACGGTGAGGGCAATTGGGGCCTCGGTAGGCATCATCGCAGTCGTTGGGTCAGATGACTTGACCTCGATCCTGGCACCTGGAATTTGCTGCACCTTCTCCCTGATTTCCCTGACAACTTCATCCGTGGTCTTCTTCCTCTGCTTTTCCTCAACGAGTTTCACCCAGATGCTGGCACGGTCAGACTCCGCACCACCGAAGTTCATCCCTTGAGAAGAGCCGACTGTAACAAAGGTCTCCTCAACCTCCGGCAGTGAGGAGCAGATCTCACCTATCTTCGCCGCCACTTTCTCGGTCTCTTCTAAAGCTGTGCCCCGCGGCATCTCGATGCTTATGGAAATCTCACCCGCGTCCATCTCTGGGAAGAACTCGACCCCAATCAGTGGAGTCAGCAGAAGGGAGCAAACAAAAGCACCTGCCGCTCCCAGCACCACCAGCTTGCGGTGGCTGAGTGACCAGGCAAGGATCCCTTTGTAAAGCTCACGCACGTTTTCCAACCACTGCCCGACAGCAGCGGACGCCTTCTGATACCAGGTGTGGGGCACCTCATCAGGTGAACTGACCTTCAGGAACCGGGAGGAGAACAGAGGCACCAAGGTTAGAGCGACGAAGAGGGAAGCAAGCAGGGAAAAGGTTACTGTAAGAGCAAGGTCGCTGAAGACCTGGGAAGCCAGTCCTTCGATGAAGACCACAGGGAGAAAGATGGCCACCGTGGTGAAGGTAGAAGCAGTGATCGCCATCCCCACTTCCTGGGCCCCGGTGATTGCCGCTTCCCAGAGGGAATGGCCTTCCTGACGGTGACGGTAGATGTTTTCCAGGACAACAATAGAACTGTCGACCATCATCCCCACACCGAGGGCAAGACCGCCGAGAGAGATCATGTTGATAGTGAGTCCGGCAAAGTAGATCAGGATGAAGGTAGTGATTATCGATATCGGAATGGCAAGGGCAACCACAAGGGTTGTTCGGAAGTTACGGAGGAAAAGGAATAGCACACAGACAGCCAGGATTGCCCCGATGAGGGCGTTGTTGGCCACAGAATTGATCGATTCCCTGATGAATCGGGACTGGTCGTAGGCAACCACGACCTCGACGTTCCCCGGCAGCTCCTTCTTCAACCGCTCTAATTCAGCTTTGACCCGCTCGGCAACCTCGACAGTGTTGGCGTCAGACTGTTTGAGGACACTGATGCCGACACCGGGGCGACCGTTGAGATAGGTTTCCTGGGTGGGATCAGCGTAGCACTGGGAGATCCTGGCGATGTCCTTGAGGTAAACTGTGCTTCCATCAAGGGTCGTCAGAGGGATGCTTGCCAGTTGGGCGAGATCCCGAAACTCCCCTGTAGTTCTGATTACAAAGTCTTTTTTCCCTTTGAGCAGGGTGCCCCCAGAGAGCTCCAGGTTTTCCGCCTGCAGGACCTGGGCCACTTGAGGAAGAGAAAGGCCGTAGGATTCCAGTTTCACCGGATCGACGAGGACGTGGACTTCCTCGGTCCGGCCACCGCTGATGATCACCCAGGCAGCACCAGGAAGCCGCTCCAGCCGGGGTTTGATGAGGTCCTTGGCAAGATGGGTGAGTTCGGCAATTCCCTTCCCTCCGCTCAAGCCCACCTGGATCACCGGCATCATCGAAGGGTCCATCTTGAAGACAGTCGGTTTTTCCACATCTTCGGGAAGGTATCCTTCGATCATGTCGATCTTTTCTCTCATTTCGAGAGTAGCAAAATCCATGTCCGTTCCCCAGGTGAACTGGACGACGATCGTTGCTGAGCCAGAACTGCTTTCAGACCTGATGCTGTCGACGTTGCTGACAGTAGCCAGGGTCTCCTCAAGGGGTTCGGTAACAGCTTTCTCTACTTCCTGGGGGCCGGCACCAGGATAATCAACGATAACAGCGGCAACAGGGAGCTGCATCTTGGGGAGGAGATCGATCGAAAGTCGGCTCAGAGAAACGAAACCAAGCACCAGAAGCCCCAAAATCACCATGAGAACCGTTACCGGACGGTGAACTGCAAATTTGGGAAGGTTCACTTGGCACCACCCTCACTCTTAACCACGGTAACCGCAGTCCCGTCAATGAGAAACTCCTGGCCAGTGACGACAACCTGGTCACCTGGACGCAGCCCCTCGAGTACCTCCACGTAACTGCTACCAGTAAGGCCGGTTTTGATCACTCGTCTGCAGGCACATCCATCTTTAATTATGTAAACAATTTTTTGGCCGTCTTCTTCCAAAACTGCCTCAACTGGTATTCTGAGGACGTTTTTGCGAGTCTCTGTGGTTATGTTGACCCTGGCGAACATCCCCGGCTTCAACAGGTGGTCCTTATTAGAGAGAAGAATCTCCACAGGATAGAGCTTTGACCTAGAATCGGCAGCAGGAGCAATGGTGACGATCTTTCCTTTAAAAGGCCGCTCTCCCGCTGCCTCTACGAACACCTCCACTTCCTGACCAACAGTGATTTTGTTGACATCATCCTCGGTGACATTCACCTTGAGCTTTACCTGATCGAGTTCGACGAGGGTCAACAAGGGTTGTGAAGTGCTGGCCATGTCTCCCGGGTCGGCGAAGCGGGCGCTGACCATCCCGCTGAAAGGAGCGGTGACCACGGTGTTCTCAAGCTGCAAGCGTGCTGCTTCAAGTGCAGCTTCTGCCTGC
>LGFL01000088.1 GCA_001508855.1 Thermoanaerobacterales bacterium 50_218
TAAAGTATTCGCTACCCTAACTGATTTTTCCTGGGTGACTAAACATTTTTTATGCATTTTATGCAGCATTATTCACACAGGCTGCTAGCGGGAATGCTGCAGGGGGGTAAAGGTAGTCCAATAAACCCTGAGAGGCGGGCATTAAGCCCGCCTCTTATTGCGATCAAATAAACAGCGTTATATTCGATTTTTCGGCGGAATTCAGAAATGTAGCCACACCACCGATTTCTACTCCGTCGATCAGTTCTTCCCGCTTGATACCCATCACATCCATGGACATGTTGCATGCCACCAGTCTCACACCGAGGTTCCGGGCCTGGGCTATCAGTTCTTCCAGGGACGAGATGTTCTTTTTCTTCATCACCATGCGGATCATGCGCGGACCCATCCCTAGCATGTTCATCCTGGAAAGCGGCAGATTTCTGCTGCCTCGGGGCATCATCATGCCGAACATCCTTTCCATAAAGCTCTTTTTAACGGGTACATATTGATCCCTGCGCAGTATGTTGAGGCCCCAGAAGGTGAAGAACATAGTCACTGGTTTGCCCATTGAGGCGGCACCGTTGGCGATGATGAAGGCGGCTATAGCCTTATCCAGGTCACTGCTGAAGACCACCATGGTTTTCCCTTCGCCTGGTTTCGCAAGAGGAGTCGGTGAACAACAAGTGGCTGGGATGACTTCCTCCGGCACGCTACCGCGACCCTTACGGATGCGGGCTATGAAAACATTACCCTGTTTTTCGGCTTTTAAGAGTTCGTTACCAGTGGTCTCGCACCAGGAGCGGATGTCGCTGAGGAACCCAGGGTCAGTGGCGGTCACCTCCAGGATTGTGCCTTCCTTCAGGGTTTTTATTTGCTGGAAAACCTGCACGATAGGGCCCGGGCACTGTAAGCCAGTGGCGTCCAATTTTACGATCTCAGCAGTAACTGTTGTATCTCTTGCACAGGCCTGACCCATTAGTTGAACACTTCCCACTGGGCTCGAGGTTGTAGCTGCGCTAGCCAGCGATCCTAGTCTACTTTTTTCGTCCATAACGGTCTTATAGGTCTTCCATCCACCGCTTAAGTTTTTAACCCGGGTAAACCCTCGCTGCGCCAGAATGCGACAGGCAATGTAACTCCTCCGACCCGTCTGGCAGTACACGACGATATCCTTATCTTTCGGAAGTTCTGAAAGACGACTGCGGATTTCGTTCACTGGGACATTGATGGAGCCCTCGATGTGACCTAGTTCGTGCTCTTCCCGGGTGCGTACGTCTATCAGCACTGTCTTGCTGCGATCCACCCCTTCAATCTCGTGCCAATGGATGACGGATACGTCACCGTTTACAATATTCCCGGCTACGTAGCCTGCCATATTTACTGGATCTTTGGCGGAAGAGAAGGGTGGCGCATAGGCCAATTCCAGTTCCTGCAGGTCGAAGACCGTACCCCCTCGGCGGATGGTGGTGGCGATGACATCGATCCGCTTGTCAACTCCGTCGCTACCCACAATCTGTGCACCCAGGATTTTGCTGCTTTGCGGATCGAAAATCAGTTTAATGGACATGGTGGTGGCGCCGGGGTAGTAGCTGGCGTGGGAGTTGGAGTGAGTGTAGGAAACGGCGTAAGGAATCCCAAGCTTCTTCAAGGTCTTTTCATTGGCTCCAGTGGACGCTGCTACGCAGTCGAACACCTTAATAATGGCTGTGCCCTGGGCGCCTTCATACTTAGCGTCCCGTCCGGCAATAATATCGGCCACGATCCGCCCTTGTTTGTTGGCCGGACTTGCCAGGGGGATTAAAGTATAGGTACCAGTCACAATATCCTTAACTTCAATAGCGTCGCCAATAGCAAAGATGTACGGGTTAGAGGTCTGTAGCTTCTCGTTGACTCTTATTCCACCCCGTTCGCCGATCGCCAGGCCTGCTTCTTTTGCTAACTTCACTTCCGGCTTGACACCGATGGCCAGAATCACCATATCCGCAGGGATACGGCGGCCGCTCTGCAGTTCTACCTCTTTCGCTCGGTTGTTCTCGGTGATGAAGGATTTTACTCCGTCTTTCAACACCAGTTCAACACCAGCAGCCCGGATATGGCCGTGGACGATAGCTGCCATTTCAAAGTCTAGTGGGGCCAGAACCTGGTCAAGCATTTCCACAATGGTGGTCTTGATGCCGCGGACATGGATGTTTTCTGCCATCTCCAGGCCGATGAATCCGCCGCCGACCACCACGGCGCAGGATGGTTTTTCCTGGGCGATAAAATCCTTTATTCTGTCTATGTCTGGAATGTTGCGTACCGTAAAGATGTTTTCGGCCTCTACCCCAGGAATGGGTGGGCGCACTGGCGCAGCTCCGGGAGAGAGGATGAGATAATCATAAGACTCCCGGTAAGTGCGGCCGCTTTTTTCCTGAACTTCAACTTCTTTTTTGTCGGGGAAAATCCGCGTGACTTCGCTGTTGATTCGGATGTCGATCCCGAAAAGGGCCCTGAATGTTTCCGGTGTCTGCACTAGGAGTTTATCGCGCTCGGCAATCACCCCGCTCACGTAATACGGCAAGCCGCAGTTGGCAAAGGAGATGTGTTCTCCCCGCTCGAACATGATGATTTCCGCGGTTTCATCCAGCCGACGAAGACGGGCGGCTGCGCTGGCCCCTCCAGCTACACCTCCGACGATCAGCACTTTCTTACTCATTATCGTTCTACCTCCTCTAAAAATTTTTTTCGTCGTGGCTTTGCTTATGGAAAAAGAATCTCGACAATACGTCTGACGTCTTCGTTGACCACTGAATAGTAGACTTCTATACCTTCGCGCCGGCCTTCAATGATCCTGGCAGCCCGTAGTCTGGCCAAGTGCTGGGAGATGGTAGATTGCGGCATGTCAAGACAACTCTGTATGTGGGTAACGTTTGCACTTCCCTGCACCATTAATCCCCGGACGATGCAGAGCCGCACCGGATGAGCCAGAACCTTCAACAGTTCTGCTTTTTCTTCGAACAATTTAGGGTTGGTGCGGTATGTTTCCATTACGGACAAATTGCTCACCACCCTGATTTGAGTTAACTTCTATTTGCCTTAATATTACGATATTTAAATATGTATGTCAACAAATAATCGACTATCTTCCAGCATTTCCATTATGATCCGTTTCTTTACTTCCTTGAAATACTCCATTTTGTGATCGAGGTTTCAGTAAAAATTGGCAAGTAGCACTTAATGTAGGAAATCGAAAGAGGAAAAAGAGGAAAAATAGAAAAGAAAAAATAGAAAAGAGACGAGAAGGTCAAAGGTCTAATAGAAGTATCATGCCGCCAAAGTTCAGAGACTTGAAGGACTGTTGTGAAAAGAAACAGATGGGTGCTGGTGCACAAGAATTAACCGCTATTTGTATGATCCGGCGGCTTGGCTCTGAGTAAGCATACCATTGAGCTTTGCGGTACCGAGTTTTCAAAATCTACAATCTCTGAGCTTTGTAAAAAACTTGACCCTATTGTTACAGCCTGGAATTCAAGGCCCCTTAGAGAAAAAAGTTTCCCCAATGCCTGAGTGGATGCTATGGTCATCAAGGTTAGAGAAGAAGGCCGTGTACGCCAGCGGGGCTCAATTAAATTGCCGTTGGTGTAAATGAAGAAGGCTACCGGGAAGTACTAGGCCTTATGGTTGGTGACAGTGAATCGGAGGAAAGCTGGAGCGAAT
>LGFL01000089.1 GCA_001508855.1 Thermoanaerobacterales bacterium 50_218
CCAGCGCAAATCACCCTCCTCTCCCTGCTAAAGTTCTATGCACTGTGGCCTGCTGCCAGAACTCCCCTTTCTTGAGCAGGGAGAGGAAGAAGAGCTTCTTGAAGAACCTCATCCATGTTTTCCACGAAGACGAACTTAAGCTTCCGCTTCACGTTTGCGGGGATCTCTTCCAAGTCTTTTTTGTTCTCCACCGGCAAGACAACAGTTTTGATCCCGGCCCTGTGGGCCGCCAGAACCTTCTCCTTAACACCACCTACAGGGAGCACCCGACCACGCAGGGTAATCTCACCAGTCATCCCCACACTACAATTCACCGGTCTTCCCGTGAGTGCCGAAGCAATGGCTGTCGCCATCGTGATTCCCGCAGAAGGCCCGTCTTTCGGAATCGCCCCTTCAGGGACATGGATGTGGATGTCCACCTTTTCATGAAAATCTTCGGGAATTCCAAGTTCCTGAGCACGTGACCTCACATAACTGAAGGCAGCCTGGGCTGACTCCTTCATTACCTCTCCAAGCTTGCCTGTCAGGGTAACGTTTCCTTTTCCCTTCAAGACGCTCACTTCAACATTGAGGACTTCACCACCTGCTTCGGTCCAGGCGAGACCTGTAGCCACACCCACGACGTTCTCTTTCTCTGCTGTACCGTAGCGGTAGCGGGGAATGCCAAGGTAAGAAGCAAGGTTACCCGCAGAAACCCGCGCCTGGTAATTCTTATCCTTGACTACTTCTCTCGCCGTTTTCCGGCAGATCGTGGCGATCTCCCGCTCAAGGTTGCGTACACCGGCTTCCCTCGTATACTCCCTGATGATCCCCCGAATGGCGTTTTCAGAGATCTGCAGGTGGTGGGGCTTGAGCCCGTGTTCTTTCAACTGTTTGGGAATAAGGTGTAATTGGGCAATCTTCACCTTTTCCTCTTCGGTGTAACCAGAAATCTTGATAACCTCCATCCGGTCAAGGAGTGGCCGGGGTATGTTGTACTCCACGTTCGCCGTTGTGATGAACATCACCTTCGAAAGGTCGAAAGGTACTTCAATGTAGTGATCGCTGAAGCTATGGTTTTGCTCAGCATCCAGGACCTCGAGAAGAGCAGCACTGGGATCTCCCCGGAAATCTGAACTCATTTTGTCAACCTCGTCAAGGAGGAAAACCGGGTTCTTCGTTCCTGCCTGCCGCATTCCCTGGATAATCCGCCCAGGAAGAGCCCCTACGTAGGTGCGCCGGTGGCCCCTGATCTCTGCCTCATCCCGGACTCCCCCCAGCGAGATCCGGACAAACTTTCTTCCCAGTGCCCGCGCGATCGATCTCGCCAGTGATGTTTTCCCGACTCCGGGAGGGCCAACAAAGCACAAGATCGGCCCTTTCATCTTCGTCGCCAGTTTCCGCACTGCGAGGTACTCGAGAATGCGCTCCTTGACTTTTTCCAAACCGTAATGGTCCTCATTGAGGATCCTTTCTGCCACTTCCAGGTTGAGGCGGTCACGAGTAGTCTTGTGCCAGGGGAGAGCCAGGAGCCACTCCAGGTAATTGCGGACAACGACAGCCTCCGCCACCATCGGAGGCATCTTTTCCAGACGCTCGACTTCTTTGAGGGCCTTCTCTTCTACCTCTTTGGGGAAGTGAGCTTCAGCAATGCGCTGCCTGAGTTCCTCGGTTTCCGCAAGGCGTTCGTCCTTCTCTCCCAGCTCTTTCTGGATCGCCTTCATCTGCTCCCGCAAATAGTACTCCTTCTGAGTTTTCTCCATTTGCTTCTTAACCCTTAAAGTAATCTTTCTCTCAAGGTCGAGGATCTCTATTTCTCTCGAGAGGATCTCGATGAGCTTCTCCAGCCTTTCCTTAACATCTACAGTCTCCAGAAGTGCTTGTTTGTCTTCCACCTTGAAGCCCACATGAGAAGCAATGAGATCGGCGAGACGACCGGGCTCTTCTATGGATACAATAGAAACTGCGGTTTCCGGGGATACCTTTTTCCCCATCCTGATGTATTCCTCAAACCGGCTGACTGCCGTCCGCATCAGAGCCTCAATCTCCGGAGTCTTTTCACAAGACTCCTGGTACTCCTCAACAAGCACCTGAATATATGGTTCAAAACCCAAATACTGCTTGATTTTTCCTCTCGAGATCCCTTCCACAAGCACACGGAAAGTGCCACCAGGCAACTTCAACAACTGCTTGATCTCGGCCACAGTCCCCATCTGATAGAGGTCTTCTTCACCTGGCTCATCGGTTTGGGCTTCTTTTTGGGTGACGAGGAAAATTTCTCGATTGTGGAGCATAGCCTGGTCGATTGCCTTGACAGACTTTTCTCTCCCCACATCGAGATGAATGACCATACACGGGAACACCAGAATTCCCCTCAAGGGAAGCAAAGGAAGAACACGATAGCCACCTTGATCGTGAAGAATATCCTGCGTCATCTGAGAACCCCCTTTGCAACTGGGAAAAATCCATATTTATCTCACAGCGATGATTCAGGATTTTATTCTATTAATTCTACTCTGTTTATCAGGATTCCTGCAACAAAAAATTCTGGCAGGTGAAAACAAAAAAACCAGGTAGAAACCTGGCTGCAATCACCACAATAGGAGATAAGCCGGAAGAAAAAAGAAATCAAAGAGAAACCCTTTTCTTCTCGAACTCCTCAAGAAACACCATTTGGAAAACCTCATCCAAGCTCCTCACCGGAATTACCTCAACAGGTATCTCCTCAAAAATCTCCTGCCAATTCCCAGCAGGGATCAGGACTCTCTTGATACCTGCCTGCTGGGCCGCTTCCACTTTGGGGACAACCCCTCCCACTGGTTTGACCTCTCCGCGCAGGGAAAGTTCCCCGGTCAGAGCCACCAGGTTGTCAACAGGCACCCTGGTAAGTGCAGAAGTCACAGCAACAGCAATAGCTACCCCAGCAGAAGAGCCATCAACTGGAACACCGCCAGGAAAGTTGAGGTAAATGTCGTAAGCACGCAGATTAACCCCAAGCTCGCGCCGGAGAACAGCAAGAACAGTTTCCAAAGAACTCTTGATCATGCTTTTCCTGCGGACTCGTCTTCCTGAAATACTCCCCAGTTCCTCTTCTTCAACAATGCCAGTGACAAAAACCTCGCCCTGCCCGCCTTTGGCAGGGAGCACACAAGCCTCGATTTCCAGAAGAGTTCCAACATTGGGGCCGGTTACCGCCAACCCGTTCACCAGACCAATTGCCGGTTCAGAAGGAACCCTATGCTGCGACCTGGGAGAATACTGGCCATTGTTGACCACCCACTCCACATCCGTGGCCCTGAGCTCTTTAATGCCATCGTTTTGAGCAAGACCTGCAGCGATCTGAACGATATTTACCGCCTCTCTGCCGTTCGTCGCATACTTCTCAATAACATCGAGTGCCCCGGGGCCAAATCGGAAACCGAGCTTCTCTCCAGCATTCTCGGCAATTACCCGGACTTCCTTAGGCAACAGTGGCCTGAAAAAAATCTCGATACACCGCGACCTAATCGCTGGAGGGATTTCCTCGGGAAGACGCGTCGTGGCTCCAATGAGCCGGAAGTCCGCAGGCAACCCGTTCTTGAAGATGTCGTGGATATGGGCCGGGATATTGGGGTCTTCAGAATTGTAGTAGGCGCTTTCAAAGAAGACCTTGCGATCTTCCAGCACCTTCAAGAGCCTGTT
>LGFL01000033.1 GCA_001508855.1 Thermoanaerobacterales bacterium 50_218
AGGTCGCATAAGTGCTGAACTTGTAGCCCTTACGATAATCGAATTTTTCTACGGCCTTAAGAAGGCCGAGATTGCCTTCCTGGATCAGGTCGAGAAAAAGCATTCCCCTGCCCACATAGCGCTTAGCGATACTGACAACAAGGCGTAAATTGGCCTCGCAAAGCTTACGCTTCGCTTCCTCATCACCCTGCTCAATTCTCTTAGCAAGCTCGATTTCTTCTTCAGGAGTAAGCAGAGGAATTCTGCCGATCTCCTTAAGATACATCCTCACAGGATCATCAATAGCGATCCCTTCAGGAATAGAAAGATCGAGTTCAAGGTCCTCTTCTGGGGTTGGTTTTTCCTCTTTCCCTTTGCCCGGTTCAGCACCGTCTCCATCTGTATCTAAAACATCGATACCCATCGCTCCAAAGTGTTCGTAGATGTCATCGATCTGGTCGGGACTCAGTTCGATACCTTGGAGTGCATCCATGATCTCGCGATATGTAAGAGAACCTTTTTCTTTACCTCGCTCGATCAACTCTTTTACAGCATCGATCTTCAACTGGCTTTCTTTCATGATTTCCCTCCTTTCTTGCTGGAATAAATGCTAAATCTCGAAGATAAATTCATCCTGTATGTTTTAACCCTTCCAATCTCACATACAACTGGTTTAATTCTGCCAGAAGGGCTTTAATTCCTTCTAAGTCTCCAGACTTTTCACGCTCTCGCAAAGCTGTCTGGCGTTTCTCAATTTCCTTCTTCAGTAAATCCGTTTTCAAAACACGGATATAGTCTCTGATCAAGCGCTCTTTGAGAGTTTCATCAAGCTCTTGCTCTTCACCATCTAAAAGTAAATTAGCAAGCCGCGCCTGCTGTTCCTCCCCAAGAAAGTCCAAGAGGCCAGCAGGTCCCGACCATCCGGAACTCTCCAAAACCCTCACATAGGGTTCAAGTTCCCCCTCTTGGAAAACGCTCAAACCCAGTTCATTCTTGACCTTCTTCCAGACCTCTTGATCCTGGCACATCATCCGGAAAAGTCCTCGTTTGGCAACCTCTACTGCTGACTCCCTGGGCAAAACGAAAATTTGTTTGCCCTTTCCCATAGTATTCCTATTTTTTTCATTTCTATCCTTTTTCGTCTGGAGCCGCGAAAGGTGTCTGTAAAACTGGGCGCGCACTAGTTCTCCCGGAACCTGGAGATGCTTGGCAATGGTCTCGATATAACCATCCCTTACCACAAGATCATCTACTTTCAAGAGGTCATCCAGAAGTTGGTTGATTATTTCAGCCCTCCCGTGTACTGATTCGGGATCATAGTGGGATTTCAGTTGCTTAATCTTGAACTCCAAGTAGGGAATGACTCTTTCTTTTAAGACGGTCTGAAAAGCATCATGCCCATGTGTCTGCAAAAATTCATCAGGGTCTTTTCCTGAGGGGAGGTCAAGAACGTAAACCTTTCCCCCCAGTTCCTGGAGATACCCTGCTCCCCTAAGGGAAGCAGCAGAACCCGCAGCATCACGATCAAAGGCGAGAACAACTTCCTTGGTGTAGCGTAGCAAAAGCCGTGCCTGCTCCCTGGTAAAAGCGGTTCCGAGAGCAGCAACAGCATTGGTAAAGCCGAACTGGTGCATGGAAATACAATCAAGATAACCTTCTACAACCAATGCTCTTTTTTCTTCGCGAATTCCCGGAAGCGCCAGGTGCATACCGTAAAGGTTTCGGCTTTTACTGAAAACAGGAGTATCTGGAGAGTTAAGGTATTTCGGCAGATCATCACCAAGGGTTCGCCCCCCAAAACCGAGGCAGCGCCCTTTAGGATCGTATATCGGAAAAATGATCCTTTCCCGAAACCGATCCATTGTAGTTCCCTTGCGGGAAACAATGAGCCCCAACTCTAAAAGCATGCTAACAGGATAGCCTTTAGATTCTAGAAACTTCTGAAGAGATTTTCCATCATCAGGAGCAAAGCCAAGCCTAAACCTTTTCCAGGATTCGGTTGTGATTCCCCTTTCTTGCAAATATCTCCGAGCCTTTTCCCCTCTCTCTTCCTCAACCAGAACCTGATGATAAAACTCAGCAGCAAGCTGATTAATTTCGAAGTATTTCTCTCGAGGACTGTCGGCACCCGTTGATTTCTTTCCCCTTGGAACTTCTAACCCCACTCTTCTGGCGAGTGCTTCCACGGCTTCAGGGAAGCTGAGGTTCTCTATCTTCATCAAAAAAGTAAAAACATTGCCACCTATACCACAACCAAAACAGTAAAAAATCTGCTTTGAGGGAGAAACAGTGAAAGACGGAGTCTTTTCGATATGGAAGGGACACAGTCCCACATAGTTCTGGCCAGTCTTTTTCAGGACAACATATTCGCTGACTACATCGACAATGTCGACAGCATCTCGCACGGTCTCAATGAAATCTTCGGGAATGGGACCTGGCATTTTTTAGCCCCCTGCACTGGTAGAATCAAAAATCGACCCAAGGAAAGGGCAGGAAATACTTCTCGAACATCCTGATGGCGAACCTATCTGTCATCCCTGCCACGTAATCAACAGCACACCTCTCAACACCTTCCTTAGCGATATTTTCTTGCATATAATCAGGCAACAGGTGGGGGTTTTCTACATAATGCTGATATAGAATTTTTATAATTCGACGCGCTTTGCTTTCTTCCTTCTTCGCAAGAGATCCAATATAAACATTTTTAAAAAGGAACTCCCGGAGTTCGTCCATTGCCTTCTGAACTTGAGGGCTCATTCTAATCTCCGGCTGGTCCCAACTGTTTTCCACGAGGTCAACAACCATCGTGTTGATCCTCGCCGAGTGGCGGTTGCCCAACACCTTGATACATTCTTTAGGCAAGTCCTCGTCTCTGATGATCCCTGCCCTAATGGCATCGTCAATATCATGGTTGATGTAAGCAATTCTGTCTGCAATCCTCACCACCCAGCCCTCAAGGGTGGCAGGTTTCCCAGGGCCTGTGTGATGGAGAATCCCGTCACGCACTTCCCAAGTCAGGTTGAGACCTCTTCTGCCTTCGAGCTTTTCCACAATCCGCAGACTCTGCTCATTGTGGCGAAAACCAGGTGAGTAAACCTCATTTAAAGCTTCCTCTCCAGCATGCCCGAACGGAGTATGACCAAGATCATGGCCAAGAGCAATTGCCTCGGTGAGGTCTTCATTGAGGCGTAGAGCACGGGCGATCGTCCGGGCGATTTGGGCGACTTCCAGAGTATGAGTGAGACGGGTACGATAATGGTCACCCTCAGGAGCAATGAACACCTGAGTTTTGTGCTTCAGGCGCCGAAAAGCCTTCGAATGAATAATGCGATCACGATCACGCTGAAAGTCAGTCCGGATTTCACAAGGTTCCTCAGGATAAAGGCGTCCTTTACTCTTGGCACTAAGAGTGGCGTAACGAGAAAGATAGGCAGCTTCTCGCTCTTCAACTTCTTCACGGATACAGGCCCTTCTCCTCAAGAATCCACCTCCTAGGGACGGCTTCGCAAACCTTTGGTGGCTTCAGCGACCTCGACGATTCTCTTGGTGAGCACCTGTAACCTTTCTAGAGCGTTTTTATCCTCCACCGCAGGCTGCTGAGCACATACCCCTTGATGACCACAATCAAAATCTTGATGACCATCCCCGACGATAATCATTCCCTGAACCAGCATCATGTCGTGGATCGCCCGGAGGGCAGTCTCCTGGCCCCCAAAACGGGCTCCTGCTACCGTAACAGCTCCTCCAACCACATTGAGGAGTGCCTTTTCCCTCCGCAAGACCCTTGTCTTATCCCAGAATGCCTTCAACTGAGCAGAAACAGTACCAAAGTAAACAGGGCTTCCGATAATCAGACCATCGGCTGTGCGCAGGAGATCAAGAGCAGCACCTAGCTCATTTCCCTGGCTGCACTTACCGCTGCAGGGTCGGGAGCAATTTACACAAAAAGGAACAGTCAAGCAGGAAAGCACGTCAACAACATGCAACAAGTGTGTTCTTGCCCCTAAATCTCCGGCAATTTTCAAGGCTTCCTGGAGAAGGTAAGCAGTGTTTCCGTTTTTACGAGCACTTCCGTTGATCCCAATGATGAACAATTTATTCCCTCCTGCTTTCTCTAAAAAATAGGTGAAGTGATGTTCCTAATATAATATACTCTTCTTCAAACTGGTGTTCCTGCAAGAGGACTCAGATTCGACTAAAAGTTTTTGCCAAAAATCGATGTCAAAAACGCACCCCTGACAGGAGAGAAAAGGACGGTAGCAATCGGCAGAGACGTTGATGGTAGGCCACCTGAATGAACGCTCAATAGGCCGAAGAAAATTCCCGGGGTTTTCCCCGGGAATCTAGTTATATTTTAGCTGAAGCCACCAAAAATTACAAGAGTTGTCTACATCCGCTGCGCCACTCAGGGCTTTCTTACTTGCTTCTCATACACAATACCAGCTTTTTTACCCCCGAATTCTAGCAGATGCTATGCCGCAAAAGACACCCTGCTACTTCCCCTTATCATAGTATGCGCAGGGCACTATCTGTGGCGAACAGCAGCCTGAGCAGCAGCAAGTCTAGCCACTGGGATCCTGAACGGAGAGCAACTGACGTAATCCAAACCTGCGAGGTGGCAGAATTCAATTGAATGGGGTTCACCACCATGTTCCCCACAGATCCCCAGCTTCAAGTTGGGATTGCTACTCCTGCCTAGTTCTACGGCCATCTTCACCAGTTTCCCTACTCCATCTCTATCGAGGACAGCAAAAGGGTTTTCCTTGAGGATCTTCTTCTCGAGATACTGCGGAATAAACTTTCCTTCGGCATCATCCCTACTGAAACCAAAGGTGGTCTGTGTCAGGTCATTGGTTCCGAAGGAGAAGAAATCAGCCACCTTGGCGATCTCATCTGCAGTAAGGCAAGCGCGGGGTAATTCGATCATCGTCCCAACAGGAATATCCAACTGGAAACCGGATTTCTGTTCAAATTCCCTGATAACCTCTAGGCACAACTCCCGGAGGATCTCCAGTTCTCTGGCATCCATCACCACCGGAATCATGATCTCGGGTTTCGGATGATAACCTTCTTTAAGCAACTGGACAACAGCACCCACAATCGCTTCGACCTGCATCCTGTAAATCTCTGGTGTCGTGATTCCTAATCTGCAGCCCCGGTGCCCAAGCATTGGATTAAACTCAGCAAGAGCGCGCGCTTTTTTGAGAATTGCTTCTTTTCTGGAGATTTCCGTGGGATCACCACTTGTGAGCCTCATTGTGGTGATCTCGAGAGCAAGTTCCTCGGTATTCGGAAGGAACTCGTGGAGTGGAGGATCAAGCAACCTGATGGTGACAGGCAATCCATCCATTACCTTCAAGATTTCGTAAAAATCTCCCTGTTGCATGGGGAGCAGCTTGTCAAGCGCTTGGCGGCGCTCTTCCGGGGTTTCTGCAAGGATCATCTCCTGCACAATGGGAAGCCGGTCTTGGGCCATAAACATGTGCTCGGTGCGGCAAAGACCTATTCCTTCGGCACCAAAGCTGCGGGCTCTCTGAGCATCCTGCGGTGTGTCTGCATTAGCACGAACGCCCAACTTGCGAACCTCATCGGCCCACTCAAGAATGAGCCGAAAATCTTCGCTAAACTCGGGTTCGATCAAGGGTACTGCTCCAAGAATTACCTGACCAGTACTCCCATCAATAGAAATCAGATCACCTTCCTTGACAACAATCCCCTCAACGGTAAAAGACTTATTCTCTAAGTCG
Organism: Thermoanaerobacterales bacterium 50_218; assembly: GCA_001508855.1. Lineage (GTDB taxonomy): Bacteria > Bacillota > DSM-12270 > Thermacetogeniales > Thermacetogeniaceae > 50-218. The sequence continues at coordinate 5,727 of LGFL01000033.1, forward strand.
ATCCGGAGAGCCTCACAACCACACACACAAGGCTTTCCGATTCCTCTCGCCACTACTGCAGCGTGACTGGTCATTCCACCTCTGCTCGTAAGGACACCTTGAGCAGCAAAGATCCCGTGGATATCGTCAGGAGTCGTCTCTGGGCGAACCAGAATCACCTTTTCCCCACTCTTGCCTCTTCTTTCCGCTTCATCAGCATCGAAAACAACCGCTCCCGAGGCAGCACCTGGAGAGGCGGGCAATCCCTTGGCAATAACCTCCAGCTTCGCTGAAGGATCAATCCTGCGGTGTAGCAACTGGGTCAACTGGGTGGGCTCAACACGAGTAATGGCTTCTTCCTTGGTAATCAGCCCTTCCTTGACCATGTCTACAGCAACCTTAACCGCGGCACTGGCAGTGCGTTTGGCAGTTCTCGTCTGGAGCATGTAGAGCTTTCCCCGCTCAATAGTGAACTCCACATCCTGCATGTCGCGGTAGTGTTTTTCCAGAAGACTACAAACCCTCTCGAACTCCTTGTAGGTTTCGGGTAGGTCTTCTTTCATCTTGCTGATCGGATGAGGAGTTCTGATCCCAGCGACAACATCCTCCCCCTGGGCATTCATCAGGTATTCTCCATAAAGAACCTTTTCCCCGGTCGCCGGGTTCCTGGTAAAAGCGACACCAGTCCCACTATCTTCACCCATATTCCCGAAAACCATCATCTGAACATTGACAGCAGTTCCCAGGTCATCAGGAATCTGATGAGCTTTCCTGTAAACAACTGCCCGCGGATTGTTCCAGGAATCGAACACAGCTCTAATCGCTCGATTCAACTGAACCTTCGGATCCTGCGGAAAATCTTCCCCAGTTACCTCTTTAACAACCTTCTTGTAGTCATCAATAATCTTCTGTAAAGTTTCCACATCAAGCTGATAGTCGTACTGGATGCCTTTCTGTTTCTTGTACCTTTCGAGAATTTCCTCAAACCTGGAATTCTCGATACCCAACACAATATCACTGAACATCTGGATAAAGCGACGGTAGCAATCAAGGGCAAAACGCCGATCACCGGTAGCTGCTGCCAGGGCCTCAACTGTTTCGTCATTAAGGCCAAGGTTAAGAACAGTGTCCATCATCCCCGGCATGGAGATCGCTGCCCCCGAACGGACAGAAACCAAAAGGGGGTTCTTTTTGTCTCCAAAAACTTTTCCGGTCTTCTTTTCCAGAGTTTGGAGCGCCTCCTGAACCTGTTGTTCCAGACCTGGTGGGAATTCCCTGTTGCGGGCATTATATTCCCTGCAGGCCTCAGTAGTGATCGTGAAACCAGGAGGGACAGGAAGTCCAAGATTAGTCATCTCGGCAAGACCAGCACCTTTACCTCCGAGGAGGTCCCTCATATCTGCTCTTCCTTCTTCAAAAAGGTAGACATACTTCTTCCCTGTCATCTCGCTCCCCCTTAACTCTTTTTCTTTTTCCAACAGTCACCAAACCGGCTATTAGCTGAATTTCAGTGCTCGTGCCTTCCTTTGTAGTAAATTTCTAGAACCCTGCTTGCTGTTTCTTCGACAGCTTTATTGGTGACATCAACGACCGGACAACCCAACTGGGCCATGATCCGGTCGGCATAAGCCAACTCTTTTCGGATCCGCTCCAAACTGGCATACTCGGCATCAGTAGTGAGTCCCAAAGCCTTCAGGCGTTCCTGGCGGACCTGGGTCAGCACCTCAGGCCTGATTGTCAATCCCACAATCCTACGAGCAGGAATTTTAAACAATTCGGCAGGTGGAGCCACCTCGGGGACGAGGGGAACATTGGCCGCCTTAATCCTCTTGTGAGCAAGATACATGCAGACTGGCGTTTTCGAAGTCCGAGAAACTCCAATGAGAACGACATCAGCATGAAGCAAACCGCGGGGGTCTTTACCATCATCATACTTCACCGCGAATTCGATGGCCTCCACTCTCCGGAAGTAGTCATCATCCATGCGATGCAGAAGTCCTGCCTGCAACTTGGGTGCAGCATCAGTAACCTGTGCAAGGGCATCCAACATCGGACCAAGAACGTCAACGGTGGGAATGTTACGGGCGCGGGCGAGTTCCTCCAACTCCTCCCTCAGCCCTGGAATAACGAGGGTATAGACGATCACGCTGGGAAAAGCACTCGCCTCTTCAACTATTTTTGCAAGTGTGCTCTTTTCACAAACATAGGGAACGCGTCTAATCTCGAACTTTCCCGCATTGAACTGACTTGCACCAGCTCGAGCTACGAATTCTGCGGTTTCTCCTAGAGAATCAGAAACAACATAGATCACAGGTGTTTTCATCAAACAAGACAACCCCTCTCAAAACTATTTTCTTTCTCCTAATTCCACAAAAAGGCGTGCCACGGTCGTCTTGGTAAATCTACCAGTAATTCTAAAGCGTTCTTTACCATCTTCACCAGTAACTGGTTCGACCACAGGAAGAGCATCCACTTCGTGGTCTACAAGCTTCTTAGCAGCTTCATAGACAGTCTCATCCCCGGAAACAGTAACCACATTGGGCATTCGCGTCATCACGACACCTACCGGAATTTCTCGCAGATCTGCTTTACCTAAGGCAACTTTGAGTAGGTCCTTACGAGAAACCACACCTTCAAGATACCCGTTTTCAGAAACGATAAATAGTGTTCCTACATCTTCAGTAAACATCGCCACAATAGAGTCGTAAACCGATGTCTTGCCTTCAACAACAACAGGAACAGCTTTCACCTCGTCAACCTTCAGGCGGCGAACCTCTTCGACAGCCAACACCTGGAGGGCTTTGTCACTGCAAAAATACCCCACCCGTGGACGGGCCTCGAGCAATCCCGCCATCGTCAGCACAGCCAGGTCAGGTCTCAAAGTCGCCCGGCGCACATTGAGCAGTTCTGCAATCCTTTCTCCAGTTATCGGAGCATATTTCCTGACAATTTCGATAATCTGTTCCTGACGAGGTGTAAGCTGAATAAGAATCCACCTCTCTCTTGCAATTTTGATATGCTTTTGATATAGTTCAGGCAATTTGCCAAAAGCGAGCACTAAAACGAATCTGACCCGCTGATATAAACCACTGATTTACAGAGACAGAATCTAAAAATGTGCTATACTATTTATTGCCTCTCCTCTTAAAAATTATATATTAATCAATACGATTCCACAACAAAAATTCCTTCTGGAAGAAACCTCAGGAACCACGGAGGGAAGAGCATGGATAATATTGACAAGTTAAAGCTTTCTGATGCAATTCTGAAGAAAGCTAAGGAATTCGGTGCAAGTCTTGCTGGAATTGCGAGTATTGACGAATTAAAAGAAGCCCCCTCATTCACAGTAGCACCCCGAATGGCCGAATACTCTGGAGTTGGTGCTGACGGAGTAGTATGGCCCACAGGGGCAAAATCGGTAATCGTCATCGCATATGCACACCCTGAAGAACAGCCTGAGCTAGACTACTGGTACAGCAGAAACACGTTGGGCAACAAAAAGCTCACCGAGATCATTAACAAGCTTGCCCAATGGTTGCAGGAATATCATGATGTAAGTCTCTTTCATTTACCGTATCATATTGAAAGAGGAGGAATATACCTAAAGGATGCTGCGGTACTGGCAGGATTGGGATGCATCGGGAAAAACAATTTATTGATCACTCCAGAGTACGGACCACGAGTCAGATTAAAAGCCATGACTATTAACATTGACCTTCCATCAACAGGACGACTAAACTTTGATCCATGTGTTCATTGTGATCAAAGATGCATAAGAGTGTGCCCCCAAAACGCCTTTGAAAAGCAGATATATACTGAAGAAGAATATGGAAGAGCAGAACTTCCCGGCAGAAAAGGGAATTACAATCGTATTGCATGTAACGTCCAGATGAGAAAAGATGAAGATTCTGCCGAGTTTCTAAAAGTCGGAACCAGCGGGGACTACATTAAAGTGGTTAAGTATTGTAGAAGATGCGAATTATCGTGCCCAGTAGGAACCAAACCAACCTAAAAGAGAACAATGATGGTTAGAGGGAATTTTTCAGGTTAAGAAGAGGGCTTGGAGATCTTGCTGAGATCCCCGAACTGCTCAAGGGTTACTGCAATATCTTTGAGCAAAGCAAGCCGGTTGTTGCGTAGTTTTTCATCCTCCACCATCACCATCACGTTCGTGAAGAAGCGGTCGATGGGCCCGACCAGAGAGGCGCTTTTGACCAATGCCTGCTGAAAATCCTCCTCTCTCAAGAACTGCTCTAAATCTTTCTTTAGCTCTTTCCAGAAGGCAAAAAGCCGCTTTTCCTCTTCCTCTTGAAGAAGCTCAGGAGATACCTCAGTAACCAGAGCTTTACGCGAAAGGTTGGCTGCCCTCGTGTAGGCAGTCAATAGAGCCTCAAACTCCGGTGTTCCCCGCAAAGCAGCCAGAGCCTCCAGTCGCTTTTGAACCAGACAGATGCGGTCACAGCTTCTACCAATAGCCGCCTCCACCAGGTCGAAGTCGTAACCCTGCTCCAGAAAGAGGTTGCGGAAGCGGATACGCAGAAATTCCTGTAAATTTTCTTTGGCAGATTCGTAAGAAACCTTGAACTGCGCTCTTTCTCCATAGGCATCCCATGCCCTGGTAATCAGTGCCCCAAGAGAGAAGTCAAAACCCCAGTGGAGGCAGATGTGGCAGATTCCCAAAGCCTGACGCCTCAAGGCATAAGGGTCCTGGGAGCCCGTGGGCTCCAGACCAAGCCCAAAACATCCTACGAGGTTGTCGATCTTGTCAGCGATGGCAACAACAGCACCCAGTTTCGTCTGCGGCAACTGGTCTCCTGAAAAGCGGGGACAGTAGTGTTCCCTGATCGCCTGGCAGACCTCTTCAGGCTCTCCACTGGCGCGAGCGTATTCTCCCCCCATGATCCCCTGGAGTTCAGGAAACTCATAAACCATGCTGGTTACCAGGTCAGCCTTCGCGAGGAATGCCGCTCTTTCAGCAGCCCGGATCTCAGTTTCCGCAAAACCCAACACTTCGCCGAGATACTTGCTCAGAACTACTAGGCGCCCTACTTTATCGTAGATAGTGCCCAAACCCTCCAGAAACACGATCTCCTTCAGTTTTTCCACTTTATCGGAAATGGGAGTCTTCAGGTCTTCTTCGTAGAAGAATTCGGCATCCTGAAGTCGAGCCCGCAAAACTTTTTCATTACCTTCGCGGACGAGGTCCAGGTCCTCAACCGGGCCATTACAGAAGGTGATGAACCTAGGGAGAAGTTTTCCTTTTTCATCCCAAACAGGGAAGTAGCGCTGGTGTTCCTGCATCGGGGTGACAATCACTTCTGGAGGAAGTCGGAGAAAGCGCTCCGGGAAACTGCCGCAAACAGGAACGGGATATTCCAAAAGGTAGGTAATTTCCTCTAAAAGTTCCTCGTTGGGATGAACGCGTCCTCCGACTTTCGCTGCAGTCTCCTGAGCCGCTTCCCAAATCATCTTCTTTCTCTGCTCCTGGTCGACGATCACGTACCCTTGACGGAGTTTCTGGAAATATTCCTCAGGCCGCTGGATGACGATCGGCTCTGGGGCAAAAAAGCGCAATCCGTAACTCTTCCGATCTGATCGCAATCCATCAAGCTGGAAGTCTACTACTTCTTCTCCAAGAAGGGCTAGAAGCCAGCGGATCGGACGGGCAAATCTCAGTTCTCCAGTACCCCAGCGCATCGGCCTGGGAAAAGAAAGACTGGTAATCAAGCCAGGCAAACTCTCGGAAAGCACTTTCATAGTTGGCCTTCCTGAGAGCACCTTTCTGGCAAAAACGTATTCCCCAGAAGGAGTCTCCCGAACAACAAGGTCAGCAACATCAACCCCATGGCTCCGGGCAAATCCAAGTGCCGCTTTTGTTGGGTTTCCTTTTTCATCAAAAGCAGCCCGCTTCGGAGGCCCTTTCACTTCTTCCACAAGTTCTGCCTGCTGCTGCTCAATCTCCCAGACGTAAAGGGTGAGCCTCCTGGGAGTCCCATAGACCTTGAGCTTTCCGTAACCGATCCGATTCTCAGCAAGCATCTGTTCACTGAGTTGCTGCAACTGGGTAAGAGCAGATTCCATAAACCGCGCAGGAATTTCTTCAGTCCCGATCTCCAGCAGAAAATCCACCATTCATGCCTCCTTTATACCTGCTTCTTGATTGAGATTCTCGGTCTGCCCCGGCTCCAGTGGAGGCAGGTTGAGGCGCTTCCGCTCCTCGGGGTCCTTCAACAATGGGAACCCAAGCTTTTTCCTCTGTTCGAGGTATCCCTGTGCACAAAGGCGAGCAAGGTGGCGCACCCGATGGATGTAAGAGGTCCGTTCAGATACACTGAGAGCGCCGCGGGCATCCAGCAAGTTGAAAGTATGGGAACACTTAAGCACATAGTCATAAGCCGGCTGCACCAACCCCTTGGCGATCACCCGCTCGGCTTCCTTTTCATACATCTCAAAGAGGGTGAACAGCATCTCTGTATCGGCAACCTCGAAGTTGTAATAGGAGTAATCGACTTCCCCCTGGTGGTGGATATCGCCATAAGTTATCTCTCCAGTCCAGATGATGTCGAAAACACTGTCAACCTTTTGGATGTACATGGCAATGCGCTCGATTCCATAAGTGATCTCTGCACAAACGGGGCGGCAGTCAATACCCCCACACTGCTGGAAGTAGGTAAACTGGGTGATCTCCATACCATCCAGCCAGACCTCCCAGCCTAAACCCCATGCCCCCAGTGTCGGGGACTCCCAGTTGTCTTCCACGAACCTGATGTCGTGCTTGCGAAGGTCGATGCCCAGGTATTCGAGGCTTTTCAGATAGATGTCAATGACATCATCAGGTGATGGTTTGAGGATCACCTGATACTGGTAGTAATGCTGGAGTCTGTTGGGGTTCTCCCCGTAACGCCCATCAGTTGGGCGGCGTGATGGTTCAACATAAGCCACATTCCAGGGCTCTGGACCGAGCACACGCAGGAAAGTCGCCGGGTTCATCGTCCCCGCGCCTTTTTCCAGGTCGTAGGGTTGTTGGATGACACAAAAATTACCCCAATACTCGTTCAAGGAATGGATGATCTCCTGAAACGTCCAGCAAGCCACGCGACCAACCTCCTCTTCAGTATAAAAAATCCCGCCCCTGGAAATTATGTTCACAGGGACGGGATTTCTCCCGCGGTTCCACCCTGTTTGGTGCTCAAGAAAGAGCACCCCCTCGTTTCTATAGCAAGCTTTACTACCCTGAGAACTGAGCACTTCTCAGGGGTTCCTCTTGCAGCTCAAGAGCGCCCTTCACCACCAGGACCAACCGGCTCCCACCCTCCCCGGCTCGCTGTGCAGCCCCTCGGTGGTTACTCCTCTCCGTCATCGCCTTTTTTACCTAAACTTTTTTACCTAAAAATCTAACAGCTTCACTCAAAGCTGTCAAGCACTTTTTACAGGGTTATCCCCCTGATGCTCGAGTTCAAGAGTGCACCTGTTCATAAGAGCAGCGACAGTTCCCAAAGCCCCAAGAACAGCCAGTTCGGTGCTCACAAGCATTCCTAGAAGCCCAACCATCCCTACAGCAGCCGGGATCTCCATGATCGTCTGCTCGTCCTTTTTCAACCTCAGTTTGGTTTCTGCACTCCTCTCAAAAAACCTCTTCAGGCAGAAGAACAACTGACCACCACGGCCATGCAACTTCTCCCTCCAAACACCCCTTTTTCCCTCCAAAAGGATCAAGGCCTCTACCAAGTCACCATTGCTTTTTTCGAGGGTCTCGCGAGCTTCCCTGTAGCTCACATCCATTCTTTCCCTGAGAAGATCAATTTTTCTCAACATCTCTTCATCGCCTCCAGGCACATTACCACCCCCTCAAGATTAATGTGCCCGGAGCCATCTCTTTTATACCAACAAACATAAAGCCAAAAATGGGATGAAAACAAAAGTCACCTGTGACTAAATATTTGAAAACATGCGTTCAGAGCGAAGCAAAAAAGAATAAAAAAAGTAACCAGGAACATGATCCTCAGTTACAAATAGCTTAAAGTGAATTTTCAGAATTTTTTCTTAGGAGAGTTTCTAGAAACTCCCTTGCTCTCGGATTCACCTCTCCGTGGTAAGTGAGGTAAGAGCGAAGCAAAGATTCCAGCTCAGCCAGGTTCTCCCTGGGGATTTTTACTTTGACCGCCCGCGCAAAAGGTGCCTGCAGAAAATAACCAAGAAGTCTCACGGTAACTGGGGCAAGCCGAACGACCCGCGAGCAATTACGGGCACACTCAGGACAAAGCACCCCACCTTTTTCCACACTGAACCAGACTGATCCTTCATTTTCCGCAACCAGCCATTTATGGTCATCGGAAACACATCGGTCAAGCCGCGGGCGGTAACCGAGAACCGCCAGGAGTTTGGTTTCAAAAACCCTTGCCACAACCTCGGGGTCTTCCTGTTCCAGACACCTGAGTGCGCTCAGCAACAGGTGGAAAACGCTCCCTAGGGGCTGCCTCTCCATTGTCAGACAGTCGACAAGCTCAGCGCAGTAACTCGCCGTCGTCAGGCGCAACAGGTCATTCTGAAGAAAATGAAAGGTTTCTCTGGCCTCACCCTGGGTGACTGTATCCAGGCTCTTCCCCGAATAGAGAACAAAATGAGAATGGCAGAAAAGCTGAACAGCACCCCGCAACCGACTCGTGGGTTTGCGCACACCTTTGGCAATTGCCGAGATTTTTCCGTATTCCAGTGTGAAGAGGGTCAATATGCGATCAGCCTCTCCATAGATGCGGCTTCGGAGAACAACGGCTTCTGCCTTGTAGATCCCCATCGTCATGCCTCCTGAAAATTTGACTCATGTGTGCACTGGCAGCAGATTCACGCAGTTGATCCAAAACACAGGGATCTCAGTGGTGCCTATTCCACTGCAGAATGTTTGGGCATCGAACCTGTAACACCCTGGCAGTGTTCCCGGGGGACGCCCATCACCCCCCAAAAATCGCGAAATAGCCTCTGTTTTTATCATATGACACCCCTGATTACGAAGCAACAGCTTTGAGAACCTTACCCTCGAAGACTCAAAAACCCAGAGCTTTCAGAGCAGCAAGAATAGTGAAAGGGCAAAAAGGCGAAACAAGAGAAGGGATAGCACTGCCCTCAATTCGGAGCAGGCTATCCCCTTACCAAACGAACAGATCACCAGATACTCGTGCCTATACCTTCTTAGCAAAAACGGAAGAACAACAACTCTGGAGGAAAACCTTATTTTAATCGAGACCAAGGGCCTTCCTCTTGGCGGTGAGGTGGTCAAGGATCAGGATGGCTGCCTTGAAGGGGTCTTCCTCAACAGCGAAGACGGCACCGAGAACCTCCTGGGCACCTTTTGTCAGGAGTTCCACCAGGTTCTTGCTCCCAAGGATTGGAGGAACTGTGCCTAAAACCGTGAAGATCCCCGAGCCAACGACATAGGTGCCAATAGAAACTGCCTTTTCGGACATCCACTCAGGAGCAGCCCCGGCCACCGGCAAGTCACTGATATCCACACCAAGGGCGTTGGCAACAGCAGCAGCAACCACCAGGATCCTGCTGATATCAACGCACGACCCCATATGGAGCACGGGCGGGATCTCTAAGGACTCACAGACGGCACGCAGACCTGGCCCCGCCTCTGCTGCAGCCTCTGGTAAGAGCAGTCCAGCCTTGGCACAGGCGATGGCGGCGCAGCCGGTCTCCACAACCAGGACATCATTCTTGATCAGCTCGCGCGTCAGGTTGAGATGGCCGTGGTCGTGGGTGTGCTTCGGGTTATTACAACCAACGATACCCACAATCCCCTTGATCTTCCCGGTTTTGATAGCATCCAGAAGGGGATCGAGAGAACCGCCAAGTGCTTTAAGGATGGCCTCTACGCTGAAGCCAGCCACGTATTCCACTTCTTCTTCAGGTATCTGTACCAGGCTAGGCTTCCTGTTGGGGAAGTTTTCGACAGCGACGCGAACGATCTTCTTGGCAATTTCCAGTGCATTGTGCTCCTCGAATTGAATGTGGAGAGCATCAGCGAACCTGGCTTTGGGTGAAGTGGAAATGATCTTTGTATGGTAGCACTGAGCAACTTTGGTGAGAGCAGGCATGATGCACTGGATGTCGACAACCATCGCTTCGACGGCCCCAGTGATCACCGCCAACTCTTGCTGCAGGAAATTGCCAGCTACCGGTATCCCGTGGCGCATCAGGAGTTCGTTCCCGGTACAGCACATCCCACAAACATTGATTCCAGTGGCCCCTTTTTCTCTCGCCAGGGCAAGCAGTTCCTCATCCTTGGCCGCAAGGGCGATCATCTCTGAAAGTGTCGGCTCATGCCCGTGAAGCACAATGTTTACCTGGTCTTCCTTTAAAACCCCGAGGTTGCTTTTGCCCCGGACAGGTTGAGGGGTTCCAAAAAGGACGTCAGAAAACTCAGTGGCTACCATCGAGCCTCCCCAGCCATCGCTGAGGCTTGTCCGAACTCCGTGTAAGACAAGGTTAACGTAATCGTTGTCGACTCCCATGTGGGTGCGGTGCATCGATTCTACGATCTCCCGGTCAATACCCCGTGGCAGCACCCCGGCTTTCTCCCAAACAGCTCTCCTCTTTTCGGGGGCTCTTTTCACAAACTGAACCGAGCCCTTGACCATTCCGAACTCTTCCATAACGGCGCGAGCAAGCTCCCGCGCTACCTCTTCTTTACTCCTTCCTTCCCAGGAAATTCCGTATTCAGAGGCCAGGGCACGCAGCTTCTCTTCATCCTTGATTTCATAACCCTGCGCTTCCCCACAGGCAGCAGCATAAACAGTGGTAATAATGTCTCGTCCATGGTCCGAATGCGCTGCCGCGCCAGCAGCAATCATCCGCAACAGGTTCCTGGCAGCAATGGTGTCAGCAGTTGCCCCACAAACCCCTTCTTGGGGTCCATCACCAAAGGGATCAATGCGGCAGGGTCCCATGTTGCAGTTGCGGCAACAGATTCCCAACTGGCCAAAACCACACTGAGGCTGCTGTTTTTCAAAGCGGTCCCAGGCGGTTTCAACCCCCTCACGGGCAGCCTTCTTCAGCAAGAACAGAGCCGCCCGGTCAATACTCCTCTCTGCCAAAGCAAATTCCCCCTTTCCCTCAAATACAGAAGTTGTCAACCTCTAAATTTTTTCCAAAAAGAGAACCCAGCCATCACCAGAAAGCCCACAACCAGTGGTTGCACCACAGTCCCACTCAATTGACCAAAATGGGTTGAAGGACTCGCTCCTGGTCTGAACTTTCCCAAAAACTGCACAAGTCTTAGTCACGGGGAACCTTAAGGAGGCCTATGAAGCCACAAATTGGGCTACAACGCGCTGACGCTTGACCTTCTGAGCATCCTGGGGGGTAAGATAGAGGAGAGCATTCGTCGGACACGCTTCTACACATGCAGGAACCTGACGATCTGGACAGCGGTCACACTTGGCAACAATCTTTCGTTCCGGGAGGCGGGTAATCACCCCAAAAGGACAGGCAATCTCACAGAAACCGCAACCGAGACAGCGCTCCGGGTCGTGGAGGATCGTTCCTGATTGTTCGTCCCGGAACATCGCCCCTGTGGGACAAACAGCCACACAACGCGCCTCCTCGCAGTGGCGGCAGTTAATCGGGACCTTCGAAGAATCAACGGCATGCACAAAAATCCGCTTGCGAGGAGGGACTTTCTCGGCAATGGCTCCAAAAAGGGAACGAGACTCCGAATGGGCCACGGCACAGGCAATTTCGCAAGACTTGCAGCCAACACAGCGGCTGATATCGATGAAAACCTCTTTCACACCTGCACCCCCTTTCAATTCCATGAGGATGATTTTTCCTGATCAAGAATTTCGCTGCAAATGATCAAAATCCTTCTTTTTTTTGCCCATTCACCTGTTCCCGTTTACTCAAGAATTTCTCCAAATCTTTGAGGGCGCGGGCATCGGCACGGAGAGCAGCCACATTTTCTGCTTTAATCGAGGCATAGACCTCTTCTCGATGTACGGGAAGTTCACGCGGAGCCTGGATGCCAAGCCGAACCTGGTCACCACGAATCTCAAGAATGGTTACCACGATATCCTCACCGATGATAATACTCTGACCTGGTTTCCTCGTTAAAACAAGCATCACCCACTCACCTAGCCACACGCCCGTTCGGAAGATGCAGGTGGAAGATTGCCAAAAAGGGGGTGCCTGGTGCGATATCCACTAGATTCCAGAATTACCTGCTGGCCCAAACGCTTTTCGTGGTTGATGACGACTGGAGCCAGCAGGTTTGCAGTCATCCCGCAGACCCCTTCCGGAGGAATCGTTACCACCGCCAAAACTGTTGCCTGACGAGGCTCTCGAAGCTGGAGAAACTCACAAACACTGTCACTTAATTCCACCCTGTAATCGGGAAAGAACAAAAAGGGGTCGGTCATCAAAAAAGCGACATCAGGATCGTCCTTCGCCTGCATCCAGACGAAATATTCTGTTCCCTGAAGGGGAACAAAAAAATATTCTTTGAGTTCAGGAAATCCCACCATTCCCTGCGGGAAGCTGATCAGTTGTTCAGGTTCAACCTCAACAACTCCAAAACGAGTGGTGTTCACTTCCATCTTTGCTCACCTGGCTGAAAACTTAACCACTAGGCGTGGTTAAGTGGCCTCCCAATTGACCAGGTTTTCGCCTCCCTTCATCCCTCGAACTACCCCGATACAGGGCTTTATTCTATAGGAGGCCGCACAACTACCCAAAAGTGTCGAGGATCGACCCCGGTAGTCTCTCCAAAACTCTGACCTCCACTTTCGGAGGAACGGCAAGGTAGGTTTCAACATGACCCCAGGAAAACTCAACGTGAATGTCCCCCCGGGTCACCTGAAGCTGCAGTTCTCCAGGTTCGCCAAAAACCCTCAAAGGCACTACTTCTACCCTCACCTGTGGGGGGCGGATGGAACCA
>LGFL01000090.1 GCA_001508855.1 Thermoanaerobacterales bacterium 50_218
GAATTAATCACATTGTAACCATCAACAAGAAGGATTCCCTCCAAACTCAGATCTCCTTCCCTTTTTCAGGCGCTGACGCAAAACCTCATAAAGGATCAGGGAAGCGGCAACAGCAGCATTCAAAGAATTAATCTTGCCACACATCGGGATTCTTACTAAAAGGTCGCAGACCCTGGTGAGGGAAGGAGACATCCCCTTCCCTTCCCCACCAACTACCAATACTAATGGCCCTGTAAGGTCAGCGTCAAAATAACAGAGTTCTGCCTTCGGGTCAGCCCCAACCACCCACAATCCGACTTCCTTCAGCTTGAGGAGGGTGTGCTTCAAATTAGTGACCCGGGAAACCGGGACATATTCCACGGCTCCCGCAGAGACCCTGGCTACTGCTCCAGTGAGAGGAACAGCCCGGTGTGCCGGGATGATCACTCCGTGAACACCAGTAGCTTCGGCACTCCGCAGGACTCCACCAAAGTTTTGGGGGTCCTCCCAACCAGCGAGTGCCAGAATCAGGGGATCTTCCTGTCGTTCCTTGGCCACCTGGAAAATTTCTTCCACGGGAACATAAGGCTTTGGGCTGGTAGAAGCGGCAACACCCTGGTGCTTGCCACCGGGAACGAGGGCATCCAAGACCTTCTTCTCGACGACCTGAACAGGAACACCACGCTGGCGGGCAAGTTCCAGGATCTGGCGCATACTCCCCCGCGTTCCCCTGGCCATGATAACCTTATTTACAGGAGTCCCTGCTTTTAAGGCTTCCAAAACAGGATTCCGACCCCAGATCAGGTCTTCCAACGGTGACGCACCTCTTCCGCCCGACCGCAAGAAAATTCACCCTCCCAGCAGATGCCCTCAGTTTCACAAGGAGGGCCAGAGAGGGCAAAGAGCACAGGCGCCACTTTGCGCACTTCCTCTCTCATCTTCATGGCTAATTCTCTAATCTCCCATTGAGCGCGGTTGCAGCACCGCAAGCGGAAGAAATTGTGGAGGGACCGGGCATTCATCGTGCAGACAAGCTTGGTCTCGGTGGCATTGGGAAGCACATACCGAGCATCTTCACGGGGAACCATTTTCGACAGCTTCTGGTAGGCTCTTCGGATTACCTCCATCGTTTCCTTGTAGAGATCCAGAGCCTCCTGGTGGGCAGCAATTGAAGGAGGAGTAATATACAGGAAGTTCTGCTCATCGACGTAGCGTTGGGATCTCTGAGAATAAGAAGCAATCCGGTGCCGCACCAGTTGGTGGGAAAGCGCCCTGCTGACGCCCTCGATGGCAAAAGTAAAGCTGGCGTGCTCTAATGGCGAGAGGTGCCCTGAACTCACAAGCTTCTTAATCAGAGCCACAACCTCTTCTCTGGTCAAATCATTTTTGAGTTCTGAAGCTCCCAAAGAAGAATAACAGAGACGGGCAGCAGCAGCCACCGTCTCTTCCGGTTCTGGAGTGTATGCAATCAATTCTACCTTCATCTATTCCACCACCTGTTCAAACGATGCGCCAGCGCACACCGCGTGGAGTATCTTCAAGAATGATCCCGTGCTCTCTGAGAGCATCTCTCAAGGCATCGGCCACCTGGTAGTTCTTCTGGCGTCTGGCTTCATCCCTGGCCTGCAGCAAAACTTCTAAAAGCTTTTGAGGCTCAGAAGGCAGTTCCTCTGGCAACCCAAGCTCCCCACCCAGCTTCTTGGCAATCTCCTCAAGCACAGGGCAGAACTCTTCACCAAGAGACCTGCTTTCACCCGGCACAATCCCAAGCACATCCAGCAACTGCAGGAAATACTGGCGTACCCGCACGAGCACGTGAAGCACCGCCGGTGTCATGGAAAAGTCTTTCCGGTTGACGAAACTGTTGATCTGGCGCGCCAGATTGAAAAGAGCGGCGATCGCCAAAGCAGTATTGAAGTCGTCATCCATCGCTTCTTCAAACTCAGCAATATGAGCACTTACTTGATCCCGAAATTCTACTGCCTCCCGAGAAAGCCTCCCAGGGGGAACAACCTCCTGACCCCCGGTGACCTCTTCAAGCAGCTCGACGGTATTCCGCAGCCTGCTGTAACTGCTCCTCGCCGTGGCGAGGCTATCGACGCTGAAGTCGAGAGGACTCCGGTAATGTGTTGACAAGAGAAAGAACCTGATCACTTCAGGTGGCCACTCTTGGAGCAGCTCCCTAACAATGAAAAAGTTCCCCAATGATTTGGACATCTTTTCCTCGTTGACGGTCACGAAGCCGTTGTGCAGCCAGTAGCGAGCAAAGGGGGATTTTCCAGTATAAGCTTCTGCCTGGGCAATCTCGTTTTCGTGGTGGGGAAAGATCAGGTCGTTTCCCCCTCCGTGAATATCGAAGCCAAAACCCAGGTACTTGATCGCCATCACCGAACACTCAATATGCCAGCCAGGGCGCCCCTTACCCCAGGGACTCTCCCAGGCAGGTTCATCAGGTTTAGCCGCCTTCCAGAGAGCAAAATCGAGAGGGTCTTTTTTCCTCTGGTCGACCTCCACCCGTGCCCCGGCAAGCATCTCCTCGAGGCTTCTCCCTGAAAGCTTGCCGTACTCCGGGAAACTGCGGACAGAAAAGAAAACATCACCGTCAACCTGGTAAGCAAACCCCTTTTCCAGAAGCACCCTGATCGCCTCGATCATTTCCGCAATGTGTTCACTTGCCTTCGGGTGAACAGTAGCCCTCTTAATCCTGAGAGCATCAGCGTCACGGAAGTATTCCCCGATATATCGCTCTGCCAGTTCCAGAGGGTCGACACCCTCCTCAGCGGCCCTGTTGATAATCTTGTCATCGACATCAGTGAAGTTCTGGACATAAAAAACGCGGTAACCTTTGTACTCCAGGTACCGCCTGATAGTGTCAAAAACTACCAGGGCGCGTGCATTGCCCAAATGGATGTAGTTATAAGTCGTTGGGCCGCAAACATACATTCTTACCTGGCGAGGTGAAGCCGGAACAAAATCTTCCTTTTTTTTAGTAAGAGTGTTGTAAACTCTGAGACTCATCGACCTTAGCCTCCAATTCTTCAATCCGATTTTCGAGACGGGCGATCTTGCGCTGGAGGCACAAGATCATCTCACCTACAGGGTCGGGAAGCAAGTGATGCTGGAGATCGATGGCATCAGGTTGGGCATCGGCGATCTTGCGACCATCGCGAACAACAACCTTTCCAGGCACTCCAACAACTGTGCAGTTGGGAGGAACATCCCGGAGAACCACCGAGCCAGCACCAATCTTCACGTTATCCCCAACTTTCAGCGACCCCAACACCTTGGCACCGGCGCTGATAACCACATTGTTGCCTATTGTTGGATGACGCTTTCCTTTTTCCTTCCCAGTTCCTCCCAGGGTCACGCCCTGGTAAATTGTAACATTATCTCCGATCTCTGTGGTTTCACCTATCACCACACCCATACCGTGGTCGATAAATAAACCTTCTCCTATCTTGGCACCAGGGTGGATTTCAATTCCTGTCAGAAACCTGTTGAACTGAGAAATAACCCTGGCAATCAAAAACATCTTTTTCCTGTAAAACCAGTGGGCAATCCTGTGTAAAAGGATAGCATGAAACCC
>LGFL01000004.1 GCA_001508855.1 Thermoanaerobacterales bacterium 50_218
CCGAGGGGTTCGGGAATGGTTTGTCTGAACGGCGCTGCTGCCAGACTCGCTCAGCCTGGTGATATCCTGATCATCCTTTCTTACATCCATCTTCCTGAAGAGAGAGCGCGAGACTATCAGCCACGCATCGTCTTCGTTGACGAAAAAAACCGGATCATTTCTTCAGAAGTACTGGTAAATGATTAGGTGAGAAGTTTTTAGGAAAAAGCAGGAAAGGCATTCCTGGTGGCTTGTGGTATGATATGTTTAAAGGATAGATTTTCTGTAATGAAGCAGGCGGGTATTATACTTGTTTCTTCCTGTGAACGCTAGCTTGGAGATGGTTGGTGCTTTTGGATCTTCCGGATCAACAAGATCCGGGCTTTTTTAATTTGGTTCTAGATGACTTTGTTGACAGTTATTGATGGTATAAATTTTTCGGAAAATCTCGAAGTTTGTTGACTGAACTGACACATTCCTTGCCAAGTGGGATGGGGGAGGGGACGAGGTGGAGTGGTATTTTGTAACTGGAGGAGTTGTAATCGGAATCGCTTTCATCGCTCTGTTGCTTTGCATCTGGAGGCCCTGGCAGGGTATTTTTGCGGCCAGTGCTGGGCTAAAAAATTCGGGTTAAAAATTTCTCACAGCGAATGATTGCATTGCCTAAATAGGCGCAAATTTTTATAAATCCAGAAGGAGTTCCCTTAAGGAATGACGAATATTCTGAGATTGCGTGCCCTTAATTTTTTGGGAAAGAAATCATCAAATGGAGGGGAATGTGTATGTACAGAAAAGTTGTTGCTCTGCTGGCTATTATTGCACTTTTTGCGGGTATTGTGGCTGGATGTGGAGGTAGTGGAACTTCAGATGAGGTAGCGAAAGAACCTGATGTTGTTCGAATTGGTGTTTTTGAACCAATGACTGGTCTTTCTGCAGCTGGAGGACAGATGACTGTTGAAGGGATCAAGCTTGCAAATAAGCTGTACCCAGAAGTTTTAGGTAAAAAGGTTCAGTTATTCATTGTTGACAACAAAAGTGACAAAGCCGAGGCCAAAAACGCGGTTACCCGTCTGATTGAGAGAGACAAAGTGGTTGCGATTATTGGTTCTTATGGTAGTTCTCTTTCAATGGCTGCAGGAGATACTGTAAAAAAAGCAAGAGTTCCAGCAGTTGGATGTTCTCCAACAAATCCATTGGTTACCTTGAACAATGACTACTATTTCAGGGTATGTTTTATTGATCCCTTCCAGGGAACAGTAATGGCGAAATATGCCTACAATGATTTAAATGCGAGAACAGCTGCTATTATCCGCAATGTTTCACAGGATTATTCTGTGGGGCTCTGCAAATATTTTGAGGATGCCTTTAAAAAGCTAACAGGTGACCCAAATTGTATTGTGGCTACCCTGGACTATCAAGATGGGACACAGGACTTTACTGCCCAATTGACCACTGTGCAACAGAAAGAACCAGATGTCATTTTTGCTCCTGGTAACTACGGAGATGTTGCTTTGCTGATCAAGCAGGCACGTGAATTGGGGCTAAAACAACCTTTCCTCGGTGGAGATACTCTCGAGGCACCAGAATTTATTCAAGTGGGTGGTCAGGCAGTTGAAGGAGTAGTTTTTTCTACCCACTACAGCAAAGATGCTCCTGTTACTGAAATGTCTAAAAAATTTGTCGAAGCGTATACTCAAGAATACCATAAGGAACCCAATGCTTTTGCAGCTCTTGGGTTTGATGCTTATTTAGTCATTCTTGATGCGATTAAGCGTGCTGGAAGCATAGATAGTGAAAAGATTCGTGATGCTCTTGCAGAAACAAAAGATTTTGAGGGCGCTACTGGAATTATCACCTTTGATGAGAACGGAGATGCTAACAAGAGCGCAGTAATCTTGGTAGTGAAAAATGGGGAATTCAAATACCTAACCACAGTTAATCCCTGATCGCAAATAAATTTTAAAACAATCATGCCTTCCCCCTGTCAGTCAGGGGGGAGGCGCTTGTTTCAAACAGGACAGGAGGAAGCGTATGACTCTTACCGAGTTCTTACAACATATGGCTAACGGTGTTTCTCTTGGAAGTCTTTATGCTTTGATTGCTATTGGATATACGATGGTTTACGGAATCCTGCGCCTGATTAACTTTGCTCATGGCGATATATTTATGATTGCAGCATATGTGGCTTTTTTTGGAATTGGAATTTTTTCTCTTCCATGGTGGGTCTCTTTTATTCTGGCAGTTGTTATTACTGCTTTCATTGGTGCCTTGATCGAAAGAGCTGGGTATCGTCCCCTGCGTAACTCGCCGCGCATCTCTGTGTTGATTTCGGCGATTGGTATTTCGTTTCTTTTAGAAAATTTAGGACTTGTCCTTTTTGGAGGTCGTCCCAAGGCTTTTTATCGGCCACCAGTTTTTGCCCAAGTCTTTTTGGTGAAAGGTGTTGCTGTTCAGGTATTGACCATCTATATCCCACTAGTTACAATTGTATTGCTCGCGTGCTTACTTTATCTGGTTCATAAAACCAAAACCGGCATGGCCATGCGTGCTTGTTCTCGGGATTTTGAAACCGCAAGATTAATGGCTATCAATGTTGACCGTATCGTTTCGGTAACATTTGTTGTCGGTTCGGCACTTGCTGCTGTAGGGGGAATAATGTGGTCGTTGAAATTTCCGCAGATTCATCCCCTTATGGGCATTTTTCCAGGTTTAAAGTGTTTCATTGCTGCAGTTTTAGGTGGTATTGGGAATATTACGGGAGCAGTTATTGGAGGCTTTATCCTCGGGATTCTTGAAATTATGTTAGTAGCATTCTTTCCTGCTCTTTCTGGTTATCGGGATGCTTTTGCTTTTGTTATTTTAATTCTCATTCTTCTGTTCAGACCAACAGGGATCTTGGGAGAAACGATGGCAGAGAAGGTGTAGTATGAAGCAGACAACGAAATCACTTTTGACATTGGCTACTGTTATCCTTTTTTTCACTGTTCTTTACTTTGCCAATAAGTATCTTGACCCGTACAAGTTAATAATTCTTACTCTTTGTGGAATTAATGTAGTCTTGGGACTTTCGATGAACCTGATTAATGGTTTTACGGGTCAGTTTTCTTTAGGGCACGCTGGTTTTATGGCTGTTGGGGCCTATACTGCAGCACTTCTTACTATGCCTCCTGAAGTAAAAGAGATGAACTGGTTTGCAGTTCCTATGTGGCCTCCTCTTCATGATCTTTGCTGGCCATTTTTTCTGGCGGTGATCATGGGTGGGTTAGTTGCTGCCTTTTTTGGGTTCTTGATCGGTATTCCTGTTTTGCGATTGCGAGGCGACTATCTGGCTATTGCTACTCTTGGTTTTGCCGAGGTCATTCGGGTAGTAATTATCAATGTCAAGCCTCTAACTAATGGTGCTCTTGGTTTAAAAGCGATTCCTGTTGTCACAGATGTATTCTGGGCCTGGGGTGCTGCTGTGCTCACGATTTTCCTGATGATAAGGCTGATTAATTCGAGCTATGGCCTTGCCTTGAAGTCGATAAACTCTGATGAAATTGCCGCCGAGGCAATGGGTGTAAATCTTTTTTATCATAAAATGCTTTCTTTTGTTCTCTCTTCTTTTTTGGCTGGGGTTGGGGGTGCGCTTTTAGGAGGGCTTTTGGGAACTGTTGACCCCACAATGTTTACTTTTTTGATGACGTTTAACATTTTGTTGATTGTTGTGTTGGGTGGTTTGGGTAGCATTACTGGCTCCGTCATTGGGGCCGTTTTCGTGACTATTCTCATGGAATGGTTGCGTATTGTGGAGTCACCAGTTGACCTCGGATTCGTGCAAATTCCGGGGATTCCTGGTATGCGGATGGTCATCTTTTCTTTCCTGCTCGTTCTCGTCATCATTTTTTACCAGCAAGGATTATTGGGCAGACGGGAACTCACATGGGAAGGAATATTTAATCTTTTGAGACAAGTTCAAGAAAGGTTTAAAAAAAGAAACAAAGACAAATCTGTACCCAGTAGTGAGGTGGGTTGAGTGGCCCCTTTATTTCAGGCAAACAATCTTGTGATGCAATTTGGAGGTTTAACTGCAGTCAACAAGGTGTCGATGAGCATTGAAAAAGGAGAAATAGTGGGCTTGATTGGACCTAATGGTGCCGGCAAAACCACGGTTTTTAACATAATTACAGGGGTTTACCGTCCCACCAGTGGTTCTTTAATTTTTAATGGGAGAAATATTACGGGGTTGAGACCGGACCAGGTAGCAAAATTGGGGATTGCTCGAACTTTCCAAAATATCCGCCTTTTTCGAGACCTTACTGTTCAGGAAAATGTAGAAATTGGCTATCATCTGCGAATTCATAGTGGTCCTTGGAGAGCTGTCCTGAGGACACCTAAATATGTTGCTGAAGAAAAGATGATTAAAGAACGCGCTAGTCAGTTGCTTGCCCAAGTGGGCTTAGTAGAGTACAGGCATGAAAAAGCAGGTGCACTTCCATATGGTGCCCAACGTCGCCTAGAGATTGCAAGGGCTTTAGCAACGAATCCACGCTTGCTTTTGCTAGATGAACCTGCAGCAGGAATGAATCCCAATGAGGGTCTGGAGTTAATGGCATTTTTGCGTGAGATTAGGAAGCAATTTGATCTTACTATTCTCCTTATTGAACATGATATGCGGGTTGTGATGGGCATTTGTGAGCGAATTTACGTTCTTGATTACGGAACTCTGATCGCTGAAGGTACGCCTGAGCAGATTCAGAAAAATCCAAAGGTTATCCAAGCTTACCTTGGGGTTGATGATAGTGTTAGAGATTAGGAATTTGCATGTTCATTACGGTGGTATTCATGCTTTGAAAGGGATCACCCTGACTGTTCCCGAAGGAAGGATTGTATCTTTAATTGGAGCAAATGGTGCTGGAAAGAGTACAACATTACGTGCTATCTGTGGACTGGTGAAGCCGACTTCAGGAGAAATAACATATAATGGCAAATCACTTGTAGGGCTACCAACCCAAGACATTATTCTTGAAGGAATCACGATGGTTCCGGAAGGGAGGCGTGTTTTTCCTAACCTGACAGTATATGAAAATCTTTTGCTAGGGGCGTATGCTCGGAATGATGTTCAAGGAATTAGTAGTGATATTAAACGGGTGTTTGAACTTTTCCCGCGGCTTGAAGAACGCCAAAATCAGCTTGCAGGAACACTCTCAGGGGGAGAACAGCAAATGCTGGCACTGGGGCGTGCTCTCATGTCACGACCCAAATTATTAATGATGGATGAGCCTTCGTTAGGTCTTGCTCCCCTGGTTGTCAAAAATATTTTTGAGAAAATTAAACAAATTCATGATGAGGGAACAACCATTCTGCTTATTGAGCAAAACGCCAAAGCGGCACTTGAGCTATCAGATTATGCGTATGTTTTGGAAACTGGGAAGATTGTTCTTGAAGGAACTGGCAGGGAACTCATCTCTAATAGCGAGGTCAAGAAGGCGTATCTTGGGGAAGAGATTATCGGGGACTTTTAGATGAAGAAGGCATGGGACTTGTTTTTTCATTATTTGTGATGCTAAGTGATGTTTTTGGGGAAGGAGAAATTAGGGTGTCTCTAAAAGAGAGGTTTTTAGAAGCTCTTCGGTTTTATCCGATAATTCCTTCACTCCGACGGGAAGAAGCGTTTTCACGTGTGCTGGCGAGCAGGGCGTGTGTTGTTCTGATCTCCTCGGGAACAATTTTTAATTTGGAGGAATATAGCCGGGAACTGCGCAGGCACGGAAAGTTGGTGCTGGTTCACGTTGACCTCATCGGAGGGCTTGGAAGGGATCAGACAGCAGTCAGGTTCTTGAAGGAGAAGGCACAGGTGCATGGGATTGTCACTCCCAATAGCCAGCTCATCATTACAGGGCGTAAAGAAGGGTTACTGACGGTACACAGGTTGTTTGCTCATGACTCCCCTTCCATTGAGACAGGGATCAGGGTGCTGAAACAGTCGAAACCAGATTTTATTGAAGTTTTGCCAGGTGTAGCTTTAGCGCAGGTGGTGGGTTACCTCCGGGAGCATTTTCAGCAGCCGCTCATTGCTGCAGGTCTGGTGAAAACTGTTGAAGATGTCCGGAAGATTCTGCAGGCTGGAGCAGTTGCGGTAGATACGAGCGCGGAAAATTTGTGGAACCTCAATATTTCTGAGAAGGAATTTTGAATTTTATGTCGAAGGTTAAAATTAGGGACTCTTGAGTAAGACCCATGTTTTACCTCATGTTATCCATTCAACTTAGCTTGACATGTTTTGGCAACAATATACTTACTGATTCAAACAATATACTTCTTACTGATTCAAACAATATACTTACTGATTCAAAATTCTAGAATCACAAGTTTTTAAATAATTTTTAAATCTGTATCTGAATATTTCCTGGGACGAGAGACGAGAGTAAGTCCCACTCCGTTTGCTGACTGTGAATGGGTTGGCAGGGGTGGGATTTTTGCATTTTTTTCTAGGTGCTGATGTCAATTTGTTGCACCGGAAAAAAGGGGTGATTGTAGTGAGGGTCTAAGGCATGAAATTCGTGATTCTGGTTAAGCTTTTAACAGGCTGTCTATTAACTCGACCGGTCGAAATATAAAACAAGACGCTTAGGAGGGAGATCAATGTCAGCCCTAGATATGCTTGCTATTCCCGAGCAGATTGAAGATACGGGTGGTTATGTCATCGCAACATATTTTTTAGAAACCGGTGTTAATGTCGATATCACTGCTAAAATTAGCGCCATTGCTGTGGAACAGACTACGGGCACATGGCTTCCAGTTCCAGAAGAAACACCAGAACTGCGAGAAAAACATGTTGCAAAGGTCGTCGGGATTTATGAGGTTCCCGCCCACGAGTTTGAGGTCCCTGCGGACTGCAATAAAAGGCAGTTCGTTTTTCAGCTTGCATTTCCAGCAGTAAACTTCGGCCCTCAGATTCCGATGCTTTTAAGCACTGTTATCGGAAACATTTCCATGTCTGGTAAGCTGAAGCTTCTGGATCTCAAGTTTCCCAAGGAATTTCTTGAGGAATTTAAAGGACCGAAGTTCGGGATCCAGGGGGTTCGGGAAATTTTGGGGATTCCGGAACGCCCGTTGCTGAACAATATGATCAAGCCTTGCACAGGTTATCCTCCCGAAGTTGGGGTAAAGCTGTTTTCTAAAGCTGTACAAGGTGGTGTGGATATTGTCAAGGATGATGAACTGATTGCTGATGCATCTTTCTGCCCGATGGTCGAAAGAGTCAAGCTATATATGGCTGAAGCAAAGCGGATCTACGAAGAGACCGGACACAAGGTTCTTTATACAGTGAATATTACTGACCGCGCTGATAAGCTTAAGGATAATGCCAAACGTGCGCTTGATGCCGGAGCCAATGCGCTGATGATTAACTATCTGACTGCTGGCATCTCTAATCTGCGCGCCCTTGCTGAAGATCCGGATATTAATGTACCGATTCTTGCTCACCTCGATTTTGCAGGAACAATGTATGAGTCGCCTTTTTCAGGAATGAGTTCTCATCTCATTTTGGGCAAACTGGCACGGCTGGCAGGTGCAGATATCGTTGTTTATCCAAGCCCTTACGGTAAATTTCCCTTCCTCAGAGAACGTTACCTGCAGATTGCCCACCACCTGAAGAGCAATTGGGGTCATTTCAAACCTGTTTTCCCAATGCCTGGTGGAGGTGTTATGCCTGCAGTTGTTCCTGCTATCATAAAGGATCTGGGCAATGACTGCATCCTTGGTGCTGGAGGCGCGATTCACGGTCACCCGATGGGACCCGTAGCTGGAGCGAAGGCAATGAGACAGGCGATTGATGCGGCGATGCAAGGGATACCGTTAACTGAGGCTGCAAAGGAGCATCCTGAGTTGAAGGCAGCGATAGATGCCTGGGGTCTCCTCGAGGAAGAGGAGCGGGGCATCTTTGAAATCAAGCAGTAAAACTTTCAAAAAAGTTCAAAGGGGGTTTTAAAGTGGCTAAACAGTACACCAGGGAAGAAGTTCTGGCTCGGTTGAAAAAGACTATCAGTGAGGGGAAACCAGTGATTATTGCCGGTGCCGGCACCGGAATCTCCGGAAAATTTGCTGAACGTGGTGGTGCTGACCTGATCGGGGTCTACAATTCTGGCCTCTATCGGATGGATGGTAACGGGTCGCTTGCAGGTTTGATGCCTTATGGAAATGCCAATGAAATCGTGATCCAACTGGCGCACCGCGTGTTTCCGCAGATTAAAGAAGCACCGATGATTGCCGGAATCTGCGGCACTGACCCTACCAGAGAAATGAAGCCTTACCTGAAGTATCTTAAAGAACTAGGATTTTCTGGGGTTATGAACTTTCCCACTGTAGGTCTCATTGATGGAAGGTTCCGTAAGGAACTGGAGGATACCGGAATGGGGTACAGCAAGGAAATTGAGGCCTTGAAACTTGCTTCTGAGCTAGGGTTTTTCACTCTCGGCTACGCCTTTAATGTGGAAGAGGCGAGAATGGTTGGAGAAGCCAAGCTGGATGTTCTGATTTGCCATATGGGACTCACCAGAGGTGGAGCTATTGGCTCAAAGTATGCTGAGGGTATGTCATTGGAGAAGGCTGCAGAACTTATTAATGCGATGACAAAAGCAGCCCGAGAAGAGCATCCGGAGATCCTCATTTTTGCTCATGGTGGTCCGATTTCTTATCCTGAAGATACTGCCTACATTTATGAGCATACTGAGGCTGTTGGCTTCCTAGGTGCTTCCAGCATTGAGCGCATTCCGGTAGAGAAGCCGCTGCAGGAAGCAGTCCAGAAGTTTAAGAGCATTCCCATCAAGACTAAGTGATTTATTAGAGCAAGTTGCTTGTCGAGTAGAGGAGAAGTCCCTCTATTTCAGAAAAGCTCGACCGTTTTAATTAACGAATACCCCCGCAGTATGATTGATGCATTATCTTATTACTTTGATGTCAAGGATCGAGGCAAATTTACTGGGTGTTTTTGGTAGATGAAGGTTGTTTAGTGAGGAAGCCTGGGATGTGAGTGAATTGAACGTTGATGTTGCACTGACACCGCAAGAGGTTCGTGCTGACTGGGAAGAGAAAGTTTGCATTGTTGTTGATGTGCTGCGCGCCAGTTCTACGATTGTAATGCTTTTAGCTAAAGGTTGCCGCAGAGTCTATACTGTGAGAGCAGTTACCGAGGCTCGCAGGCTGGCGCGCAGCCAGGGCTTCTTGATTGCTGGAGAACGCGGTGGATTAACTTTGTCAGGGTTTGATTTTGGGAATTCACCTTGTGAAGTCGAAGCTATAGATGTAGCTGGAAAAGAGGTAGTGCTGACAACAACAAATGGGACAAGAGTTGTTCAAAAGGTGGCGGGGGCGCGGGCAGTACTTGCTGGTTGCTTCCTCAATGCCAAAAGCTGCTGTGAGAGCGCCCTCGCGCTTGCTTCTCAATACAGAAGCAGTATTGGAATTGTTTGTGCTGGTGAGAAAAGCCGCTTCGTCCTTGATGATGCTCTCTGTGCTGGTTTCCTGGTTTCAACGATCCTTGAACTCAGGAACTTCGATATACCTGTTGTGATTTCAGATGCTGCTCGGGCAACACTTCAGCTCTTTAATAGTTACCCCGACATCGTTTCTGGTTTTAAAGATTCCAGCAGTGGCAAGCGTTTAATGGAAATCGGTCGTCTCGATGATCTCGTTTATTGTAGCAGGGTAAATGTTACAGATTGTGTTCCTATCCTCGTCAAAAACTCTTGTTGCTGGTTCGAGAAGCTGTAGCCTTTATTTAATACTGATATAAGGGGGTTTTGGAGTGGCAGCGAAGCCGAAGATTGTGGTTGCTGGGATTCTTGATACCAAAGGCAATGAAATCAAGTACCTGGCTGAACGGGTTGCGGCTGCTGGTGGTGAGCCCACTATTCTGGAATTAAGTGTCGGACGTGAAGTTGGGTGGGCAGACATCAGTATTGGTGAGGTTATTGCCGAGACTGGGCATACAAAAGAACAAGTTTTTTCTCTCGACCGTGGAAAAGCTGCTGATATCATTATCGAAGGTGCAATCAAGGTCGTCAGGAAACTTTATAATACTGGGAAGCTTGATGGCATCATCGCCTTTGGCGGTTCAATGGGGACGAGTATCGCCACCAGAGCAATGCAGTCACTGCCAGTCGGTGTTCCCAAATTCATGCTGACCACAATGGCATCTGGTGATGTCAGTCCTTATGTTGGAACAAAAGACATTTGCTTGATGTATCCTATTGCCGAGGCTGGTCTCAATAAGGTGACGAGAAGGATTCTCAATAATGCTGCAGCCGCGATTGTTGGGATGGCCCAGGCTCCGGAACTTGGGGAAGCTGCTGACAAGCCGCTGATCGGCTGCATGATGTTCGGAGTGACCACACCTTGTGTCCTTAGGGCGGCAAAGTATTTTGAGGACCGGGGTTATGATGTAATCATCAACCATGCTGTTGGTAGCGGAGGCCGCTCGATGGAGGAGTTGATCAGGGATGGTTTTATTGTTGGGATGCTGGATATAACCACTCACGAAATCGGAGACTACCTTCTTGGCGGAGTCCTCAGTGCAGGCCCTGATCGGTTAACTGCTGCTGGTGAAAGGGGGATCCCCCAGGTTATTGCCCCTGGAGGGCTTGACCTGATCAATTTTGGGCCCAAGGATACTGTTCCTGAAAAGTTCCTCAAGGAAACCCACCTTCCTGGACGTGGTCTTTACATCCACAACCCTACAGTGACTTGTGTTGGTGTGTCTGCAGAAGAGGCTTACCTTATTGGAGAGCACATAGCCGGCAAACTCAATGCTGCTAAGGGGCCAACGGTACTTTGTGTTCCTATGAGAGGATGGGGTGCTTGCGATCTTCCTGCTCCAAACAAGGATCTGGGATGGGCCGGGCCAGGGCCGGGGCCTGTTTGGGCTGCTGATCCTGAAAAACCCGAATGGTCATTAAGAGCTGGGCGTTTCGTTGAGGCCCTGCGCCAAAATATCGATAAAAATAAGGAAAACCTGGAAGTGCTGATCGTTGATAAACACCTAAATGAGCCCGAGTTTGCCGACTTAATGGCTGAGTTGCTGGAAGAAATGCTTAATGGTAAGTGGCAGAAAGGGAGCCATACGGATCTGCCATATGTCACCTCTCTCTAATTCTCCTGCGAACTAAAGGAGGTGTCATTTATTGGCAAAGCACTATACCCGCCAAGAAGTTCGTCAGCGTCTTCAGGCTCAGATCCAACAGCGAAAATCAATCCTGATGTTTGGTGCAGGGACAGGACTTACTGCAAAGTGTGCCGAATTGGGGGGCGCTGACCTCATCGGTGTTTATTCAACAGCGAAGTTCCGGATGATGGGAAGGCCGTCTCTCTTGGCATGGTTGCCCTATGGGGATGCTAATGCTTGTGTGAAGGAAATGGCCAGGGAAATCCTTCCCGCAGTTAAGTTTACCCCTTGCATCGCTGGAGTTGGAGCTCATGACCCTGGCGTCGACCTGGAGTTACTGCTTGATGAGTTGCTGGAACTCGGTTTCTCAGGGGTAACCAATGAACCGTTTGTGGGAATCTATGGAAAGGAGTTTGCCGAACAACTTGAAGCTGCAGGGCTTGGTTTTTCGCGGGAGGTTGCCCTGATCGAACTTGCTCATAAAAAGGATATCTTTACAGTTGCCTGGGCATTCACCCCGGAAGAGGCGCGGACTATGGCCGAGGCTGGGGCAGATGTTATTGGGGCGATTATTGGGGTCACTGTTGGGGGTTTAACTGGAGCGAAAAAGTCTTTGACTCTTGAGGAAGCCACAAGACAGGTTCAGGAGATCTGTGAGGCAGCCAGGAAGGTAAACCCGGAAATTCTTGTGCTTACTCATGGTGGTCCCTTCAAAGATGTGGAGACTGCCCAGTATTCAATTACTAATTCTGATGCTGTCGGCTATGCCGCGGGTTCCAGTGGAGAACGAATACCTGTGGAGGCAGCAGTTATCGACCTGACGAAAAGGTATAAAGAGATCAAGGTCAGGTAGGTAGGCTAAAACAAGAGGTTGACGCATTCACTAGGTGTCCCCAACCCTGTTTCAGTTTTTAGCCGGATGGTTGTCCGGTCTTTTTTTTTTCAGGTCGGTTGGGCACAGGATGCGTTATATACACAAAGTGACACGTTTCGATTTTGCCCTGAAGGGGTGGTTATTCTCGGAGAGTTTGCCTAGTTGTGAAAAGAGGAGTTCTGGTGGAATTTATTGAATAATT
This sequence comes from Thermoanaerobacterales bacterium 50_218, assembly GCA_001508855.1. GTDB lineage: Bacteria > Bacillota > DSM-12270 > Thermacetogeniales > Thermacetogeniaceae > 50-218. Next base: position 12,199 of record LGFL01000004.1, read on the forward strand.
GAGATTATGGACTATCTTGTTCAGCAGTCGAATTCAATCGTCAAAGAAAAGTAGGGGAAGTTTTTGAGTAGAGCGAGAGGGGAACCAGGTGTGGATTACTGGAAGCTACTGCGGCCGAAGCAGTGGGTGAAAAATGTTTTCATTTTTGCTCCCCTTATCTATTCCAGAAACTTTTTTAATCCTTCCCTGCTGGGACTGGCTTTTGCTGCTTTTATTTTTTTCTCCTTGCTCAGCAGTGGTGTCTATGTTTTTAATGATATCTGTGACCGGGAGCGGGATCGCAGCCACCCTCTTAAATGCCGCCGACCCGTGGCTTCTGGCCGCGTCTCTGTGCGTGTTGCTTTTGCCTATGCCGCGTTTTTATGCCTTCTGTCACTTTTGGGGTCTTTCGTGATCAGACCCGCATTGGGGATGGTTGCTTTTTGTTATTTCTTCTTGGTAGTTTTCTATTCTCTTTACCTCAAGAAACAGGTAATCATCGATGTGATGTCAATTGCTGCCGGGTTTATCCTGCGGGTGGTTGCCGGTGCAGTTGCTGTTGATGTAGAGGTTTCTCCCTGGCTCCTGATCTGCACGGGGTTTCTCGCTCTTTTCCTCGCCCTCGGGAAGAGGCGCCACGAACTCCATCTGTTAGAGGTCACAGCTTCAGAACACCGGCCTTCGCTTGAAAATTATTCCTTTGCCTTCATCGACCAGATGGTGGCTGTGGCCGCTTCAGGGACAATCCTTTCCTACTCACTTTACACCTTCCTTGCTCCTACATCACAGGGACTGATGGTCACCATTCCTTTCGTGGTCTACGCCCTCCTCCGCTACCTTCACATCGTTTACCACCAGAACTTGGGAGGTGAACCTGAAGAAATCCTTCTTCACGATCGCCCTTTTCAAGTAGCAGTGGTCTTGTGGCTGGTCACCAGCCTTCTGGTCCTCTATTTTGGAAGTATTCCAGGAGTCCCTGTTTTTGCCGCAATTTTTTCTTTTTGCCCTGGTGCTTAAGGGAAAACAGAGCATTGATCATGTTCTGGAAGAACTTCGGGGATTACCAGTGGGGAAGAGGGAATGAGGGTTGTTCTGTGGAATTGATCAAGTGGAGGGAAAGTTTTCTATGCAAAAGAAAGCTGTTGTTGCCGTTCTCAAGACAAGCCCAGAGACAGTTCTTGAAGATTACGAGAGATTGCTGGAATTGGCCGGGTTAAAGCAGGCCCTTGACCCCAAGTGCCCGACAATTTTGAAATTAAATCTCTCCTGGACGAAGTATTTCCCTGCATGTTCGACACAACCCTGGCAACTGGAAGGGGTCTTGAGGGGTCTTTTAAAGGCAGGGTTTACCAAAGAGAGGCTTTACCCCGTGGAGAACAAGACTGTGGTCACTGATCCTGTAAAGGGGGCCAGAAACAATGCCTGGCTGCCTGTGCTTGATCGCTATGGCCTGGAGTTCATTCCTCTCCCTGAGGTGAAGTGGGTTCCTTTTCGTCCGAAGAAAAAGCTCTTCATGCTTGACAAGATCTTCCCAGAAGGTTTCTGCATTCCGGAGATGTTCATCGGCAAGCAGGTGGTTCACCTACCGACCTTGAAGACCCATGGCCACAGCACCACAACTGGGGCTGTTAAGAATTCCTTTGGGGGTCTTCTCCAGGAGGTGCGCCACTACTGCCATAAATATATTCACGAAGTTCTCGCTGATCTCATGATCATCCAGCAGGAGATCCACCCCGGTATTTTCGGGGTGATGGATGGGACTGTTGCCGGTGATGGTGCTGGCCCCCGGACGATGATTCCCAAGGTCAAGAACATTATCCTGGCGAGCGCTGATTCTGTTGCCCTTGACGCTGTGGCGGCGAAACTCATGGGGTTCCAGCCCCTGGAGATTCCTTACCTGCGGATCTGCCACGAACACGGCTTGGGTATTGGTGACCCCAGCCAGATTGAGGTGGTCGGGGAAGATGTTTCTGGAATCAACTTTGGTTTCAAAGTGAAGCGGAGCCTGGTGATCTGGGGCGACCAGATGATCCGCAGAGGTTTCCTGAGACCTTTTGAACACCTTCTGCTGCATACCAAGCTGATGTTTTGGGCACCTCTTGCTTCGAACATTTATCACGACTGGTTGTGGTACCCGACCATCGGGTCGATCAGGATCCGCAGGTTCTTGAAAACAGAGTGGGGAAGGCTTTTCCTGGAGTATCTAAGAAAACTGCCTGATTAAGAACTGTGGGGGATGTGAGAGTTTGCAGGGAACAGCAGGGGTCCTTCTCCTTCTGGTAACCAGTATGTGTTTGAATGCCTTGGCCAACTTCATGATCAAGATCGCTGTTCGTGGTCGCAACCTAGTGCTTACACCTGCAGGTTTTCCGGAAACCGTCAAATTCCTTGTCGGCAACCCGCTGATCTGGACGGGAATTATCCTCTTTGCCCTTGCTCTTTTCGGCTACAGTATCGTGCTTTCCAGGGTTAACCTCAGTGTTGCTTATCCGGTAATGACTGGGGGTGGCTTTTTCATCGTCTTTGTTTTAAGTGCCTTTTGCCTCCGGGAAGTGCTCACGGTTACCCATATTGGAGGAGCATTATTAATCATTTTGGGGATCTGGCTCCTGCTTAAGTAGATTGGGTGGTATATCTGAAGATAATCATTCAAGAGTCATCAACTGGTTCTAACTGTCAGCCTTGCTGGTTTTGTTGAAAGGTTTTCCGCGGTCCAGGAGGTTTGACAGTGAAGACTTTTTCTGGGGAGCAGGCAAGGAAGTTGACTGCAAGATGGCATGTTTTTTTGATTGCATTGGTCCTTTTTATGTTGGCCACTGTTTTCTGGCATTCCTATTATGAAGCAGCATTCCAGGGCCTGATTTACAATGATGCGATGGACTATGCCAGCATTGCCCGCAATATTGCCTTGGGAAAGGGTTTGATTTCCCAATATCTGACTCCCTTAGGCCTTGCTCATCATGGAGTCCCCCAGCCTGACATCTGGAGGGCACCTCTTTGGCCCCTGGTTCTTGCCTGTTTTCAGAAGGTATTTGGTTTCATTGATGAGGCATCAGCTCTTGCCGGAGGTTGTTGCTTTGCAGCATCTGCTGTTCTTGTTTTTCTGCTAGGTTGCCGTTTTTTCAATATCTTCGTGGGAATCGGCTCTTCCCTTCTCTTTATCTTCAGCAGACAGATTTTGAACTTCAGCGTTTCTGGCCTCACCGAACCGTTGGCCATACTGTTAATGCTTAGCTGGGTTTTTGCCCTCAGTTCTTTTCCTGTGAGAAGATGGTGGGGAGGTTTGCTTGCTGGTGGAATTGCCGGATTTTTCTATCTTTGCCGCTATAATGCCATTCTTTTTTTGCTTCCCGGGATGGTTTACTGGGTCTGGAGGTATTTCCAGGATTTTTCGCAGCAAAGTCAGAGTGCTGAAGGAACTGCCAATTGCCGGAACTTGCAGTTGCAATCATATAACAACTACCTTTCTGAAGAACCGGAGCAAAAGAGAAGGCCTTATTTGGTAGCAATCTTCAAAAGTTTGCTTTTTCTTCTGGGGTTTTTCCTCGTGGTTTCTCCCTGGCTGGGGCGCAACTTTGTTCTCACTGGTAACCCCTTCTTCTCCCTTCAGAAGTATGAACCGGCGATGTTTACTAAAACCTATCCCGACTATTCTCTCTACATGATCCCTGAGCGAATCGATGTTCTTGCTTTCGTGAGAGACCACCAGGATGAGCTACTAGTTAAGATCAGAGAAGGCTGGAACAGCTTTCAGAAAGAGTTTTCCACTTCAGAGTTCACTGGTGTCGCTGTTTTCGTCTTCTGGTGCTTTCTTTTTTCTCTTGTTCTACCCTTTGGCAAAAAATATCCTCGACAACGGGGATTGCGCCTGCTTTTGACTTCCTGTTTTTTCTTCCAGTTGCTGGCACTGCTTCCCCTTCATTACATCTCCAGGCTTTTTATCATCTTTGCCCCTTTTTACATGATTTACGCCGCTGGAGCAGTCTGGTGGCTGGTTACATCATCTGGGGAACACCTCCTGCTTCCGCTATACCGTAGACTGCTTGCTGTTTTGGTGCTGACAATCTTTACTATTGGGGGTGTTTGGGCAAATTTTCCTGACTTTAAGCCACAGCTGGCGGGACCTCATCCCCGCGAGCTGCGGTCAGCAGTGCTTCAAGATGTCGCCAAGGTTGTGCCTGGGGACATGGTTGTTGTTTCCAATGAGGGACACCTTTTTGCCTGGTACGGAGGGCGTTATGCCTGTAAACTCCCTTATTCTCCTGTTCTCCTGGAGGAGGTTTGCAGGCTTGCTCCGGTAGAGGCACTTTTTGTTTCCAACTGGATTACTTGGAACCTTCCGGAAGCAGATCCTGCCTGGATCAAGTTTTACCTGCAGCGCCCTGAACACTTCCAGAACTTTAAGCTGGTGAAGATATATCCTGACTGCAGTCTTCTCTATCTGCGCCAAGAGTAGAGGGACAAATGTCCGAGCATTGTTAGAGCAGTTAGATTGTCGGAAGCAAGACAACACCCTAATGGCAGGATGAAACACTAACTTCTTGTGTCTACTCCCCAGTTAGATTATCTAATTTTGGTGGCCTGTTAGTGGTGGTTTGACCTCCTGGTTTTTGCTATTGCCTACAGTTTGGTTCTGACGGCTCATAAAAGGTGAAATCAGCGGACCCGTGGGTTTGTGGAAAGTGCGGTCGCAAAATGTTCGTTTTTTTGCGGACTCAGTATGATAAAATGGGCACAGGGGGTGTTTCCGGTGCCGATAGTGGAGACCACAATCAACGCCCAGACGAAGCACTACCTTAGGGAAGAGCAACTAGCGCGGATGTTGCTCTCAATGGAGTTTGACGAAAAATACATGGTACAGGTGTTCAACTTCTTCACAGATGTTCCTCTGCAGGATGTCGAAAGGTTCATGGCTAAGTACGGGATCTCTTGTTCTGCCCTGAGGGCCTATTACGAGAAGTACGTCAAGGATTACTACCGCAATCCCGGGCTTGAGGAGATGCTTTCCGTTGCGTAAGGAACTGTTTAAAAAAGCCCTGTTTGTTCTTGAGTGTTCGAGAATTCCTGAAGGTGAGTGGGCCATAGGTGGGGGAGTTGCTTTGGAGCTTCGCTTCCACCACAGGGAAAGCAGGGATGTCGATGTTTTCGTCACGAACGCTCAGTACCTGCTCCTGATCACTCCTCGCCTCAACCGGGAGGTTTTTTCTGCGGTCGCGGACTATACCGAGTCTTCCAACTTCCTCAAGCTAAAGTTCCAGGAGGGAGAGGTAGATTTCATTGTCGCTCCCCGCCTCACGGAAAACCCCTGTGAGACCTTGAAACTGTGGGGAAAGAAGGTCAACATCGAATCTCCCGAGGAAGTCGTGCTTAAAAAGCTGTTCTACCGCGCCGAGGCGCTGAAGGCGAGAGATGTTGTCGATGTTGCTGCTGTATATGAGAACCGGAGGGATGTCTTGCTGCGCTTCGCTCACCTTCTGGGTCCGAGGATTGAGACTATCTCGCGCAGGTGGGACAAGCTCAAGGAATTCTACGAAAAAGAAGCTGAAGGTCTGGAAGTGCTTGACACCGACCTTCTCAAAAGAGCTCCTCTCCTTTTTGAGGAGTTCCTTCGGGAGGTCAGGAAAAGGATCGCATTGGAAGAGAAACTGCTGAAACAAGGGCGATCCTGCCGGTCTAATAAGACGCAGCCGTAATGCCGATGTTACCTTTGCCGTTGAGGCAATCTCCATCACTGCTTCCTATGAAAGCGGTTCGGTTTGAAGAAAGGCGATAAGCGGAGGGGATATTGTCTTGCAGCCCTTGCTGGTCCTTAGGAGCAGGCTGAAGGTTGTTGGTGAAGAGCTACATCAAAAGTCGGTGCAGGGTGGTGGTTAGCAGGCAAGCTGTTGCTGCTACCAGGGTGGGAACCACTACTCCCAGCAGCGTCCACTTGAGGCTTCCGGTTTCTCTGTAAATTGTCCAGATTGTGGTGCTACAGGGAAAGTGGAGCAGTGAGAAGAGCATCATGTTGAAAGCGGTCAAAGGGGTCCAACAGTGGGTGTGCAGGATTTCGCTGATTGTTTTTAGTCCTTCAAGATCTACCATGGTTCTACTGGAGAGGTAACCCATCAAAAGGATCGGCAGCACGATTTCGTTGGCTGGAAGTCCCAGGATGAAAGCCATCAAGATGAAGCCGTCGAGTCCTAGAAGCTGACCAATGGGTTGGAGGAGTTGGGCTCCTGACAAAAGCAGGCTGGTGTTGCCGAAGCTTGTGTTGGCCAGGAGCCAGGTGATTGCTCCTGCAGGGGCAGCGATGGTGATCGCCCTACCAAGCACAACTAGGGTGCGGTCGATCAGAGAGCGCACCAGTACCTGTTTCCAGTGGGGCAGGCGGTAGGGTGGTAGTTCCAGAATGAAAAAAGAAGGAACTCCTTTTAGAAAGGTTTTGGAGAAGCCCCAAGAGATCAGAAAAGTGACGGCAATTCCTATGACCACCATTCCTGCCACGAGGGCTGCCGAGGCAAGGGAGTGGAGCCTGGGACTGGTGATTCCCATTGTCGCCAGTCTGGCGAGGAGCACGAGAGTGGGTAACCTTCCGTTACAAGGTGTAAAGACGTTCGTGAGGATAGAGATAAGCCTCTCCCGCGGAGATTCAATGATCCTGCAGGAGACCACACCAACGGCGTTGCAGCCAAAGCCCATACTCATCGTCAGTGCCTGTTTTCCCTGTGTGCCTGCCTTTTTGAAAAAGCAGTCGAGGTTAAAGGCGGCGCGGGGTAGGTATCCAATGTCCTCGAGAAAAGTGAAGAGAGGAAAGAAGATTGCCATTGGGGGCAGCATCACAGCGATCACCCATGTCGTCGTCCTGTAGACTCCTGAGAGCAAAAGACCGTGAACCCACTGAGGAACCCCGATCTGGATGCAAAAAGCTGTAAGCCGTACTTCTAGTCCAGAGAAGGCTTTTCCCAGGAGAGCCGAAGGGATGTTTGCCCCGACGAGGGTAATCCAGAAGATCAGACCAAGGAGAATGAACATCACCGGGAATCCCCAAATAGGTGAAGTCAGGATATCATCAATTTTCTTTTCCCAATCTGGCCTTTCTCGAGGTGATGACTTGACTACCTTTGAGGTGAGGGCTTCAGCCTGCTGAAAGATTGCTGCTGTGATTTCCTCTTTCACCTTTTGGTTGTTGAGGAAAACCGTCAAGGTCTTCTCTCCTTCATTTTGAGTTTCTCGAAAAGCTTCCGGTCACCGTCGAGTAAGCGCAGGACTAGCCACCTGTTTAAGTTTGGGGGTGCTTGATTTTTTAGTTCAGCTTCCAGCCGTCTAATCGTAATTTCCAGTTCCGGGCTGTAGTTAACTTTCTTCGGTTTGGGAGTAAAAGCCCCTCGGAGAATTTCGTCGACTGCCTCCTTGAGTTCCTGTAGTCCTATCCCCTGGCGGGCTGCTGTGGTGACCACTCTGACCCCCAGTTCTTGTTCCAGTTTGCTGGTATTGATCATGATTCCCTTCCTTCTTGCCTCATCAATGAAATTCAGACAGATGACCAGGCTGGGAGTGATTTCGCTTATCTGGAAGAAAAGGGCGAGGTTGCGCTCCAGGCAAGTGGAGTCAACGACAACCACGGTTACCTCCGGTTGCTGGAAACAGAGAAAGTCTCTAGCAATTTCCTCTTCTGGTGATGATGTGAGGAGAGAGTAAATTCCTGGTAGATCGATGAGGGTGATTGTTTTTCCTCGATACCTGTATTCTCCCTTTGCAAGCACTACTGTTTTTCCTGTCCAGTTCCCGGTATGTTGCCTGAGACCAGTAAGGGAGTTGAATATGGTGCTCTTACCGGTGTTGGGATTACCGGCAAGGGCGATGAGCGGTCTTTTCAGAGATTGATTCGTGTTTTGTTTTCTCCATGGTCTGGGCATCTGCTCTCCTCTTTTTCCACATTGCCAGCCGTCATGGTCGTGGCTACTATAAAGGGTATGAAAGAGAAAGAGAAGGTGACACTCTGGCTATATCCAGGTTGGAGGGAAAGAAGGGAGGCAATTTGCGGTTGGCCTGGAACTGCTACATAGAGCTTCATGCCGCTCATGCGGCACCATCGGAGTACGAGAGCGAGCGCAAGGATGTCAATTTTTCAGGGCAGGTTTATCTGTATTGGCTGTAATTCTTTGTTTTTTAGAAAACTTCAGGACAAGGTTTTTTCCTGCCAGCACAGCAACAAAAATGAGGATGGCGGTTAAAGCGATACAACCGCCAGTGGCAAGCCCCAGGTGGTAGGAGGATGTGAGACCGATAACTGAGGACAAAAGGCCGATTCCCAGTGAAAACCAAACGACCCGACGGAAGCTCCCGGAGATGAGAAGAGCGGTGAGCACGGGGATCACAATCAGGGCACTTACCAGAAGTGATCCCACAACTCTGAGTCCTACGGCCACTGTTACCGCCACCATCAAGATGAAGGCTGTGTTGAGTTGGTCTACCGGAAGGCCAGAAGCGCGTGCCAGTTCTTCATTGTAACAGATAAAAAAGAATTCCTTGAAAAAGATCATCAACACCAGGAGGACAATACTGCTTACCGTTAGAATTACCTTGACTTCAGTAGGGGTTACTGTGAGCAAACTGCCGAACAGATAAGAAGTGATATCTACAGGAGCGCTTCTTGAAAGCCCGAACAAAACTACTGCAAGGGCCACTCCACCGCTCATTACAAGGGCTAGTAGTGCTTCTGCCGACAGTTTCTGACTCATCCGAAGCCTGTCAACAATCATTGCTCCTAGAAGAGCAACGGCAATGGTGAGTAGGGGTGAAAAAGCTGCTGCTACACCAAGCCAGAGACCAAGGGCGACACCGGCGAGGGAAATGTGGGCAAGGGTGTCTGCCATGAAAGCATAGCGGCGTAAAACCAGGAAAACTCCCAGGATAGGGTAAGTGATCCCGAGGGCGATTCCTGCCTCGAGGGCGCGGACCATGAAGTCATAGTGGAGCATTTCCAGCATTCTGAGCACCTTCTTTTCTCAGGGTCTTGCTTTTCGGGCACCTCGCCCCAAGTGTCATCCGGTCAAAGGGTTGCTTGAACCTTTTTGTTAGGGGTGTAGGAGAACAGTGTTCTGTTGAGGTAAGCAATTCTTTGCGCCCAGTGTTCTGCTTCAGGGCCGTGAAAAACCATGAGGATGGTCATTTTTTTGGTTTTGTTAAGTTCCCTGAGCAGACTGTAGAAGCTTTGCAAGGCGCGAGTGTCTAGCCCTGATTGGGGTTCGTCGAGGACGAGAAGTTCGGGTTCCCCGGCAAGTGCTCTGGCGATGAAGACGCGCTGTTGCTGTCCTCCTGAGAGCTGGGTTACTGGTTGGGAACGCAGTCTGGAGATGCCTGCGATCTCGAGGGCATCTTCGATCGCTTTCAGGTCATTCTTTTTCAGCGAACGTCCCAGGCCAACTCGGGAGAAACGCCCTGTTGCTACTACTTCTTCCACTGTTGCTGGAAAGTTGCTCTCCAGGACTGGTTTTTGAGGCACATAGCCGATCCGGTACCATTCTTTGAATCTTTTGATGTCCACTCCAAAAAGGAAGACTTCTCCTTTTAAAGGTTTCAGCAAACCAAGAAGGACCTTGAGCAGTGTTGTTTTCCCAGATCCATTGGGTCCTGTGAGTCCGAGAAATTCTCCTTTATCGACTATGAGAGAAACTGAGTCTAATACCAGTTTTTTCCCGTAAGCGAAGGAAATATCGCGCATTTCAATTACCGGTGCCGTCTTCTTCACCCCCCAGGCCCTTCTTCAGGTTGATGAGGTTGTTTTTCATGAGCTGAAGGTAATCGACGCCTTGTTTTTCTTCTTCTGCGGTGAGACCACCAATGGGGTTGAGCACCAGAGTTTGTGCCCCGATTTCGCTGGCGATGGCTTTTGCGGCTTTAGGGCTCACCAGTGATTCGAAAAAAATGGTCTTGATTTCGTTTTGACGGCAGAAATTGATGATCTCCTTGAGGGTGGCGGCATCTGGCTCTTGTGCTGGTGTCGATCCCATAATTGGGATCTGCCTGAGATTGTAGCGTCTTGCCAGGTAGCCGAAGGCTGCATGGGTGACCACGAGGTTGCGGTTGCGCAAACTTCTCAAGGCAGCAGAATATTGCTGGTGCAGTTGGTCAAGGCTGGAAGCGTATGTTTTGGCTTGCTTTTCGTAATATTCTGCATTGGCGGGATCGACAGCCTGAAACTCTTCGCAAATCTGCAAGACAATCTTCTTGGCATAAACTGGGTCGAGCCATATGTGGGGGTCAGGAGTTTCTCTTCCTGGTGCCTTTGTGATGCTTCCGATGAAGCACAACAGCCCGAGTTTTTCTTCTTCAGCAAAAGTCATCAGGTCAAGACCTTTACTGGCTTCGATGATTCTGATTCCTTTCTTTCTTAGAGAAGGGAGCAGGTGGTTGACCCAGGGCTCAAGCCCGGCCCCGTTGAAAATAAAAATCTGTGATCCCTGAAGTTTAGCCAAGTCTCGGGGTGAGGGTTCCCAGTGATGGGGTTCAGCGTTTACTGGAAGCAGTTGGGTTACCTTGACCTTTTCCCCGCCGACCTGCCGGGCAAATTCGGCGAGGGGATAGATGGTGGCTACCACCTGGAGTTGAGATTCTTCACCGGCTTTTTGTTCCTTCCAGCATCCCCCTAAAAGTGCTGAATAAATACAGAATGTAATAACGATTATCATTAGGAGCCGTTTCCTGTTTTTCACTATTTATGCCCCCCGACATTTAGGGCAGTATCCATAGATCACGAAGGAGTGGTCCTCAATTTGGAAGTCCGGGTAGTAGTTCTTTGCCCTCATGAGACACTCCAAGGGGCAATCTGGCAGCTTCCAAGCGTTGCCGCATTGGATGCAAACCATGTGGTGGTGGTGATCACCACGGATATTGATTTCAAACCTCCTGCAGCGATCGGAAAAGTGCAGTTCATTCACGAGGCCGAGTTTCTTGAAGGTGGCCAGTGTCCGGTAGATGGTGTCCTGGCTGACGCGGGGGTAGCGAGAGCGGACTTTCTTCAGGATTTCCTCAGCAGTAGATGGCTGCTTACCCTCAAGAAGCACGCGCAGCACTTCCTGACGCTGCGGGGTAATCCTTACTCCCAGTTGTCTGAGTCGTGAGATGGCTTGAGCTAACATTAAGGACCTCCTCCTAATTAGGAGTTATTCCGAACAGCTTTCAGTTATTACTTTAATGAGTTCTCGGAAAATGTCAACAGTAGTCCCTTATAGGCCTTTGGTTTTGCCTTTTTGTTTACAACTGCGGCAGAATCTGCTACCGTAATGGTATGGTGAGCCCTAGTTCCGGCATTTCCGTTGCTTCTGCGAGATTACCGCAAGCAGAAACAAATGGTAAGCCGAAGTTTTCTTAAAAATTAAAGGAATTCTACTCTTAGTAAAAGGAGTGAAAAAACAGTGAATTCGAATTTACGCGCCAAGACCCTCGAACTTCACAGGATCAATCAGGGGAAAGTGGCAATCAAGAGCAAGGTCGAGGTTCGCACCCAGGAAGACCTGAGCATGGTGTATACCCCAGGTGTGGCTGAGCCTTGCAGGGAGATCTCCAAGAATCCAGGTCTGGTGTGGGAGTATACCGCTCGCGGGAAGATGATCGCCGTGGTTACAGATGGAAGTGCGGTGCTCGGCCTGGGTAACATTGGGCCAGAGGCTGCTTTGCCTGTGATGGAAGGGAAGTGCGTGCTTTTCAAGGTCTATGGAGGGGTTGACGCTTTTCCTCTTTGCCTGGCAACGCAAGAAGTGACCAAAGTGGTGGAGGTAGTAAAGCTTATTTCCCCTACGATCGGTGGCGTCAACCTCGAGGATATTTCTGCACCCCGCTGCTTCGAGATCGAGAAGAGGCTGAAGGAGGAAACAGATATACCCATTTTTCATGATGACCAGCACGGAACCGCGATTGTCGTCGCAGCAGGTCTGATTAATGCCCTGAAATTAGTTGGTAAAAGCGTCGAAGACGTGAAGGTTACCATCAATGGGGCCGGTGCTGCCGGAACTGCGGTGGCGAAGTTCCTTTCCGGGTTAGGTGTGGGTGAAATAATTGTTTGTGACCGCAAAGGCGCCATTTACCAAGGCAGGAAAGAGAACATGGATTGCTATAAAGAAGAACTGGCACTGTTTACTAACAGGGAAGGGGTAAAGACACTCCAAGATGCTTTAAAAGGGTCTGATGTTTTTATAGGTCTTTCTGTCGGTGGTGTCCTTACAGCCGAAATGGTGAAAACTATGGCCAAAGACCCGATCATCTTCGCTCTTGCAAACCCCGAGCCTGAAATTTACCCTGAAGAGGCAAGACAAGGTGGAGCCTATGTAGTCGCCACTGGAAGGTCTGATTTTCCGAATCAGATTAATAATCTTCTGGCCTTTCCAGGAGTGCTCAAAGGAGCGCTTGAAGTGAGAGCCCGGGATATCAATATGGCTATGAAGATCGCCGCTGCTCAAGCAATTGCAAGCCTCGTAGAGGAAGACGAATTGGATGTAGGTTATATCATTCCCAGTGCCTTAGACCGACGAGTGGCACCAAGTGTAGCTGCCGCTGTGGCTGGTGCTGCAATCGAAAGCGGTGTGGCCCGGATCCGGAAAGACCCCAGTGATGTCGCTGCTGCAGTAAAGAGGGATACAGGCCAAAGTTAGTCATTTCCTCATCCCTTTTTGATGCGGGAGTCAGTCTGGGAACGAAAGTTTCGGGCGGCTTCCGAGGGAAGGTTGCTGAGGATCTCGTGAACCCACTGCGTCCCCATTCCGGCGAAAAGGCCGGCGAGGAGTTTGCCAAGCCATGCTGCTCCCGGTGTTTGGATGATTTCGAAGAAATTGATGTTCATTTCGAAGGCCAGGATGATCCCTACGATAAGACCTAAACCCTGCCAGAGGACGCGTTTGGAAGTCCCTGCCCAGTCCTTGAGGAAGGGACTGACCAGGTATTTGCTGATTTCCACGAGGCGCTCTGCCAGTAAAGCGATCACCAGAAGTGAACCTACCGATTCCTTCATTACCAGACGCCGCAAGGCTTGCGGCTTTTCCCTCCCTTCGAAGTTTTCTAATGATATTTTTATGCAAATGGCCTTTTTTTCTTGCAGTTTTCCCGTGTTTAAGAGCTTTTTAGAAGGATTTACCAGAAGATAAAGAGAATAAATTCTTCAAGGGGGAGATTTAATGAGGTTATTTCTGGTCAGGCATGGGGAAACAGGTTGGAACCATCAAGAGATCTTTCGGGGGCACGCGGATATCCCGCTGAACGAAAACGGTGTTGAGCAAGCTCGGAAGACTGCTGCTGCTCTTCGGCCACTGCGAATTGCTGCTGTTTACTCCAGTCCCTTAGGAAGGGCCATAGAGACCGCCCGCCTCATAGCTGAGCCTCATGGCCTTGAGGTGGTTGTTGAAGAGGGATTTATCGACCTTAACTACGGAGTTTGGCAGGGACGCTCTCACGAAGAGGTCAAGAAAAAGTATCCTGAACTTTATCACCTCTGGTTGACTGCTCCTCATAAGGTTCGCTTTGAGCAAGGGGAAGCTCTTTCTGATGTCCGCGCCCGCGCCCTCACTGCCCTTGAGAAGGTCCTTGCTAACCACAAGGGTGAGAATGTTGTTGTGGTAACCCATCGCGTCGTTTGTAAGGTCGTCTTGTGCGCCCTTCTCGGCCTTGATGAGTCTCACTTCTGGAGAATCAAGCAGGACACCTGTGCGATCAATGTCCTCGAGTATTCGGATGACCACGGGTACATTGTTTCCAGGCTTAATGACACCTGTCACCTGAGGCCGTTGACTGAGGCGATGAAAACCGTAGATTTTTAAGAAGGATGCGTAATTCTTTGATAATTTGCGGAGAAGCGAGTATAAAAGGAAATAATGGGAAAAATAGATTTAAAAGCGGGTTCGGCGAACATAGACTTTTTCGTTATAATAAAAGTCAAGGAAAGTCAAAAGGTGAATGATGATGATCAGGAGTTTGGTGGAAGAAATCGAGAATTACCTTAAAGAATTGTTAGCACAAAGCCCTCATGGTTGGATTGAAGTTCAGAGAAAGGATCTTGCTGAGAAGTTTGCTTGTGTTCCTTCCCAGATCACCTATGTGCTTAATACCAGGTTTAACCTGAAATGCGGCTACTTTGTCGAGAGCAGGAGAGGTGGCCGGGGTTATATCAGGATCTGGAAGATCGACTCCTGTTTTAGGGGACTGTTTCCCGAAGACGCTATTCCTGGAGATTACCTCGGTTTGCTGCATACCCTGGTACAAAAGGGGTTTTTAACGGAGAGAGAAGCGTTTCTTCTCAATCTGGTCTTCCGGGTTATTGAGTCGAAGGTTCACGGTGAGTTTGGGTCGTTCTTGAATCGCCAGATTTTCAGGGAAGTTCTCACCTCACTTGGCTTTTTGAGGAACCTTGAGGAAGGAACGACAGGTTCGCAAGCTCGACTTCCGGATCGAAAGGGGTGAAAATGGTGTATTACTGTGATGAGTGCAAGAAGCGCCCGGCGACTGTGCATATTACCAAGATCCACAACAATAAAAAAACAGAACTCCATCTTTGTGAGGAATGTGCCCGCAAACACCAGGAAATCCCCTTCAGCTTCGAACCCAATTTCTCGATCCACAAGTTTTTGTCTGGTCTTCTCGAGGGAACACCTCTCGAGGTGCCAACACTTCCCAGCATCCAGTGTCCTAACTGCCGGCTTACCTACGAGCAGTTCAGCCAGATTGGCCGTTTCGGCTGTAGCCAGTGTTATCACACCTTTGGGGAGAGACTCGACCCCCTTCTGAGGAAAATCCAGGGCAATAGTCGGCACACAGGAAAGGTTCCCAGGCGTGCTGGTGGCAATATGTGGATTAAAAGAGAGGTCGAGCGTCTCCGAGCTGAGCTCCAGGCTGCAGTCCGCGAAGAAGCTTACGAAAAAGCGGCGGAAATCAGGGACCGGATCCGCGAACTGGAGCAAAGGCTCAAGTAAGTTTAAGCACAAGGAGAGATCTGCGGTGTCCATAAAGGATGCTCTGAATAATGCTTACACCAAGTGGATGGAAGGCAGCGGGCCTTATGCCAGCATTGTCATCAGCAGCAGGGTGCGGTTGGCGCGCAACTTGGTGGAGTTCCCTTTTCCCCATCAGGCTTCTGAAGAAACCGGGAGAAAGGTCATTCAGTTGGTCGAGGGGGTGCTCAGTGACCCCCAAGTCAGGAAGAGGCTTGGTGTTTTCGATTTCGTGACCATGGGGGAACTCTCACCACTTGAGAGACAAGTTCTTGTTGAAAAACACCTCATCAGCCCGCAGCACGCTCAGGAAAACGGCTATAACCGCGGCCTTGCTTTAAGGGACGATGAAGCTGTGAGCATCATGGTCAATGAGGAGGACCATCTGCGGATCCAGGTGCTTTTTCCAGGGCTGCAACTGGAAGCTGCTTGGGAAGTGGCCAGTCAGGTTGACGATGTTCTGGAAGAAAGGCTTGACTATGCCTTTGAGGAAAAATACGGGTATCTCACTTGTTGTCCCACTAATGTGGGCACTGGGCTGCGAGCCTCGGTGATGATGCATCTTCCTGCCCTCAAGATGACGCAGCAACTGAACCAGGTTTTTACTACTCTTTCCAAGCTGGGGATGGTTGTCCGGGGGCTTTACGGAGAAGGCACCGAGGCTAAGGGCAATCTCTTTCAGATTTCCAACCAGATCACCCTGGGACCAAGTGAAGAAGAGATCATCAGCAACCTTGTTGCCGTGAGCCGTCAGGTGATCGAACAGGAGAAGCTTGCCCGTGAAAGCCTCCGCAAAGAAGCCCTCGTCCAGATCGAGGATCGCGTCTACCGTTCTTACGGTATCCTTGCCAATGCTTACATCATCAGTTCCGAAGAGGCAATGGACCATCTTTCTAATCTGCGTCTTGGCATCGATATGGGGATCTTAAGGGGGATCGATAACAGGACCCTCAATGAGTTGCTGGTAAAGATCAGACCTGCCTTCATTCAGAAGATAGCGGGGCGGGAAATGGATGCCTTCAACCGCGACCTTAAAAGAGCAGCTATCATTCGTGAGGTTTTGCAAAACTACAAGGTTTGGTGAAAAAAACTAAGTGAGGAGGTGTTTTCCCTTGTTCGGAAGGTTTACAGAAAGAGCGCAAAAGGTGCTGCTGCTGGCTCAGGAGGAGGCCCGAAGGTTGGGTCATCCTGCAGTGGGAACTGAACACCTGCTTTTGGGCCTCTTGCGGGAAGGAGAAGGAATTGCCGCCAAGGCCCTCCAGAGCCTTGGTGTTGACCTTCAAAAGGTGAGAAGGGAAGTTGAAAAGATCGTTGTTCCCGGTGAGATCCGTCCTGGGGAAGAAATTGGTCTTACCCCACGTGCTAAAAAAGTGCTGGAATTGGCTTATGAAGAAGGAAGAAGACAGGGAGTAAGCTATGTCGGCACAGAACACATTCTGCTTGGGTTGATCAGGGAAGGAGAAGGTGTGGCTGCACGCGTCCTCATCAACCAGGGCCTTAGCCTTGACAAAGTGAGGAGACAAGTTTTGATGCTTCTTGGTGGTATGGGGGGAGTTTCCCACGGCCATCCTCATTCGGGAATGGCCAAAAGCCGCAGCCAGACTCCGATCCTTGACGAGCTTGGCCGCGACCTGACGATGTTGGCTCGCGAAGGCAAGCTCGATCCGGTGATCGGGCGTGACAAGGAGATCGAGCGGGTGATCCAGATCTTGTGCCGGCGCACGAAGAACAACCCCTGCCTGATTGGAGAACCTGGTGTCGGCAAGACTGCGATTGCCGAGGGCCTCGCCCAGCGGATCGTTGAGGGAAAAGTCCCGGAGATCTTGGCAGACAAGAGATTGGTCACACTTGACATGTCTGCTGTGGTTGCTGGGACGAAGTACCGGGGAGAATTTGAAGAAAGGCTGAAAAAGGTCGTTGAAGAGATCCGCAATGCTGGGAACATCATCCTCTTCATTGACGAAGTGCATACCCTCGTTGGTGCCGGGGCTGCTGAGGGGGCGATTGATGCTTCCAATATCCTCAAGCCCGCCCTCGCCCGCGGTGAGCTCCAGTGCATTGGGGCGACAACCCTTGATGAGTACAGGAAACACATCGAAAAAGATGCTGCCCTTGAGCGCAGGTTCCAGCCAGTTCTCATCGGTGAGCCCACAGTTGAGGAGACGATCGAGATTTTAAAGGGCTTACGTGACCGCTACGAGGCTCATCACAAGGTAAAGATCACTGATGGTGCTCTGAGGGCTGCGGCCAGACTGGCTGACCGCTACATTACTGACCGCTTTTTGCCGGACAAGGCGATTGACCTAATGGATGAGGCTGCTTCCCGCGTCCGCCTCCGGGCTTACACAGCACCACCTGATGTCAAGGAACTGGAAGAAAAGTTGGAGAGGATCCAGAAAGAAAAAGAGGCTGCTGTGGTCAGTCAGGAGTTTGAAAAAGCGGCAGCACTGCGTGACCAGGAGCAGCAACTGCGGGCAGAACTGGAGAGACTCAGGAGCAAGTGGGAGCAGAGGAAGGAAATCGACCAATCAATCGTCACTGAGGACGATATCGCCGAAATCGTTTCCAGTTGGACTGGGATTCCGGTGAGCAAGCTGAAGGAGGGAGAAACCGAGCGCCTCTTGAAGCTGGAGGAGGTTCTCCACCACCGGGTAGTCGGCCAGGATGAAGCTGTGAAAGCGGTGGCCAGGGCGATCCGAAGAGCACGTGCGGGTCTCAAAGATCCCAAGCGGCCGATTGGTTCCTTTATTTTCCTGGGCCCCACGGGAGTCGGAAAAACCGAACTGGCGCGAGCATTGGCCGAGGCCCTTTTCGGTGACGAAGATGCGATGATCAGGTTTGATATGTCCGAGTACATGGAGAAGCACACGGTTTCCCGGCTTTTGGGTGCACCTCCTGGGTATGTTGGGTATGAAGAGGCCGGCCAGTTGACCGAGGCCGTGCGCCGCAGACCGTATTCGGTGCTCCTCTTCGATGAGATCGAGAAGGCACATCCCGATGTTTTCCACGTTCTCCTTCAGGTAATGGAGGATGGGCGCCTCACAGATGCCAAGGGTCGCACTGTTGACTTCAGGAATACCGTAATCATCATGACCTCGAACGTTGGTGCCCAGCATCTGAGAAGAGAGACCAGGATGGGATTTAAGCCGGGAACTGGAGATGCAGAAGAAAACTACAAAGCAATAAAAGACCGGGTGATGGAGGAGTTGCGCCGCACCTTCAGACCTGAGTTCCTCAACAGAGTAGACGAGATCATCGTTTTCCACCCCTTGACCGAAGAGCACTTGATGCAGATTGTGGAATTGATGCTGCGTAATGTCGGCAGGAGGATCGCTGAACAGGGGATTTACCTGGAGTTTACCGAAGCAGCCAAGAAACTGCTGGTCAAGAAGGGCTATGATCCTCTCTACGGTGCCCGACCATTGAGACGGGTGATTCAGCGGCTTGTCGAGGACCGGCTTTCCGAAGAAATCCTCGAGGGTAATTTCAAGACAGGTGACGAAATTGTCGTTGATGCCAAAGACGAAGAACTGGTGTTCAACCTCAAGAAGGCCACTGCTTCACCAGCCTAATCCCGAGAAAATGCTATAATGGCTTTGAGGAAGGTCTCTCCGAGAGTTGCTGGAGAGCGCGGTTATCAATCCGCTGGCCACCTTCTTACCAAGGTGGCCGCTTTGCTTTATGGGCTGGCTCGCGGTTACCCTTCCTCTCACACTAGACTTTTTAGTTGTAACTCTGCAAATTCAGTAGTTTGACTAAACAGCCGATGTTGGAGAGGAAAACGCCGCATACATAGCCGAGAGTTGTGGTGAAGGTCACTGCTTCCCGGAAAACCTTCGCAGAGGCTCCCCGCGACGGGAACGGCACCGCCGCGCCGCCGACCTTGTAGGACAGCGGCCCCATGCTTCGCAGGCTGAAGTAGTGGAAACTACTTTTACTTGACAGCATCCATACATGGGGCTGTGTTTTATTGTTGAGGGTAATAGTGATATAATAATAACTGGAAGTTGAAAGAAAGGCGGAAGTTTAATTTGTCACGAGCGAGGGTAAAGTTCTTCTGCAGGGAGTGTGGTTACGAAACAGGGAAATGGTTCGGCAAATGTCCGAATTGCGGGACGTGGAACTCCATTCAAGAGGTTTCAACCACTCCTGAGAAAGATTTCCTCCCTTCTGTCAGTCCTCCTGAGCCTTTAGGACAACCGTCTGCTTCTAAAGTTAGCCGCTTTGATAGCCATTCCCCGGAATTCAACAGAGTCCTCGGAGGAGGAATTGTTCCCGGTTCAGTAATTCTTCTCGGTGGAGATCCAGGAATCGGAAAATCGACTTTTCTCCTTCAATCGGCTGCTTGGGTGGGGGAACACCACGGTGTTGTGTTATATGTCTCCGGGGAGGAATCAAGGCATCAAGTAGAGATTCGGGCAAAGCGCCTGGGGGTCTCCTCGACGAACCTGTTGTTTACCGCAGAGACGAATCTTTTGGTGATCAAGCGCTACATCGAAGAACTGGAGCCTGTTCTGGTGGTTGTTGATTCCATCCAGACAGTCTATCATCCTGAACTTTCTCTTGTTCCCGGCAGTCTCGGCCAGTTGCGGGAGTGCACTGCGGAATTCGTCCGTCTTGCCAAAAACAAGGATTTTGCTTGCTTTCTTGTGGGGCACGTTACCAAGGAAGGAACACTCGCCGGACCAAGGGTCATCGAGCACATGGTTGATGTCGTCCTTTACTTTGAAGGGGAGCGACACCAGGACTTCCGAGTCCTCCGGGCGGTGAAAAACCGCTTTGGGGCAACAAACGAAGTGGCAGTCTTCACAATGGGTGAGTGTGGTCTTGAGGAGGTCGAAAACCCTTCAGCACTTTTTCTTGCCGAACGCAAGGAAGGTGTTCCTGGTTCGGTCGTTGTTGCGGCCATCGAAGGAACCAGGCCCTTTCTCGTGGAGATTCAGGCACTTGTCTGTCCTACTGCTTTCGGTTCCCCACGGCGGGCGACTACTGGTGTTGACTACAACCGCGTGGTGATGATCGCTGCTGTCCTGGAAAAAAGGGTGGGACTGCGTCTGGCAAACCATGACATTTATGTTAATGTTGTTGGCGGTCTGCGTGTCAGTGAACCGGCTGCTGATCTCGGAATTGCCCTTGCTCTCGCTTCCAGTTTCCGCAATCTTCCAGTAACTCCTGGAACCGTGGTGCTAGGTGAAGTGGGTTTGACAGGTGAAGTCCGAGCTATTGGCCAGATGGAAGGCCGCCTCCGGGAAGCAATGCGTATGGGTTTTCAACGCTGTCTTGTTCCTGAAAGGAGCCTCGACCTCCAGTGCAGGTTTCCTGATGTGGAGTTGGTGGGGATAAGAATGGTTAAAGATGCTCTTGAAGCTGGCCTTGGCTGAGAAAACTGGTTTGGGAGGAAGTTCGGTGAAAGAGGAGCATGTCCAGGAAAAAGTGCAGGAGAGAGTGAAAGAAGAAAAACAACAGAAAGGAAAGAGTGTTAAGGAGGCGCACTCTTTTCTCGATGTTCTTAAACTCGTTGCTCCGGGAACACCGCTGAGGGAAGGGCTGGAAAGCATTCTCCGCGCCAGGATGGGTGCCCTTATTGTTGTAGGAGACAGCCAGGAGATCCTCAATCTCGTAGAAGGCGGGTTCCGCATCGATACTGATTTCACCCCGGCGAATCTTTACGAATTGGCGAAGATGGATGGGGCAATAATTTTGAGCAGTGATGCCAAGAGGATCCTTTATGCTAATACTCAGTTGGTTCCTGACCCTGCCATTCCTTCTTCAGAAACCGGAATCAGGCACCGCACTGCAGAGCGGGTAGCCCGCCAGACAGGGACACTGGTGATCGCCATTTCCCAGCGGCGGAGCGTGATCACCCTCTACAAGGGGGCGATTCGCTACATCCTTCAGGATATCGCTGTGATTCTTTCGAAGGCCAACCAGGCAATCCAAACCCTGGAAAAATACAAAGGAGTCTTCGACAAGGCCCTTCTCAACCTGACAGCCCTCGAGTTCGAGGACCTGGTGACTGTCTACGATGTGTGTCGGGTTGTTCAGAGAGGGGAGATGGTTATGCGGATCGTCCGCGAGCTTCAGAACTATATTGGCGAACTGGGAACCGAGGGGCGTTTGGTGAAGATGCAGGTTGAGGAACTGGTTTCCAATGTTGAAGAAGAGCTTCTCCATGTGATTCAGGATTATTGCATTGGGGGAGATAAAGAAGCAGCAGAGATTAAACAGACTTTTGCCACCTGGACATCTGAAGAACTGCTCGACCTTACGAATATTAGCAGGGTATTGGGGTATGGTGCTGCCGCCAGTTCCCTTGATCTCAATGTTTATCCCCGCGGTTACCGTTTGCTGCAGAAGCTTCCACGCCTTCCCTTTCCTGTGATCGAGAACCTCATTCGCACGTTTGGTAACCTCCAGAACATTGTCAAGGCTTCGATCGAAGAACTTGACGATGTAGAAGGGATCGGTGAGGTCAGGGCACGTTCGATTAAGAATGGGCTGCGCCGCCTCCAGGAGCAGGTGATGCTCGACCGCTATCTGTAACCTTGTTTGCTTGAAAAATTTGAAAGGACCCAGATGGGCCCTTTTCTCGTTTGCTGATTCCTGGTGTGGTGATTATGTCATTCCTCCCGGACCTCTTAGGTAAGGTTGAAAACGCGCAGGGTTGAGAGCTTCTTGTGTTCTTTGAGGAAAATGTCGTAGAGATTGAGGTCAAGCAGATTGCAGAGGGCTGTGAGATAGAAGAGGGTCTTTCCGATCTCTGTTTCGATGATTTCTCTGCAGTTGGGGCAGAGCTGTCCTTTGAGGTGGCTTTCGAAGTAGTTCTTGAGGTCAAGGAGGGAGGCATCGGGAGGGATTTGCTTTTTCTTGGCTTCAATGCTGATGCATCCGCACCCGGTAACAGATTTTGCTGTTGCTCTGTGGACCCGGGCGCATGCTTCTTGAAGCTTGGAGAGAACATCGAGGATGCTGTGGTGGCGGATGAGAAGTTCGGCTACTGTGTTCTGAAACTCGTCACAAATCAGGTCCTTCATTAAGCAGACCTCCTCGCACTTGTTGTGTGCCGGCTTGCCTTAATTATAACTGCAGCTTTCGAGCTTTGTCAATTTGGGGTTTTTCAACTGTGTCTGGGGATTAGCGGTGTCCTTCACGAAAAGTTGGCCATCTCCTGATTTTGACAGTGAGAAAGCGCCTCTGATATAATTTTCACAAATACATTTTTACTTGAACCTGGCTGGAAATAAACGTATAATGAGGTCAACAGTTAACCAGAATAAGGATGAATTCGGGAAAAGGGGGTGAATTAGGTGGTCGAACGCATCGTGAGGATCATCCTCTCAATTGCTGGTGCTGGGCTGGGTTATTCGTTAGGATTTTTTTTAATGCGTTTGGATTTTATCAGACAAGTGATCCCCCAAAAAGAGCTTTTTTTGTATTCCCTGGTTGGTTTGATTGCTCTTGTTTTTGGGATCCTCACCTTTTTGTTGGCGCCCTGGTTGATCAGGGTCACCTTGCAGATGGTGCGCTTCTTTGAAGGTGTGCTCCAGCGTACCCCAGTTCAGGATTTGATCGGTGGCGCACTGGGCTTGATCATCGGTTTGGTTATTGCCAATTTGCTTGGTGCTCCTCTGGCGCGGATTCCCTGGTTAGGGCCTTATATTCCGATTATTGCCAGCCTTCTTTTAGGCTACCTGGGGTTGAGTGTAGGTATCAAGAAAAAAGAGGAATTTCTCGGGTTCTTTTCTTTATTGCGGATAGGGGGGAAGCAAGCAATCCGTCCCGAAGGTGGTAATTACAAAATTCTTGATACCAATGTGATCATTGATGGACGGATTGCTGATATCTATAGAAGCGGTTTTCTTGAAGGCACTCTGGTGGTTCCCCGTTTTGTTCTTGAGGAACTGCAGCATATTGCTGATTCTGCTGATCTGCTGCGTCGCAACAAGGGCCGCAGAGGCCTGGATATCCTCAATAAGATGCGCAAAGAGCAGGGGATCAAGATCGAAGTGCGCGATTTTGAGGAAATCGAGGGCGGGGAAGTGGACAGCAAGCTGGTGAAGGCTGCCAAGCTCCTGGGAGCCCCAATTGTCACCAATGATTTCAACCTTAACAAGGTTGCTGAATTGGAAGGTGTCAAGGTCTTGAACATAAACGAACTGGCCAATGCTGTGAAGCCTCTCTACCTCCCGGGAGAGGAAATCAGTTCCGTTGATGTGATCCGTGATGGTAAAGAACCCGGTCAGGGGATTGCCTACCTGGATGACGGCACAATGATCGTCATCGAGGGAGGGAAGAAGTTCATCGGGCAGAGCATCTCTGTGGTGGTTACCAGTGTCCTCCAGACATCCGCGGGAAGGATGATCTTTGCCAAGCCAAAGGGCTCGAAAAAGGACACCCCTTCTTCTCGTCACTATCGCGAGGTGAATTTTATTGGCTAGGACCGGAGGAATCATCGTTGCTGCGGGGCGCGGCAAGCGGATGGGTTATCCAGTGAACAAGGTCTATCTGCCACTGGGAGGCCGCCCCCTGATTCTCTACAGCTTGGATGTTTTCGAGAGATCTCCTCTTGATTGCTACATTGTTGTTGCTCACCCAGAAGAGGTTCGCTTCTGCGAGGCTCTTTTTGCTTTTTACAATTATCAAAAACTGCTTGCTGTTGTGCCTGGAGGGGAAACCCGCCAGGACTCTGTAGCTGCCGGGCTGAAGGCCCTCCCTGATGATTGTGAACTTGTGGCTGTGCATGATGGGGCAAGGCCCTTGCTTTCTCTTCAGGTCTTCGAAGGAGCGCTGAAACGGGCTCACAGTTGCTGGGCCGTGGTAGTTGCCGTTCAGGTGAAGGATACAGTGAAGGTGGTTGGGGAAACAGGAGAAGTATCCTCTACACCTGACAGGAGCAGGCTCTGGCTCGCCCAGACGCCACAGATTTTCAGGCTGGACATCCTGAAAAAGGCTTATGCCGAGGCCGAAAAGGAGGGTTTTGTGGGAACTGATGATGCCAGTTTGGTGGAGCGCCTTGGTATTGCCGTGGAGGTTTATCCTGGCGAAGAAGAGAACATCAAGGTGACCACTCCTGCAGACATGGAGTTGGCAGAGCTTCTTCTAAAAAAGCGTCAGAGAAGTGTGCAAAAAAAAGCTGGGGCTCCTTCTTTCCCCAGGGTAGGACTCGGTTATGATGTCCACCCTTTTACTGATAAGAGGCCACTCATTCTCGGAGGGGTGAAAATCCCCGAGGGCCCTGGGCTTGCCGGACATTCCGATGCTGATGTGGTCGCCCATGCCCTCATCGATGCTTGCCTGGGGGCTGCCGGTCTTTCTGATATTGGCCACCATTTTCCTGCTGGCGATCCCTGCTGGAAGGATGCCCCGAGCTTAGCCCTTCTTTGCTGTGTCAACGCCATCCTCGCAGATGCCGGTTACCGTGTCTCCCAGGTTGATGTGGTGATTGCTGCAGAAACACCGCGACTAGCTCCTTACCTTCCGGAGATGCGAAGAAGGCTTGCCGCGGTGCTGGGTATTGCCGAAACTGATGTGAGTGTCAAAGCAACGACAACAGAAGGACTTGGCTTTACTGGCCGCAGGGAGGGAATTGCCGCCTGGGCTGTGGCCACATTAGTTCCCATCTCCATCTTGTAAGAGGTGGCGGGGATATGAAGCGAAAAGCTCTTTTGCTTCCTCCAGGCTGGTGTCTGGGGCAGGGATGATCAGGTCAGATTCCACAAGTTCAGTATCAGGGACCTTTATTCCTTTGTTTTTGACGAGTTCAACTACCTCTTTGAGACGGGTGGTGAACTCTTTTTCATTACCTGCACTTACGGCATCGAGAAGGAAGTCATCAAGTCTGTCGAGTTCAGTGAGAGCCTCTCCTTCGAGACGGTACTGCCCCTCGGTGAGGATTCTAATGATCACTTTTCTTTCACCTCGCTTTTGAGACGAGCAAGCTCGTCTTCTACTCGGTCTTCTGCTTCCAGTTTCTTTAGTTCTGCTTCTATTCTGTCCTTTTCTCCTAGCCTTTCCTCAAGAACTCCGGTGGCGATCAGTTCATCAATAGCTGCTGCTCTTGCCTGCATTTTTTCTGTTTTTTGTTCAGCCCTCTCGATGGTCAGGTTAACGTCTGCCAACTCTTCGGACAGTCCGGTCACCGCTTCTCCGATTTTCACCTGGGCTTCTGCGGCCGAGTAGCGGGCTTTGATCAATTCTTTCTGGGTTTTAAAAGCCTCCACTTTTGCCCGTAGCCGCTCTTCGACCTGATGCAATTTTTCTTGTTCCCGTTGGAGGCCTTCCACCTGCTGCTCCAACTCCCTGATTTGCTGCTCTATTTGCACTTTCCTTTCGATGGCGAGCCTGGCAAGGTCCTCCCGTCCCTTTTTCAGAGCTTCTCTTGCCTGATTCTCGAGCTTGGAGAGGCTGTCCCGCAGGCGAACCACCTGGAGTTCCAACCGCTTTTTGGAGGCAACGACATTGGTGATGTTGCGCCTCACATTCTGGAGCAGTTCCAACTGTTTTTCGTAGGAGTAGTCGAGTGTTTCGTAAGGATTTTCCATTTGATCGAGGAACTTGTTGATTTTTGCTTTGAACACGGTCGAGATGCGCGCCAATAATCCCATTTTTTCTCCCCTTTCATCGTTTTTGAGAAGTCCTGCTACAAGCTCAAAGCGGGCACCCCCAGATAGGATACCAGTAGCTCAAGTTTTTCTCCCAGGGCAGCTCTTTTTCCATCAAGGCGCAGATCTTCATTTCCTCGGAGGTATCCCGGTCCTGTCTTCCCCTCACAGGGAGGAAGGGGTAAAACTTCCCCCTTTTATAGTTGTAGATCAGGTAAAGGATTCGGTCATCAGCTTGTTCTTCCTGCTTGAAAGAAAATACTGCCGCTAATAGTTGGCTGCCGTAGCCTTCTTCGGTCAGCTTTTCACCTGCGAGGTGGATCAGGGTAACCAGGTCCTCCCAGTCGGGGTCTTCGAAGAGGAGCCACTTGTAGTTGAATTCGTCCGTTTTGATCATTACCTTGCTTTCCGTTTCCCTGGCAGCTAAATTGAGGAGTTCTTCAAGCTCTTTTTCGGTCATCCTGAAGTCTCCGGTGGAGGGTGGTTTCAGGCAGAGACCTGCTTTTCCTGTGGGAATCCAGCCCAACTCGGTTTCCATCGTGATCATTGCTGTTGTCAAGGCGAACAGAGGGTCTGTCTGCGCCCGGGGTTGTCTTGTCCACCCGAAAAGAGCATCGAAGATTCCCACTTTAACTCCTCATCTGCCTTTCCAGTTCTCTGAGGTAGGCGAGGCGCCTCTCCAGGGAAGGGTGGGTGGAGAACAGTTCGGCGATGGCATCCCCGCTCAAGGCTGGGATGATGAAAAAGGCATTAAGGGTCTCTGCCTGGCGCAGGTCCTGGGTAGGGATCCTCTGAATGGCAGTGCTGATCTTGATAAGGGCACTGCTCAAGAGAGATGGTGCTCCTGTGAGGATCGCTGCTCCCCGGTCGGCTGCGAATTCCCGGTACCTGGAAAGTGCTCGGATCAGGAAGAAACTGATGATCCAAACGAGTAGTGAGACCAGGTAAACGAGGAAAGCACCTCCACGCTCTTCGCGGTCGTGGTCTCCATAACCAAAGCCCCAGAAGTAGAAGTGCTGAACAATGAAGGAAGCAACTGTAGCAAAGAAACTGGCAATCGTCATCACGGCTACATCGCGGTGCTTGATGTGGCTGATTTCGTGGGCGAGAACAGCTTCGATCTCTGGTGTCTCCAGCCGATGCAGAAGACCGGTTGTCACAGCTACAACTGCATGGGATGGGCTGCGGCCGGTGGCAAAAGCATTAGGGATCATTGTGGGCACGATGGCAACCCGGGGTTTAGGAATCCCTGCCATTGCCGCAAGGCGTTCAACAATTGAGTGGAGTTCTGGCGCCTCTTCTCTGCTCACTTCTTTGGCCCCGGTTGACATTAGAACAAGGCGGTCAGAGAGGTAGTACTGGGCGAGGAGCATGATTCCCACGACCAGGACGAGCCCGGAGAAACTCATTCCCGCCTTCCAGAGGACAACTCCGAAGAAAAGGTAGAGTGCTGCCAAGAGGAACATTGTCAGAAACATTCTTGCCGTTAATCCATAGTCAACGGGAAAACGCTTCATGAACTACTCCCCCTCGTAGTCTTAGACTGTTCTGGGATTCTTTACTGCTTGAGGACTTGCTTACCTCTGGTGGGTGTAATAAGCTGTATTTGCCTTCTATTTTTAGGATTATTTTAAGCGCGTTTTCCTGTTTTCGTCAATCCATTAATTTCGTTGGGGTTTTCTTGGCAGGGGGGTGGCTGCTGATTTTGGGCATACTAAAAGCAGTGAAGAAGCCAGGCTGGACGTGCACAACAGACTGCTCTATTGTTCGATGTCGAACACGTTTTGGGGTAAAGACACAACATTGAGAAAAATGTGTCACTTTCACATCTACCTTGATGATGTATTTAATCCAAGTTTTTTGATCTTTCGGTAAAGAGTTGCTCTGCTGATTCCTAGGACTTGCGCTATTTTATTTTTCCCCTCTACAGAAGTTCCATATTTCTCGAGGAGTTCGAGGATGGTTTCACGTTCTACTTGCAATTTCTTTGACTTTAAGTCAACTTCTTTTTCGCTCAACTTTGCGTGATATTTTTGGATTCGCTGTGGAAGGTTGTTGATTGATATCCACTCATCATTGGTAAAACAAACTGCGTATTCTACGGTGTTCTCCAGTTCACGGACATTTCCTGGCCAGGGGTAGTTGATGAGGAGATTAATGGCATCTGACGTAAATCCTTTGACCTTTTTTTTCATCATCTTGACGTATTTGTTAAGTAAGTATTCGAGCAGAACAGGAATGTCTTCCTTTCTTTCCCGGAGTGCCGGAATACTAATGGGAATAGTACTTAGTCGATAGTAGAGGTCAGCCCGAAATTCTCCGCTTTCCACCATCTTAAAAAGGTTGCGATTAGTTGCAGCAATAATTCGCGCATTTATTGGTCTGGGCTTGGTTCCACCTACCCTTTCGACGACCCGATCTTCCAGGACCCTTAAGAGCTTTGCCTGCAAATGAAGAGGGAACTCACCAATTTCATCTAAAAATAGAGTGCCTCCATCGGCTAGTTCAAATTTACCAGGTTTACCTCCTGCTCGCGCCCCTGTAAAGGCCCCTGGCTCATATCCAAATAATTCGCTTTCTAATAGCGATTCGGGAATAGCACTGCAATTAATGGGTACAAAAGGACCCTCTCGAAAGGGGCTTTCGTTGTGGATCGCTCTAGCAAAGAGCTCCTTGCCAGTTCCGCTTTCTCCTTCGATCAGGATTGTGAAAAACCCTTGGGCAGCCTGTCGCGCTTTTTCTTTTGCTTCCATCATTACCTTACTTGTGCCTATGATATCATCGAATGTATACATAATGTAATTATTGGCTGTAAGTTTATAGGCTTGTTTGTGGGCTACTTTATAATCCTGGAAAGTTTGCACTGCTCCAATAATTTTGCCTCTTGATATGATGGGGTATATGGAGCAAAGCAAGGAAATTTTTTTGTTGTCTACAAACACTTGAACTATTTGCGGGCCTTTGCTGTTTCCCCCTGTAATGTCGAATTCTGGGAAAAAGTTGGTAATAGGCTGACCGATTACCTCACTGGGGATTACACCCAACATTCTGGCTCCTTTTTTGTTGATACAAGTAATTCTACAGTTTTCGTCAACGGCAATAATTCCCTCGTGAAGCGCGTTGACAATAACTTCAAGCTGTTTCTTGGTGCACAGGAGTGTCTTCAGTGTTTTGTGCTCAGCTACCTTACTGGACAATAGGCTGGCCATATGTACAAGGAATTCCATGTACTTTTCGGTGTTTTCCAGCAGGGTTCTTTGCTGGTGGGTGTCAAAACCCATGAGGTTAATGATCCCAATACATTTATCCTCGTAATTGATGGGACAGAAGATGCCTACTTTGCAGTAGCAGTTGTTTTTCAACTCGCAGACCTGGCAGATAGTGTGTGAACCAGGGTTGGTCAGGACGAAATGTTGCCGGGTTTTGATGACATGTTCGTTGACATAACCCCATTGTTGTTTCCGACCCAGGCTTAAGACAGAGGGTGTGCCGCCTATCCTGTTATGCTCGGTGTCAATAATCTCGACTTCTACTTTGAGCACTGCAGCAATTGCTTCAGCTACTTGTTGTACCGTTTCTTTAATCTCCATCAAGTATGACAAAGAAAATCCCTCCCTTTCCCCTCTGAATTAATCTCTCGTAGCTTGTCCTTTCTCAATAAATATAACACATTTCATAATACAAGTCATTGTTGAGATATTTAACTTTGAGATTTATCATTAATGAGACATTTTTAGCAGTAATGAGATCAGTGAAACTGCACTTGCAGAAACGCGAATTGTTATTGAGATATCGAACTTCGGCATTTCGCATTACTGAGACATATTAGCAATAGCGTGAAGAAACCCAATGTCGGCACAAGATAGTTATTCATTAAATTAATAAATGGCATATTTTTTGCAAAGATTAATTGCGAGCAATCCCATAAATCAATCGAGGGGGGATTTTTGTGGGTATTAGTGGAGGCATTATGGGGGGTAGCTACAAACCACTTAGTCAAAAACAGATTGAACAGATACATGAAGCTACCCTGGAAATTTTAGAAAATGTTGGTGTCGAGATTAGCAATCAAGAAGCCCAAGATATTTTAGCAACAGCTGGAGCAAGAATAGACAGAGAAACAAACCGTGTTTACTTACCACGGAAATTAGTGGAGCAGAGCATAGAAAGTGCTCCATCTGAGGTACTACTGGCAGGCCGGGATGAAAAGAACGATCTCCTGTTAAGCGGGAAAAGAGTTTACTTAGGCACCGGTGGTACGGCGTTAAATGTTCTAGATCTCGAAAACGAATATCGCCCAGCGACTCTTAGAGATTGCAAAGATATAGCTAGGCTCGTTGACGCACTGGACAATATCCATTTCTTTGTCTTACCCGTTTACCCTAATGAACTGCCGAAAGAGGAAGTAGACGTGAACCGTTTTTATGCTGCCATTCAGAACACCACCAAGCATGTTATGGGAGGAGTATACACCATTGAAGGAGTCAGGAAAGTTATTAGGATTGCAGAAATAATAGCTGGAGGACCTTCAGAACTTCGAAAAAGGCCATTTATCTCGATGATTACAAGTATTATGAGTCCATTAAAGTTTGATGTTGCTTATACCGAGTTGATGTTAGAGGTTGCCCGTCAAGGAATCCCTATAGCTACATCTACTTGTCCAATGGCTGGTGCTACAGCGCCCGTTACTCTTGCTGGAACTCTGGTCCAACAGAATGCAGAATCCCTCGCGGGTATTGTTCTTGTTCAACAGGTTAACCCGGGGACGCCTGTGCTTTATAGCGCCGTGCCTACGACGGTTGACATCCGTACCATGGATTTCCTCTTTGGGTGCGTGGAAATGGGCTTGATGAATGCAGCCATCTCTCAGATGGCTCAGTATTACAATCTGCCTATTTATTCCACAGCTGGAGTTTCAGACTCGAAGCTGCCTGATGCTCAATCTGGCTACGAAAAAGCAACGACTGCTTTACTTTGTGCTCTAGCAGGCAGTAACTATGTCCACAATTGCGCTGGTTTGATAGATAAAGGCATGACAGTTAGTTATGCCCAGTATGTGATTGATGATGATATAAACGGAATGGTCATGCGAGCCGTGCGGGGAATCGAGGTAAATTCCGATACATTAGCAGTTGATGTGATCAAACAAGTTGGTCCAGGAGGCAACTATCTAGCAGAAAAGCACACTTTGAAGTTTATGCGCAGTGAGTTCTTTTTCCCGAATGTAACTGAACGTCGCAGTTACCGACAGTGGAAGGAGGATGGTGCTAAAGACTGCTGGAAACGTGCCACTGAACGCGCCAAGGAGATTTTGGCTAGCCATGAATCAGTTCCGATTCCAGAAGAAATAGAAAGGAGGTTGGCAGAGGAGTTTCCGGAACTAAGGGTTTAGAACTTTGAAAGGAAGTTCCACTATACCATTATGAAGAAAGGTCACTAAGGGAAAAACAATCTGCAGACGAATTGAAGGGGGAATGGAGATTATGACCTCTAGAGAGATGGTTAGTCAGGAAAGAAATTTTTCTATTAACTGGCTGGCGTTGTCTATTCTCGCTATTGGTGGCGGAATTATCTATCTACTCCCTTATTTGAGGAGTACATATTATCAGACACTGCAGGAAGCATTGGGAGTAACGAATACAGAGTTGGGCCTCATTCAAAGCGTTTTTGGCATCCTTACGATACTCTGCTACTTTCCAGGTGGATGGTTGGCTGATAAGGTTTCGCCGAGAATTTTGTTGACTGTATCGTTTGTGGGAACTGGTCTGGCAGGTTTATATTACGCTACACTTCCTTCATTTCCTATGGTTGTTGCAATTCATGTCTTTTTTGGACTTACAACAACTCTGACTTTTTGGGCGGCTTTTATTAAGGCAACTAGGATGTGTGCTTCGTCATCTGCACAGGGGCGAGCTTTTGGGATCCTAGAAGGAGGACGGGGACTGACATCCACGATTGTTTCCTTTTTATCTGTCGGCTTGTTCGCTAGGTTCGCCGACCAGGTTGTGGGGATGAAGGCGGTTATTGTCTTGTTCTCAATTGTAGCAGTTGTGATTGGGATTCTTTGCTGGCTCTTTATCAAGGATGATGTGACGGGCAAGGAAGATGATACTTGGAACATTACCTGGGAGAGCGTAAGAAAAGTTTTGAGGATGGCCAGTGTATGGCTGATTGCCTTGATTGTTTTTCTAGCTTACACAACGTATCGGAATGCAGACTTTGTTACGCCTTACATGACTAAGATCTGTGGTGTTAGCGCGGCTTTGGGGGCTTTACTAGGAACTATTCGTTATTATGGACTGCGACCAGTGGGAGCAGTTGCTGCTGGTTTTCTTGCTGATCGGATCAGCTCTTCGAAGACAATGATTTACGTCTTTGGGCTGATGTGTATAACTAATGTGCTGTACATAGTCTTCCCTGGTAGCCCTAAAATGCTTTACTTTGTCGTAGCCAATATGGTTATGCTGATGGTAGGATGTTTTGCTGCTAGGGGAATTTACTATGCTCTGCTGGAGGAAGGACGTGTTCCTGTTGTTCTTTCAGGCACAGCTGTTGGTGTCATCTCGACTATTGGCTATTTAGCGGATGTCTTCAATCCCGTTCTTGGAGGTTACCTACTAGATGCATACCCAGGGGTTACCGGATTCAAGTATATCTTCGCGATAGCAGCAGTGACTGCAGCTATTGGGATGCTGGTTACTTATTGGTTCCGGAAGTCTGTTGAAAGGAACTGAAAAATAATTGTGATGAAAACTGTGAAAAAGAATGCAGTTTGTCATTTTAAAGAAAACTTGAAAATACTATAAGGGGGTAAAAGCTAATGGCTACTTTACAAGAATTGGCAAATAGTGTAATTGAGGGTGATGTAGAGCGAGTTAAGGAGTTAACTCAAGAATTACTTCAAGCAGGGGTTGATCCATTAGAGATCATTGATAAAGGATTGATTGCTGGGATGGATGTAGTGGGCACTCGCTTCAAGGCTGGGGAGATGTTTGTTCCTGAGGTCTTAATGTGTGCCAAGGCGATGGCAGAGGGGACGTCGTTAGTCAAACCGCACCTTGCTGGGAAAGAATTGAAAACTCATGGGACTTTTGTGATTGGGACAGTCAAAAATGACCTACATGACATTGGGAAGAACCTTGTTTCAATGATGGTAGAGAGTGCTGGTTTTACGGTAATTAACCTTGGAGTAGATGTAAGTCCTGAGGCGTTTGTGAAAGCGATTCAGGAGCATAAGCCGGATATTTTGGGGATGTCAGCATTGTTGACAACGACGCTTCCTTATATGAAGGAGACAATTGAAGCAATTAAGGAAGCAGGGCTACGCGACTCAGTAAAGATCATTATTGGGGGTGCACCGGTTACACAGGAGTATGCTGACCAGATTGGGGCCGATGGTTATGCACCGGATGCTGGAGCAGCTGCAGAGCTTTGCAAGAAGTTAGTAGGGGCTGCTTAAGGGAGGGAAATACAATGCTTATTGTAGGTGAGTTGATCAACTCCAGTCGAAAGCCGATAGCAGAAGCGATTCAGGCTCAAGATGCTGAGGCTATCAAAAAAGTAGCTAAGGAGCAATATGAAGCTGGAGCTCATTATATTGACGTCAATGCTGGAACCTTTGTTGGCAAAGAGGCAGAATACATGGAGTGGCTGGTGAAGACTGTTCAAGGAGCTACGGATGCTCCTTGTTGTTTAGATAGTCCCGATCCAAAGGTCATTGAGCGGGGTTTGGCAGTTCATAAAGGGACAGCTATGATCAACTCGATATCTTTGGAGAGGGAGCGATTTGAGGCACTAGTTCCAATTATTTCGGGAACAGACCTGAAGGTGATTGCCTTATGCATGAGTGATGAAGGAATGCCGGAGACCAAGGACCAGAGGATGAAGATCGCGGACAAACTAATCAACTTGCTTGTTCAGAAGAACGTGAAGATTGAGAACATTTATGTTGATCCATTAGTTCAGCCAATTTCCACGAACAGCATCTTTGGGGTGGAGTTTCTCAATGCGGTAGAAGAGATTATGGAGCGTTTTCCTGGAGTTCACACCATATGTGGGCTTTCAAATGTATCTTACGGTCTACCAATGCGGAAGCTGCTGAACCAAAACTTTGCAGTAATGGCGGTAGCAAAGGGCTTGGATGCTTTGATTATTAATCCTTTGGACAAACGGATGATGGCTAATTTAATTGCTGCAGAGGCGTTGGTGGGCCGTGATCAGTATTGCATGAACTATCTTAAGGCATATCGGGAAAACAAGCTCGATGTTTAAGGGAAAGTAGAGTAGGGCAGCGTAAAGCTAATTGCCTAGCGCTGCCCTACTTGGTACACCGAAATTTCAACTTAAAAAAGAAGTCTCATCCCTTCGAGAGTCCCCTAGCCTTGCATTTAAGCTTCAGCGCAAAGCAATTCCTCATGTCTGCTTATGTTGCTAACTGATTGTTAGTGCTGTTCCAGGAGTCAGCTTAGGTCTTTCTGTGGGCAGTACGGTTCTGAAATACGGGGGGCAAAACAAGGCTCTTGAACGAATCTTGAGGAAATCTTGCAATGAAGTTTTTTGGGGGGAGTTACACTGTGAAGATTAGAGGAAATGCAAAACTGTTTGGTATTATTATTCTTGTTATAACAACTCTGTTCATGACGGGTTGCGAAAATCTAGCAAAGGATACTACTGAATCGAATAAATCAATCAAAGTGGCAGCAGTACAGTTTAATCCGCAGCTTAATGAGCGAGATAAAAATATTGAAGCCTTATTAAAAGTGGTCGAAGAGGCTGCTCAAAATGGTGCGAAATTAATTGTAACTCCTGAAATGGCAACTACGGGTTATCAGTATGCAAGTAGAAAAGCTATAGAGCCATTTGTGGATACGATTCCTGGCGTAACTACCCAAAAATTCGAAAAGGTAGCCAAAAAATATGATTGTTATATAGTGATTGGGATGGCAGAAGTAGATAAGGAAACAGGTATTTTTTATAATTCTGCAGCCCTAATCGGACCTGAAGGTTATATCGGTAAGTATAGAAAAACTCATCTATGGGAAACCGAAGCACATTGGGCTACACCGGGAGATTTGGGTATCCCAGTTTTCGATACAGAAATTGGCAAGATTGCCATAAATATATGCATGGATTCTGCCTATTTTGAACCAGCAAGGTTAGCTGCTCTTAATGGTGCTGATATACTTGCATTTCCAACAAATTCGTCAGGTCAAGCGATATGGGCTCTGCAGGCTAGAGCAATGCAAAATGGGCTTTATATAGTTAGTGCCAACAGGTCTAATACAGAAAACGAATTTCATATGGTTGGTGCTAGTGCTGTATGGTCTCCAGAGGGGGAAAAATTGGCTGAGGCAGAATTTGTTGCAACAGAAGAAGAGGACATAGATGAACCCACCATTATCTATGCAGAAATAGACGCTTTGAAGTATGATAATGAGGCAAAGAGGAGATTAAAGGAGCGGAGACCCGAACTTTACAAGGAATTAATGTTATATATCTCGCCGTGGGATTATACAAAAACTACAACTCCTAGAGAAGTAACTGCAGCAATTCTCCAGTATGAACCTGAAAGTGGTGATAAGGAAGCCAATATTACTAAGATACAAAAGCTAATAGAAGATGCAGTTGCGAAGACTAAAGGTAATGGTGAAAAATTGGATTTAATAGTTTTACCAGAGCTTGCTACAACGGGTCCGGTTAAAGATTTGGAAGAAGCCAGTAAACTGGCGGAAACTTTAAACGGTAATACTGTAGAAACTTTCAAAAAAATAGCCAACACTCATTCATTATATATTATTTTTGGTATGATTGAGAAGGATGGAGACAAACTCTATAATACTGCAGTGTTGGTCGGCCCTAAAGGTGACATTATTGGAAGATATAGAAAAACTCATTTAAATGAATTGGATAAACTATGGGCAACACCCGGGGATGAAATTGAAGTCTTCTCGACAGAACTAGGTAAGATTGGCATAATGATTGGGTATGATGCTGCATTTCCGGAAGTTGCGGGCGTAATGGCCGTAAAAAGGGCTGATATCATTGCTATTCCTTCTGCCTGGAAGGGTGATTTTGGAGCGGAAATAAAAATAAACAGAGACATTTCTGCCAATAGATATCCCGAGGGGGCTATGTGCTTATGGGATTCAATAGCAATGAGCTCACAGGCGTATACGATTGTTTCAAATTTCATAGGAACTTCAAACAATTATCTCGGTAGAAGTGCACTATATACGTTGGATCCTATATACGGATTGGATCAACCTATAGTAGCTTCGGGAAACAAAGAAGAAGTCTTAGTCGTTAGTTTTAAAACAATCCAGCCTGATTGGTGGTTTAATCAAGAAAAGTTAATATCCTCCCGAAGGACCTGTTTCTATAAACCTCTGGTTAAATGATAGTGTATTTGCTTTCGTAACAAGGCAGAGGAATATCAAAAAAGACTATGCCTGTGTTGGACCAAGATTGTTTTTCCTTCTATGCTTATTGGGAAGTAAATCGGCCTGCCATTCGCCAGAGTAACAGCTTTGGCAATGGCTTTGGCAGTGGCAGGCCTGTTCATAATTTGAGGGTAATCATCACCACCAGCACTGCCAGGAGCAGGAGAACTCCGAAGAAGAGCAGAACCACGGGAATCAAAACTGTTGCTATTGCTTTCCAGGTGTCCATTTCCAGGCTTTCCCTGACGGCGTAAATGTCGAGCACTATGATCCAGATGGTAAAGCCGAAGCTGGTGATCCCGATGAGCAGTTTTCCTGGTGTCCCGAGCAGGGAGAGAATGGCGGTGAGAGGGATTTGAATCAAGGCTGGTGCCTTGGCAAAACCCAGGCTGGCGAGGAGTCCGCTGAGGCTACCCTTTCCCTTGAAGAGTTTGCCCAGCAGGAAAAAGACGATCCCTCCGCTGAACCAGGCGAAAAATCCGGTGAGGAAAGAATTAGTGAACTGGAATGTCGGAGACTGAAGCAGTGCCGGCAACTCCTCCAGTTTCGCCGGTCCGAGCGCTTCCAGGTTCGGTGGGAGAACAGTGTCCCGTGCGAGGGCAGTGTTCACGAGTCCTCTCAGGAAGCAGAGGAGCAGAATCAGGAGCAACCCCTGTTGCCACATTCGCTTTGCAGCGACTTCCCGCAGGGTGGGGACTGGTTTCAGTAAAACCTCGGTGATGTAATCAAACATGACCTTTTAGCCCGGACACCGCAAAACCTGGGTGTCGTCTTCTCAGGCCAGTGCTCTACCTCCTTTCAGCTTAGCTTTTCAGTAGTTGACCATAATGTAGCCTCGCGGCAGGGGGAATGTTGCCGGCAGTTGTGACAGGGCGAGCCTTGCAGTGAGATCGCTGAGAATTTTCAGGAGTCCTGAACTACGGTAATAGACGACACGGGGTTCGCCTTTTATTCCTGCCAGCTTTGCTGCCAGGGCAACGGCTTCCTGGAGTCCCCCTAGTTGATCAACCAGTCCGAGCTCTTTGGCTTGGCTTCCTGTAAAAATTCGGCCATCTGCCAGTTTTTGCACCTCTTCAAGAGGCATGTTTCGGCCCTTTGCTACAGCGTCGAGGAACTGCTTGTAGGTTTCGTTGATGATTCCCTGGATGATCCTCTTTTCTTCCTCAGTTACCGGTCGTGCTGGGGATAGCATGTCCTTGTGGGCTCCGCTTTTAAAGACTTGCTCTTTGTAGCCGATTTTGGCGTAAAGTTCCTGGAGGTTGGGAACCGTGGTGATCACCCCGATGCTTCCGGTGATCGTTGCCGGTTGGGCAACGATCTTGTCGGCGGCAACACCTACATAGTAGCCTCCAGAAGCGGCAATGTCCCCGAAGGAAGCCACGACCTTTTTTCCTGTCTTCCTGACCTTCTGGACCAACTGATACAGTTCCTGAGAAGCGGCAGCACTTCCCCCAGGGCTGTTGATTCTCAGCACCACAGCCTGGATCGTGTCATCTCGGGCAACTCTTTCGAGCACCTGTCTCGTTTCTTCTGTCGTTGAGTTGTAAAAAAGTGAACCCTGGGCTTCGGAAGAGATTGGCCCTGTCAGGTAAACCACGGCGATTTTTCCCGGCTTTAGTGGAAAAGGAAACAGGGTTTTCCCGGAAGGTTTCCGGAAAGATGCCCAGCAGACAAACACCAATGTGATCACGATGCTGGCGATTACTAGGAGTAAACCGGCTTTCCTGGGATTCATCAGAGACCCCCTTCTGCTTTACTCACCATGCTGGAACATGGTTGGGAACAGGGAGGAAATTCTGGAGAAGGGCTTCTTTAGAGATCCAAATCACTTTAGGCACTAGAAGGTGGTACCTGCTCTTGGTTCTGGTAATACTGGAGAGGCTGCAGAGAAACAGGAAAAGGTTATGAGTCAGTGTTAAAAGCAGGCGCTTGAAGGCGGGTTCGATTTCTTTTACTTCGAGCCCCAGCAGGCGAGCGCCCTGATGGAAAATCGTAATTCCGTAAAAAGCCTTGACTTCTTCGGCTTCTTTTTGCTGGACAACAAGTTTTGCCAGGCTCTCAAAATTTTGCCTCATTTCTTTTTTAATGCACATCGCTGCCTTTACTCTGTTACTGCACTTCTGCTGGATCCGGAACAAGGCTTTGTTTGCCAGACGGAGTTCCCCTACGGTATCCCCTGGTTGGATGCGGGTGCCGTCGCGGAGTTCCAGTTCAGGCCCTTGGTACTTTTTGAAACTCAGGCTGAGCAGGTTGTTTTGATCGCTTTTCATGATTTCACCTTCTCCCACACTTATTTCGTATTTCGTTGTCTGAGTGGTATTTCCTCCCTAGGGGCGCTGCAAAAATTAAGAAAGCAGGCACCATTTTGACCACGGTGCCCGCTTATTTTCTACACTTCCCTGGCTGATTTGTCAATTTTCACCTTGTTTTGTTCCCTGAGGTTCCTTTTCTGAGACACTTCCTTTGATCATCTCGAGGAAAGGAGAAATCAGGTCGAGTGGCAGTGGAAAGATAACTGTGCTGTTCTGGTCGGCAGCGATTTCCCTTAAAGTTTGTAGGTAGCGCAACTGGATCGTTGCTGGGTGCTGGGAGATGATTTTCGCTGCCTCGGCGAGCCTTTCCGCAGCCTGGTATTCACCGTCAGCGTGGATGATTTTTGCCCTCCGTTCCCGCTCTGCTTCTGCCTGGGCGGCCATTGCTCTCTGCATTGTCGGAGGAAGTTCGACATCTTTCACTTCCACCATGCTGACTTTGATTCCCCAGGGTTCCGTCCCTTCGTCAATGATCTTCTGGAGGCGCTGGTTGATCTCATCCCTGTTGGCCAGCAGTTCGTCGAGTTCCGACTGGCCGAGCACACTTCTCAAGGTGGTCTGGGAAAGCTGAGACGTTGCCCTGATGTGGTCAAGCACCTTGATTGCCGTATCTACCGGGTTCACCACCCGGAAGTAGACGACAGCATTTACCTTTACAGTCACATTGTCCTTGGTGATCACTTCTTGGGTGGGAACGTCCATAGTGATCACTCTCAGATCGATTTTCCGCATCCTTTCAATCCCAGGAATCAGAAAAATGAGACCAGGTCCGCGGGCACCAACACAGCGACCGAGGCGGAAAACCACACCCCGTTCGTATTCTTGAACAACTCGCAGTGATGCAGCAAGCAGCATCAGGATCAAGATCACCCAAAAAGTCAGACTGAGTCCCAACATCCTCAAGATTCACTCCTTCCAACGTTTATTTTTCATTTTCGGTTTTCTTCCTTGACCTCGTTCTTTCGGCGCACCTTGAGGTGCAGTCCTTTAATACCGGTGATCACCACCTCTTCCCCGGGGTCGATTCTTCCCTCTTCAGCTACTGCACTCCAGATCTCTCCTGCTACGAAGACTGTGCCTTTGGGGTTTAGTTCACTGCGGACAACTGCTGTTGCTCCGATTAAAGCCTCTTTCCCGGTAATTACCGGACGTCTTTGTCCCCGGATCACTGCAGTGACGAGGAGACTGAGCAGGGCGGTGATAAAGATCGAAGTGGTTACAATCAGCCAGATGCTCACCCTGAGTCCTGTTGAGCTGTTGCTGAAGAGGATCAATGACCCGGTGATGAAGGAGACCACACCGCCTGCCCCAAGGGCTCCATGGCTGGGCACGAAAACTTCAGCGATAAAGAGGGCAAAAGCAAGCACGATCAGGAGGACTCCCCCCCAGTAGGCATCAAGGGTTCCCAAAGAGTAGAGCCCAAGTAGGAGGCTGATTCCCCCGACCACACCTGGGAAGATCAGTCCGGGGTGGTAGATCTCCACCATTAATCCGGCCATTCCCAGTGTCAGCAAGATGTAAGCGAGGTCAGGGTTGCTGATCGTGAGAAGAAGCTTTTCAACGGAGTTCATTTCCAGCCGTTCTACAGGCGCTTTTGCGGTATGCAGGGTTGCCTTTCTTCCGGTGGCTAAAACGACCTCTTTGCCGTCAATTTTTGCCAGCAGGTCACCCAGGCTGTTGGCTCTAAAGTCGATCAGGTTTTCTTTGAGTGCTTCACTGTCAGAAAAGGACTTGCTTTCCCTGACAGCCAGTTCGGCAGCGTGGGCGTTTCGGCCGCGCATCTGGGCGATCGAGCGTGCCCATGCTGCCGCGTCTTCGGTGATCTTTTCGCTGGGAACCTCTGGCATCTCAGGGTTGCCCACACTGACCGGATGGGCGGCACCGATTCTGCTTCCAGGTGCCATTGCGGCGATGTGTGCTGATATTGTAATGAATGTTCCTGCTGAACCTGCCCAACCCCCGTGAGGGGAAACGAAAACCACCACTGGAACCTCTGAATTGAGGATCTCAGTAACGATTTCCTGGGTGGCGCTGTAAAGGCCTCCAGGTGTGTTCAGTTCCAGCACACAGGCGGTTGCTCCTCTTTTCTCAGCGGTGTTGATGACCCTTTCAACGAACCTTGCCGTTACCGGGACAACAGGCCCGGTGTAATTGGCCACGACCACTGGAGGGACTGCCTCTCCAGAAAACTGGGGTTTTTCCGGAGGAGTTGCGGTAGCAGGAACGAGGCAGTTTAAGAGAGAAGATTGCTGGTGGTTGGTGAAAGGGAAGGAGATTAGTGCTATGTTTATCAGGATGAGGGTAAGTGCCAGTATTATTAATTTTCTTCCTGGGGGTTTGATTTTTTTGGATCCACTATTTAAAAATCTGAAAAACCTGATGGCTGGTTCGCTCCTTTCAGGTCACCTTTGATGGCTCCTCTTGTTTATTGTCTATTCTGCATCAGCAGGCTATTCTCCTCCAATCTTTGCTCATTTGGAATCAGACAGACGTCATCACTGGAAAAACCGAAGACAATGTCGCTCCCTTCTACGGGTGGGGGGTTACGTTTATTTCCAGACATCACGTAGGCCTTGAAAACCAGTTCACCGCTTTCGATTTCCACTTCCAGGTAAACCCCCCGGCTGGTTACCTGACGAACCTTACCTGAGAACCTGTTTTCCAGTTTCTTTGCGGGTTCATGCAAGGAGATGCATTCTGGCCTAATTCCTGCATAATAGAACCCTTTTTGGGGAGGAGCATCTAGCACCAGTGGCCTTCCATCAGGGAGGAGGCACTTGCCGTTTCTGGCCTCAACCTTGAAGATGTTCTTGATCCCCACGAAATTTGCTGTGAATAGGGTGCGCGGTCTCCTGAAAACATCGTCGATTCTCCCAACCTCCACCAATTGCCCTTCGCGGAGGATGCCGACACGCTCGGCGAGAGCGTGAGTATCAGCAAAATTGTGAGTTACCATGATGATGGTCATCCCCAGTTGCTGATGCAGGTTCTTCAACTCGCCCTGGATCATTGCTTTGATGTTATCGTCGAGGGCACTTAGGGGCTCATCGAGAAGCAGTAGCTGGGGTTCGGTGAGCAGTGCCCGCGCCAGGGCTACACGCTGCTTTTCTCCACCACTGAGGGAGCCTGGATAGCGTTCGAGTAGGTGCTTGATGTGGAGCAGTTCTGTCAGCAGTTGGAAGCGTTGCTGGTAGTAGGCGTCTTTACCATCCTTTTGGAATCGGAGGCCATAGGTGATGTTGTCTTTTACCCGGAGGTGGGGAAAGAGGGCGTAGTCCTGATAAACAATGCTAATCTTCCTTTTTTCTGGTCTTTCGTGGGTAATGTCTCGCCCGCTGACGATGAGCCTCCCTGATGCCACTTTTTTCAGACCGGCAATACACTCCAGGAGGGTGGTTTTTCCCGAGCCTGTTGGCCCCAGAAGAGCGAAAAATTCTCCCTTGTTGATCTTGAGGTTGATGTTGCGCAGGGCAAACTTGCCTTGTCTGAGAGAAAGGTTGTGGATTTCGATCAACCTGGTTCCCTCCTTTCGATGGCCAGAAGGCGTAAAACAAGGAAGATCAGCAGGGAGATAAGGATAAGGATCACTGTCACCGGGACCGCGTAGCTCAGTCCGTAGGCTGTGTATCTTTCGTAGATCATCGTTGGGGCGATCATCGGGTGGTATGACAGGATGATTACCGCCCCGAATTCACTGATCGCTCTAGCCCAGGTGAGGATTGCTCCACTGAGGATACCCCTCCAGGCAAGGCCACAACTGATGTGGAAGAAGGTGTAAAGGTGGCTTGCTCCAAGAGTTCGCGAAACGTTTTCCAGGCGTGGAGAAACAGCCCGGAAGGAATCCCGCGCTGCATTCAAAAGCAGGGGCATGCTCACAAAGGTCATTGCGGCCACGATCCCCACTTTTGTTCCCACCACTTCGATTCCCAGCATTTTCAGGAGGCGCCCCAACCAGCAGCGGGGACTGAC
The DNA here is from genome assembly GCA_001508855.1 of Thermoanaerobacterales bacterium 50_218. Classification (GTDB taxonomy): domain Bacteria; phylum Bacillota; class DSM-12270; order Thermacetogeniales; family Thermacetogeniaceae; genus 50-218. Next base: position 54,456 of record LGFL01000004.1, read on the forward strand.
AATGGTGAGAATGCAGATCCCGGCCACGGTGTGCGGGATCACCACCGGAATGTCGATGATGCTTTCCACCAGGCCCTTGCCGGGGAATTCCTTGCGGGCGAGCAGGTAGGAAAAGGGGACACCGACGATCAGGGAAATCAGGGTTGTTACTGCTCCTGTGCCCAGGCTCAGTTTGATGGAATCGAGAACATGCTTGTCTCCAAGGGCCTCCTGAAATTCTTTCCAGCCAGAAAGTGAGAGGGTGTTGGTAATCGGGAAAATGATGTAGAAAAGGATCAGCAGCCCGGAAACTGCGGAAAAAAGGTAGATCAGGTCGAGGTGATTCTTTCGCATCTCCAACCTCCTCGGTTGTTTCGTTTTTTCGCAGCCTGAAGCCATAGGGTAAAATCCTGGCTCGATCAAATAGATTCTAAAAACTCCTTCAGTTCTTGGGGGAGGTATTCTTCCCCTTTTACTTCTACGGGATAGATTACTGGCTGCCCGTTTTCTTCCAGGATGCGCAGTCCCTGTTCCCTGTCAAAGAGGAACTTGAGAAATTCAATTGCTGCTTTCGGGTTTTTGCCGACTGTTGTCATCGTCACTCCGTAGGTTATTGGCTTCCCGACCATCGTCATCGTTTCACCCGGTTTTTTTCCAGTGATCTCGACCTTCGCCTTTTTGTAATAGTCAGCATGTTTCAAAGAACTAAGGTTGATTTCATCAGGAAGTTCCACAAATTTTGCCTTATGCTGGAGGGCAATTGACTTGTATTCGAAGATGTAGTCGAGGTGGCCTGATTCCAGAAGGGCGATCAGGTCGACTGATTTTGGGCGCACGTTTTTTTCCGGGCAGTTTGCTTTCAATTTCTCGTAGAGTCCGGGCTCTTTGTAGTAATCTTCTGCCAGTTGCCAGGTCAGAAGTGTCCGGTAACCACAGGGATCCTGATTAGGGTCAGAGTGACCGTAGCTTACACCTTCTCTGAGGAGGATCTTGTACCAGTTATCGGAATTGATCTCATCGGCATACTTGCTCCAGTCATTGTACATGATCACGATAGAGTTCTTGGCAAAGAGGGCGTTCCACTTGGCGTACTTCGGAATCAGCAGTTCGTCGATCACTGTGTAGTCAGCCGAGGCTATGATGTCTGCTTTCTGACCCAGGTCGGTGATCTTCCGGGCCATCGCGTTGCTGCCTCCACCCTCACGGACAACATCCACGCCTGGGTGGAGTTTTTCGAATTCTTTTTCAATAGCCTCGAAGGGGATCGTCAGGCTGCCGGCGTGGAGCACCACGAGCTTGCCCTCGATCTCCTGTTTTTGGCTGGATTGCCTGTTACTACCGGTGTTCTGTTGCCCACAGCCATAGGCAAAAACTGCTACCACTGTCAGGGAAAGCAAAAGCACGAGCACTGAGATCCATTTCTTACTCAACATTTTCTTTTCCTCCTCCTTTTTTGATAATAAGGCTTTTTGGCGAAAAACTGCCACGGAAACTGGTTTTGGTTGAGTTTCTTGCTTACCTTTCATCCCCACTTAAGGTTCCTTCCCGGACACCAGCCACAAAAAAGGCCGGTGCGAAAGGGCACCGGCCCGCTTCAGGTCGAGAGCCGAATTCTCCTTTCCGCACTGGGAGGCGTGCCGGTTTCCCAGCACACCCTATCGGTCCGACCACCATAGCGGAAAATCGCCACAGGCTGGTGGACTCGGAGAACCCTTAAATTTTTTTAAGAACCGCTCTAAAGAAGCCGTTACTTTTACTTAGCTTAAGATTCGACAAGTGAGACCAGAGATCCTCCTTTTAGGCATAATTTTTTGAAAGCATCTCAGCCTTGGTTCCTTTAAGTTTGTCAAACTCTTTGAAACTCTTTGTGAGTTTGGGCAGTGGTTAGGTTGTTAGATTTTGGCTCATCCAGTATAATGGGTAACAGACTAATTCTAGAAGCCAGTTTTCGTTAAAGGAACATTTCAGGATATGCTTTACTGAAGGGGGAAGCTGTAGTGTCGGAGAAAAGGTGCAGGAGGTTGTTGCCTTTTTTGTTTTCACCGGTGTTTTTGGTTCTCCTTCTGATTGGGCTTTGTTATTTTTGCTTTGGATGCGGCAAAGAGGTGACCCCAGTAGAAGCTCCTGTGAAAGAAATCACAACTCCAGTGGAGGCGGAAAAAGAGGTTTCTCACGAAGAGGAACCTCGTCAGGTAGATCCCCTTACAGGGCGCAGGGTGGAGAAGGTGATCCCTCTGATTGCCGTTATGGTCGACAACCTTGGGGCGAGCAGGCCGCAGACCGGTTTGGCAGATGCAGGTGTTGTCTATGAAATCGAGGCCGAGGGGTTGATCACCAGGTTTATGGCCTTGTATGCCGGGGACCCGCCAGCAAATGTTGGCCCAGTCCGCAGTGCTAGGCCTTATTTCCTCCACCTTGCGAGGGAATGGGATGCCTACTACGCCCATGTTGGGGGTTCTGTTGAGGCCCTGAGAGACATCCGCCTCTGGGGGATTCCAGACCTTGATGATGTGCGTGGTGACCGGGGTTTCTGGATCGATAAAACCAGAAAACGTCCTCATAACACTTATCTTAATCTGGCGAAAGCACTCGAGGGAAAACAGCCACGCGGCAGGTTTAAGGACTGGTCTTTTACCGAGCCTCCTGAAGGTTCTCCAGATTATCGGGAGATTTCTTTCAGTTACAGCAGGGACAACCAAGTGACCTACAAATTTTCAGAGGATAAAAAACAGTACCTGCGTTACATTAACGGGATCCCCCACATCGACCGGATTACTGGTGAGCAACTGGCAGTAACCAACATTGTTCTGCAGTACGCTCCTCACCGCTTTACAGGGGACTCTCTGGGTCATATTGATGTCAACCTGATTGGTGAGGGGAAAGCAGAGTTTTTCCTCGCTGGCAAGTATGTTGAGGGCTTTTGGGAAAAACGGTCATCAACTGCTCCCACTCGTTTCTACGATGCCCAGGGAAGGGAGATTGCTTTTGTCAAAGGCAACACCTGGATTCAGGTGCTGCGTCCGGGTACACCTGTTCACAAGGAGTAACCTGTCTTCTTCCTGGGACCTTTAGAAAGCGCGCTTGATCAGCTTGACTAATTCCTCGAAAATCAGTGGAGTCAGTGAAAGTGATCCTACCAACAGCCACTGCTCCGGGGTTAAGGGAACTGTTTTGAAGACTTTCTGGAGCCCTGGGGCAAGCATCACCGTCAGTTGCAGTCCACAGGAAACTGTTGCTGCTCCAATCAGGAGCTTGTTGCTCAAAAACCCAAGCTTGAAGAGGGAATGCCTTAAGTGACGGATGTTGAAGGAGTGGGTTATCTGGACGAAGGCGAGGGTGCCGAAAGCCATCGTCCTGCCGTGGGCGAGTGTTTGAGGATCTCCACGGTATCCCCACCAGAAGGCTGTCAGGACTAAAGCTGCCAGAAACAGCCCCTGGTAGATGATGTGGTGGCCGAGGCCCCCGGCAAAAATCCCAGCTTCTGGGGAGCGAGGTGGCTGTTCCATTAGTTCTTTTTCTGGGGGGTCGTTACCGAGGGCAAACGCTGGGAGGCTGTCGGTGATCAGGTTGACCCAGAGGATCTGGAGGGGGAGAAGCGGAGCTGGGAGTCCGACAGCGATTGCCGCGAAGATCGTCAGCAATTCACTGCTGTTGCAGGAAAGGAGGTAGTGGATCACCTTCCTGATGTTGGCGAAGATGGCCCTTCCTTCCCTGACTGCGGCGACGATTGTGGCGAAGTTGTCGTCTGCCAGAACCATGTCTGCCGCTTCTTTGGCCACATCGGTTCCGGTGATTCCCATTGCTATTCCGATATCGGCCATCTTCAGTGCCGGGGCATCATTAACTCCATCTCCTGTCATCGCTACTATGTACTTTCTCTCTTTCAAGGCCTTGACGATGCGCACTTTGTGTCTGGGGGCAACCCGGGCGTAGACATTGACCTTTTCCGCTAATCTAGAAAATTCTTCGTCAGAAAGCCTGTCCAATTCGGCCCCAGTGAGGACAAGCCCTTCTCCATCGTGGATCCCCAGTTCACTGGCAATGGCCACTGCTGTTGTCTTGTGGTCACCGGTGATCATCACTGGCTTGATACCTGCTCTGATGCAAGTTTCCACTGCTCTTTTGGCTTCCGGGCGGGGCGGGTCGATCATGGCCACGAGTCCCACGAAGACCATGTCTTTTTCCACTTCTGCAGGTTCCAGCCTTTCCGGGAATGCTTCTAAGGGCTTGAAGGCAATGCCTAGAACCCGCAGCGCCTTTGCTGCCAGCATTTCGTTTAAGTAGTTCAGGTGGTCTGATGTTTCTTTGGTTAAGGGCGCAATTTGGCCATTTTCGAGGATATGGGTGCATTTGGTGAGGATGACGTCAAAGGCTCCCTTGGTGCAGGCGATGTACGGGGTTCCTGCAAGTTTCACGAAGCTGCCTGCAGGGTGAACTGTAGTCATCAACTTCCGCTCAGAGTCGAAAGGTATCTCTCCCACCCTCGGTGAGGAAACCTCAAGTGTTTCTCTTTTTAGTCCACCTTTTTTGGCCAGAACAGCCAGAGCTGCTTCTGTGGGATCACCGAGAATCTCCCATTTTCCCTGCAGGGAGCCATCAATAACTTCATGGTTCAGGTGAGCGTTGTTCGTCAAGGCGCAGATGCTCAGCAGGACTTTGAGGTCGGGGTCTTCTTGAGGGTTATCGATCTTTTCATCGTTTTTGTAAAAACTCCCTTGTGGCTGGTATCCTTCTCCAGTTACTTTGATCAAGCGGCCGCCAACGTAGAGATATCTGACGGTCATCTCGTTTTTGGTCAGGGTTCCCGTCTTGTCAGAGCAGATAACTGTGGCTGCACCAAGCGTTTCCACGGCAGGAAGCCTTCTGATGATCGCTTTTCTTGTGGCCATCTGTTGCACCCCAAGGGCGAGCACCATTGTCACTACTGCTGGAAGACCCTCCGGGATGGCGGCTACTGCTAGGCTCACTGCTGTGAGAAACATTTCCAGGATGGGTGTCCCCCGGAGTACTCCGGTGGTGAAGATGACGGCGCAGAGGACAACAACGATCCCTCCCAGCCACTTGCTCAGTTCGGCGAGTTTTTCCTGCAAGGGGGTTTTTCCTTCTGGAGCCTCTTCCAGCATTTCGGCGATCTTGCCGATCTCGGTTCGCATTCCTGTGGCCACCACGACAGCAGTGCCGTTTCCGTAAGTCACCAGTGTTCCCATAAAGATCTGGTTACTGCGGTCTCCGATCCCGAGGTCCTGGTCTGAGAGTTGCTGGGTTTGCTTTTCCACGGGTTCTGATTCCCCAGTGAGAGCAGATTCATCGACCCGAAGATTGGAGCAGGAAACCAGGCGGGCATCGGCAGGCACATAATCACCTGCTTCTACGAGGATCAGGTCACCTGGAACCAGTTGGCGGGCTGGGACTTTTTTAGGTTTCCCTCCACGGATCACCCGTGCCTGCGGGGAAGCCAGCTTTTTCAGAGCCTCTAGGGATTTTTCGGCCCGGTATTCCTGGAAAAATCCAACGATGGCGTTGAGCACAACGATGGTCATGATCACCAAGGCGTCAAGAGTCTCCCCGATTGCCAGCGAGATTCCTGCCGCCACCACAAGAAGGAGCACCAAAAGTTCCTTAAACTGGTCGAGAAACATCTGAAAGGGTGTTCGTTTTTTAGCTTCAACAAGCTCGTTGTAGCCATAAGTCGACAATCTTTTTTCTGCTTCTTGGGGGGTCAGTCCCTTTTCCAGGTCTGTATTCAAGAGTTTGGCGACTTCTTCTGAGGAAAGTGTATGCCAGTGCAAAGCTTTTCCCTCCTGAAGCAAATTATACCAGATGGGGCAACAGAAAGAAAAAAAAAGAGCCCCTTTTTCGGAGAGGCTCAGGTGTACCACATCACCGTGAAAGCAGGATTAGTGGATTCTGCTGCAGATCTTCGTTACCCCTGTTGCTACTGCAGCGGCCGCGGCGATCTTCAGGAGATCCCCGGAGATGAAGGGGAACAGACCGATCGTGAGCAACTGCTTCCAGGAGCTAGTAGCTGTTACCACCTTAAGCCAGAAGAGCCCTGGACCGTGGATGAGGACAAAGTTGGCAAAGAGCATCACCAGGATCATTCCGGGAAGCTGCCGCGCCCAGGCAAACCTTTCGGTAAGGTAGCCCACAAATGAGGAGCTGATGACAAAACCCCAGAGGTAACCACCTGTTGGGCCAGCGAGGACCTGCCATCCGCCTGATGCTGCAGCAGCAAACCAGGGGATCCCCAGCCCGCCGAGGAGCAGATAAAACAGGGCACTGAGTCCTCCACCTGGGGCTCCCAGAAGGGCTCCTGTGAGGAGCACAGCGAAGGTCTGTCCGGTGACTGGGACAGGTGTCCAGGGGAGATAAAACTTTACCTGGGCGGATAGTGCAATGAGACCTGCACCCAGCAAGCTCAAGAGCAGTGTTGCCGGAAAACCCTTCACCTTCTCTTGCAGGTTCTCCAGAATTCCACGAACTGCAGCCAAACCAATCCCTCCTTAAGTTTTTGGTCATCTGCCCAAATCTTATGGTAAAAGCGGAGAAATGTCAACCATTATTCTAGCTCTAGTTGACAATAAAAATTGGCATCTGAACAAAATTGCCATGGACTTGATTACCTCCAGAATCGTGGCCGCTAAGTTCCTAGTCGAGTGGGGAAAAAGCGAAAAGAGGAATTGAAAAACCCCTGGCAGCTGCCAGGGGTCTGTTTTTGGTTCCTTTTTTAGTATTCCATGTCTGGGCTCGGGTAGGGTGGAGTCTTTTCTTTCTTTTCTTTGATCTCGGCGACTACTGCCTCGGTTGTGAGGAGCATCGAGGCGATGCTTGCGGCGTTCTGGAGGGCGCTCTTGGTTACTTTGAGAGGATCGACGATTCCAGCCTTGACCATATCCACGAACTGTTCGGAGACTGCATCGAAACCAATTCCGGGTTTTTCTTTCTTGACTCTGTCGACGATCACAGAACCTTCGTAGCCGGCATTCTCGGCGATCTGGCGCAGTGGTTCTTCAAGAGCGCGGCGCACGATCTTTACTCCGACCAGTTCATCGCCCTCAGCTTCGACATTGTCGAGAGCAGGGATGACGTTGACCAATGTGGTTCCTCCACCAGGAACGATTCCTTCTTCAACCGCTGCTCTTGTCGCCGAGAGGGCGTCTTCGATCCGGTGCTTCTTCTCCTTGAGTTCTGTTTCCGTAGCTGCTCCGACCTTGATTACGGCGACACCGCCTGCCAGTTTGGCGAGGCGTTCCTGAAGCTTTTCTCTGTCATAGTCAGAGGTTGCTTCTTCGATCTGCACCTTGATCTGGTTGATCCGGGCCTTGACCGCGTCCGAGGAGCCGTAACCTTCGACGATCGTTGTCTTCTCCTTACCAATCTTTACCTTCTTAGCACGACCGAGCATGGAGACTTCTACATTCTCCAGCTTGTAGCCCATGTCTTCAGAAATGAAGGTTCCGCCCGTGAGGATGGCGATGTCCTCGAGCATTGCCTTTCTGCGTTCACCGAATGCTGGTGCCTTTACTGCTGCACACTGGAGGGTGCCTCTCAGTTTGTTGACAACAAGGGTAGCGAGGGCTTCTCCTTCAACATCCTCAGCGATGACCAGCAACGGCTTCCCGGTGCGCACGACTTTCTCTAGTAGTGGCAAGAAGTCAGCGATCGCCGAGATCTTCTTCTCGTAGATCAAGATGTAGGGCTCTTCCAGTTCGACTTCCATTGCCTCCGGATTGGTGATGAAGTATGGAGAGATGTAGCCCCGGTCGAACTCCATTCCTTCAACCACTTCGACGGTTGTTTCAATTCCTTTAGATTCTTCGACCGTGATCACACCGTCTTTCCCTACTTTTTCCATTGCTTCAGCAATCAGGTTCCCGATTTCTCTGTCATTACCGGCGATCGAAGCCACATGGGCGATCGATTCCTTGGTTTCTACAGGAATGCTGAACTTTTTCATTTCTTCAATAGCCTTTTCGACAGCCTTGTCGATGCCCCGTTTCAGGAAGATCGGGTTGGCACCAGCAGTGACGTTTTTCAAACCTTCAGTAACGATTGCCTGAGCGAGAACAACAGCGGTCGTTGTCCCGTCACCGGCTACCTCATTGGTTTTTGATGCAGCTTCTTTACAGAGCTGGGCACCCATGTTCTCATAGGGGTCTTCCAGTTCGATTTCTTTGGCAACTGTTACTCCATCTTTGGTGATCGTTGGGGAACCGAACTTCTTTTCCAGGACTACGTTGCGACCCTTGGGTCCCAGCGTTGTTTTCACTGCTTCGGCGACGATGTCTACACCTCTTTGAAGCTTCCGTCTGGCTTCAGCATCAAAAATGATCTGCTTGGCAGGCATAAACCAATCCTCCTTTTCAGTAACTTTGTGGTTTCAGGGGCTTACTCTTTGATTGCCAGGATTTCACTTTCTCTCATGATCAAGTATTCTTCACCTTCGATTTTGATTTCCGTGCCCCCGTACTTGGAATAGATTACCTTGTCACCGACTTTCACTTCGGGTGGCACCCGTGTTCCGTTGTCAAGGAGTCGGCCTGGCCCTACAGCGATTACTTCTCCTTCTTGGGGCTTTTCTTTTGCGGTATCGGGCAGGATGATTCCACCCTCGGTCTTTTCCTCCTTGGTGAGGGGCTTCACTAGTACATGGTCACCAAGCGGCTTCAGCATTACCAACCCTCCTCAAAACGGTTTTGGTGTTGTTACTTGCCTGACCTTAGCACTCACCTCAGGTGAGTGCTAATAATCTCAAGTTAAATAATAATAACCTCTGATTTGGTTGTCAATACCTTTTCTGGCTCCTCAAGTGGTTTTCTGCAGCTATTTTGAACTGGGTCTCCGAACCCCTCAAGAAAATTTTTCCCGGAGTTAGCGAATTTGATACAGAAGGCAGTGGATGAATAGGCTTTTCAGATGAGAGCATGTGCCTCCTGTTTCTTGAATAGAATAGTGTCGAAAGGAGGGTAACCTGGTGCGGGTGATTTTTCTGCAGCGCTTTTTCCTTTTGGGGGTTTTGGTGGCTGCTGTTTTGCTTTCCCTTGGGGGAGCCGCTTTTTCGGCAGGTTTTCCTGAGAAGATTATCGGTGTTCTTGCTGCGATCGACCGCCAGCTTCCAATATACGCGGTCGATACCAGTGAAAAGAAACTGGCAATCTCCTTTGATGCTGCCTGGGGAGCCGATCATACTGAGCGCCTTCTGGAGATCCTTAAAGAGTACAATGTGGAAACGACCTTCTTTCTCACCGGGATCTGGGTCAGGAAATACCCGGAGATGGTGAAGAAGATCGCTGCTGCAGGTCACGAGATCGGGAACCACAGCAGCACTCATCCCCACTGTGCCGCGCTTTCCCCCAAGGAGATCGAAAAAGAAATCCGGGAAACCGAAGAGATGATTTACAACCTGACTGGCAAAAGAACGCGTCTTTTCCGACCACCATTTGGAGAGTACAACAACAAGGTGATTGAAACTGCCGAGGGTCTGGGTTATCAGGTGATCCAGTGGAGTGTTGATTCCCTCGACTGGCAGGACATCGGAAAGGAGGAGATCATTGACCGGGTGCTCGAAAAAGTTCACCCTGGAGCGATCGTTCTTTTCCACAACAATGCCAAATACACTCCCGAGGCTCTTCCCGTGATCCTCAAAAATCTCCAGGAGCAGGGCTACAAGATTGTGCCCATCTCCGATTTACTCCTCAAAGGGGACTACTACATCGAAAAGAACACAGGGATCCAGAAGAAAAAGCAGAACCGCAAGAAGAACAGTAGTTAGAATTCCCGGGGTTTGCAGATGATCTCCTTGATTTTGGTTTCGAAGAAGTTGTTGGAGTGGGCGGGGACAATGACTACAGCGGTGTCGGCACCTCTTGCTGTACCGCCAACAGCGATTACTTCCTCCCCGTAGGGAATGAGGCCGGCATCGAGAGCCATGCAGGAGATTTCCACACAGACCTTGACCCCCTGCCCGAACATGCGCAGAGTCTGGGCGATGATTTCCGCTGGGTATACTCCCCCGAACTTGTTGCGCAGAGCGCGGTCAACCCCAGCCAGCAGATGGGTGGTGGTGAGCACCTTGACGCCCTTTTCCTGAAGCTTTTTCCTCGTTTCTGCAGGCATCTCATCCTCACCAGGCCCTGCAAAACCTACATGGTGGGTGACGCAAACGAGTTCTAGGCCTTTGTCCTCCAAGCCCTTATTGAGGAATTGCTCCGCTGTAAAGCCGCTGTTGGAGGCCACGACCAGGTGCCTGATTCCTAATTCTTGTGCTCTCGTGAGGGCGAGTTCGATAGTCCGTTCAGTGTTTTCCTTCCCTTTTTTCTTCCAGTACATCAGTTTTCCCCCTTCGTTCCCTCGTTTTTTCCTCAATTTTAACGGATCCCGAACTGTTGAGCAAATCCCTCTCCCGGGTGAAGACGGGGGATCTGTCTTGCTGCAGGAACACTTTCCTGGCAAGGGGAAATATAGTAGAGATCCTTTGTAAGAGTTGTGAGAAAACTTTATGCGGGGACTCGACCCAATTTCAGTAATTGCAGGAGATGAAGCAGATGGAGAGGAAGAAAATCATTGCCCTTGCCTGGCCAGCTATTTTGGAGATGCTGCTCTACATGCTTCTCGATATCGTTGATGTTGCTTTTGTGGGGCGCCTGGGACCACGGGCACTTGCTGCTGTCGGCCTCGGGGCTCAGATTTATTTTTCGGTTCTTTTCGTCTTTTCTGCCATTGCCGCCGGGGCGACTGCTTTGATTGCCCGAGCCATCGGAGCCGGGGAAAAGCAAAAAGCTGGAAGGGTAGCGGGTCAGGCTCTGCTTCTTGCCCTGATGATTGGGGCTGGATTCGGTCTGGTGGCATTCTTCTTTGCTCAGGAGATCGTCGGCCTCTTCCGGTTTGAAGAGGAAGTGCGCCAACTGGCTGCCGTCTACCTCCGGACTGCAGGAACCCCGGCGGCGTTCGCTTTGCTCCTTTTTGTTGCCAGTGGCATTTTTCGGGGAGCTGGGCTCACCAAGATCCCGCTGGTGATTGCGGGGATTACCAACATCGTTCACATCGGAGCAGACTATGTTTTTATTTTTGGCAAGCTCGGCTTACCTGCTCTCGGTGTTCAGGGTGCTGCCCTGGCCACTGCTTTTGCCCAGACCTTTGGGTGTTTCCTTGCCATCTTGTTGCTGTTGACTGGGCTGACTCCACTCCGGGTTTCGCCTGATGATTTCTTTCGTCTGGAGTTCGGCTTGATCGGGAAGGTCGTTAACTTGAGCGTCCCTGCTGGCCTCGAGGAGGCCCTGATCAGTTTCGGGGCGATTGCCAGCAGTTATCTGCTGGCTGCCCTGGGAACGCTCGCTTTTGCAGCTCACCAGGTGACTCTGGTGGCAGAGTCTCTTTCTTACATGCCTGGCTATGGGTTTGCCGTTGCCGCGACCACACTTGTCGGTCAGAGCTTGGGTGCCGGGAGACCTGAAGATGCTTGCCGTCACGCCTGGGAGGCGGTGAAGCTGGCCCTGCTGGTGATGGGAGGGGTTGCTCTGATTTTTCTCTTCGTTCCGGAGCTGGTTGTCCAGCTTTTTGCCAGTGACCCTGAAGTCATCGGCTTGAGTGCCTTGTGTCTCCGCATTGCTGCTTTCGAGCAGCCTGGTATCGCCATTGACATGGTCCTTGCTGGAGCCCTGCGCGGTGCCGGGGATACCCGGACTCCGATGCTGATCACCGTTTTCAGCACCTGGTTCTTGAGACTGCCCCTTTTTTACCTTGCCGTTGACGTGTATTCTTTTGGTTTACCGGTGATCTGGGTGATTACGGTTGGCGACTGGTTGGTCAGGGCGATGCTGGTTGCTTCCTGCTTCAAGAGGGGAAACTGGAGAAAAATCCAGCTTTAAGTTTTTGGGAGAAATTGGGGCACTACTCAGTTTTGCTCAAGTGGGAGAAGGAGAGAACAAAGAATTGTTGAAAATAGCAAACAGTTATCATCAATCACGGCCAGAAATCTTGTAGTCATGGTAGTCGGCAGGATTGATCTTATCAAGGAGGGGGAGTCAGATGAAGGAGGAGAGGGGTAGTTCACAGGACAAGATTTCCAACCAACAGGAGGCACCTCAGGATCAGGCACCTGTCGAACTGGGGAAGGACGGTTTTTCAGTGCAGGAGTTTGAGGACCTGGTGTTGCTGATCAACTCCCGCTTTGCTGGAAAAGTCAGGCTTGAGGAAGCGATTACTACTACTCTTGAGGATGTCGGGAGAACGGTAGGGGTGAGCAGGGCTGCTCTCTTTCTTTTCAGCGAAGATGGCAAAACTGTGAAGAGAGTTTTTCAGTGGGCTGCTGAAGATGAGAGATCCCTTCAGGAAGTGTTCAAGGGGTTTTCGCTGGAAAAAGCCGCTTGGGGACTCGGGAAACTAGCGAGGGGGGAAGTCGTCTGCATCGAAGACCTTTCCAGTTTGCCCCAGGAAGCGAGTGCCGAAAAAGAGTTGCTGGAGGAATTAGGTGTGCATTCCCTGCTTGCCGTACCTTTGAATGTTACCGGTAAACTTCTCGGGTTTCTGGTTCTTGCTGATCCTGCAACACCGAGGAACTGGGGCAAGCGGGTTGAGAAACTGCTTCAAATCTTTGCGATTGTCCTGGGAGGTGTTCTTGAACACAGGCGGACTGAGGAGAAGCTGAGAAAAGAACACGATTTTGTGTCAACAATAATCAGGAACGCAGCAGTCCTGGTTGTTGTCCTTGACAGAGAGGGAAGGATCGTCCGCTTCAACAGAGCCTGTGAACAATTGACCGGATACGACTTCAAGAAAGTGAGAGGGAAGAAGCTTTGGGACCTGCACCTGATCCCGGAAGAAGAAAAAGAAAAAGTCAAAGATGGTTTCAGAAAGTTAGTCAGGGGCACTTTCCCCCTTAGAGGAGAAAACCACTGGTTGACGAAGAGTGGGGAGAAAAAGCTGATCTCCTGGTGGAATACCGGTCTTCTAGGGAATGATGGTGAAGTCGAGCACATCGTGGCCATCGGCATTGACATCACCGACCAGAGGCGGGTTGAAGAAGAACTGCAGTTCCGCAACTTGTTGCTCACTGCCCAGCAGGAGGCTATTCTTGATGGGATCCTTGTTATTGACTCTCGCGGGCAGATCGTTTCCTACAACAAGCGCTTTGCCGAGATGTGGGGAATTCCCGGAAAGATTTTAGAATCAGGTTCTAATGAGCTTGCCCTCGATTTTGTCAGAGACAAGTTGGTAGCGCCGGACCACTTCTTCAGACTGGTGCAGTATCTTTACGAGAATATTGAGGAAAAAAGCCATGAAGTGGTTTACCTCAAAGATGGGCGGGTTTTTGACTGTTACTTCGCTCCGGTCGGCGACTCTTCTGGGACCTATTACGGGCGGGTCTGGTGTTTCCGGGATGTCACTGAGCAAAGAAGGGCGGAGCGGAAACTCCAGCAGAGCTTTGAGGTGCTCCAGAGGGTGTTTGAAGACTCTGTTGAGGCTCTTGCCTCTGCTCTCGAGGTGCGTGACCCCTATACTGCGGGCCACCAGCGCCGCGTCGCCCAACTGGCGGCAGCTATCGCCAAGGAACTCGGACTTGGTAGAAATCAAATTCGCGGCCTTTACCTGGCAGCACTCGTCCACGACATTGGTAAGATCTCGGTTCCCGCCGAGGTCCTCAACAAACCTGGGCGGCTAGAGGAGCTCGAGTTTGGCCTCATCAAAAACCACCCTCAGGTGGGGTACGAGATCTTGAGCAAGGTTAAGTTTCCCTGGCCTGTTGCCGAGATCGTCCGCCAGCACCACGAACGGAACGATGGTTCCGGCTATCCGCGGGGTCTGCGGGGCGAGGAGATCCTCCTAGAGGCGAGGATCCTTGCTGTTGCCGATGTTGTTGAGGCGATGTCCTCCCACAGGCCCTACAGGCCGGCTCTCGGTCTTGACGTTGCTCTTGAAGAGATTGCCAGGCACCGGGGCAAGCTTTACGATCCCCAGGTTGTGGATGCCTGCCTGCGGTTGTTCGGTGGCCAGGAGTTCAGAAAGAATTTCGAGGCCGGAGGAGTTCTGGCGAAACCGGAAGACAGACTTGTGGGTACTGGGGAGTGAAGATGAAAAAAGGGATCATCTGTTACCTCGCCACAAGAGAAGACCAAGAGGAGATCAACTACGACCTTGCGGAACTCAGGGAACTCTTGCGCAACATCGGGATTGAGGTCTGTGAGGTAGTAGTTCAGCGGCGCCGACCCAACCTCCTCTACCTTTTCGGTGAAGGCAAGATCCGGGAGGTCAGGGAGTTGGTGAAGAAAGAGGGAATCGAAGCCGTTGTCTTCAACCTCGAACTCTCACCGAGGCAGGTCAGGGCTCTTGAGGACCTCTTCGGAGAAGGGGTGGAGGTTTGGGACCGCACCCAGGTGATCTTGGAGATCTTTCGGCACCGTGCCCGCTCGCGGGAGGGGAAGATTCAGGTGGAACTGGCCCGTCTTTCTTACCTCTATCCCCGAATCCTGGGGCTCGGCGGTGTCCTCTCCCGTCTTGGCGGAGGTATAGGGACGAGGGGGCCGGGTGAGACGAAACTGGAGGTCCTCAGGCGAGCAGTGCGCAGGCGGATCCATGACTTGAAAGAGGAACTGGCTGAAGTCCGCAAGAACCGAGAACTTCTCCGAAAGCACCGAAAAGAAGAAGGTCTTCCAGTGGTCTCTCTTGTTGGCTACACCAATGCAGGGAAGTCAACACTACTCAACGCCCTCTGTCGGCCGAAGGAGAAGGTTCTCGTCGAAGACCGGCTTTTTGCCACTCTTGACCCGGTCAGCCGCAGGTTGCGGTTACCCTCAGGCCGGATTGCCCTTTTGACTGATACCGTCGGCTTTGTCAAGGACCTTCCCCAGAAGCTGAAAGCGGCCTTCATGGCAACTCTGGAGGAATTACTGGAGGCAGACCTTCTGCTTCATGTGATCGATCTCGCAAGCCCTTGCCTCGACCGTCAGATTGAGGCCGTTGAAGAAATTTTAGAAGAAATGAAACTTTACGACAGGCCGATCATCAAGGTTTACAACAAGATCGATGCCTATGAGGGTCCGCTTCCTGCTGATGGGTTGGCGGTTTCTGCCTTGTATGGCACCAATCTTGATTCTTTGCTGACTGCTGTCGATGAAAAGCTTTTTCGAGAACAGGAGGCCACCCTGGTGCTTCCTTATCAGCACATGGGAGAGTTCAGCCGCTTTCGGGAGCACCTGGAGGTTGTCGAAGAGCAGTACCTTCCTGAAGGTGTTCACCTGAGGGTGCGCGGCAGGAGTGCTGAACTGCAGCGGTTTCTCAAGAGAGTCGAGGAGAAAAAGCAGAAGAAGACCCTCTATGTCAATAGGCTCGTATGATTAAGTTTAGGCGTTAACAGGTGCATGCTTTGCCTTAGCCGCCAGGAAGACAGC
>LGFL01000034.1 GCA_001508855.1 Thermoanaerobacterales bacterium 50_218
ATAAGGACGACCAGAAAAATGGCCAGAAACTGACCCTTCTGCTGGACGATGTCCCTGAAGAGCTTCCGCAGCAACAAAAGCATCTTTTTCACCAGCTTATCTCGCAAGGCGCGAGAGGAGTCTCGTTTTCGGTGACCTCCGCCACCAGCCCGTCCCGAAGGCGGACAATGCGGTTGGCCATCATGCTGATGGCGTTGTTGTGGGTGATGAAGACGACGGTCGTCCCTTCAGAATGGGCGAGTTGATACAGGATCTCCAGCACACCTCTGCCTGTTTCCAGGTCGAGGGCACCTGTTGGCTCATCGCAGAGGAGAAGGTCGGGGTCCTTGACGATCGCCCTCGCAATGGCCACCCTCTGCTGTTCACCACCACTGAGTTGGCTGGGAAAATGGTCGGCCCTGTGGAGGAGCCCGACCTTCTCCAGGACTTCCCTAACCGGAAGGGCGCGCTTGAGGGGTCCTCCCCCGAGCTCAACGTTCTCGGCGGCAGTCAGGGAAGGGAGGAGGTTGAAGAACTGGAAAATGAACCCGATCTTTTCTCTCCGGAAAGCAGTCATTTCTTCTTCGGAGAACCTGGTGATGTCTCTCCCCCGGTAGTAGATCTTGCCGGCAGTCGGGCGGTCCATCGCCCCCATCAGGTGGAGCAAGGTGCTCTTCCCGGCACCACTCGGCCCCACGATGGCCAGAAGCTCTCCCTCGTAAACTTCGAGGGTGACCCCCCGGAGGGCAGGAACAGAAACCTCACCGACCTTGTAAGTTTTCTTCACATCCTCGAGAGCCATCAACACCTCTTTCACTGTTCCGACCCTCCTTAAACTTCGAAAATCGCCTCACCGATTAGACCTATATCTCGCTTTCGTGATACCATCAGAAGGATGAAAGAACAGCGTACTGCAGCACCAGAGCCATTTTTTTTCAACCAGAATCAGAATCCTTCTTATCTCTAGCAGCAGCACTGACCTGCTGGGAGAGTTCCTTCAAGCGCTCAGCCACCAGGTAGTGAAAGGTTCCTTCGGGGAAGGTGCCGTCAGGCTGGCGCTCTCCCGGCTTCATTCCTGTGAGCAGTTCCAGACCTTCGTCTACTGTGCGGATCAGGTAAATGTGGAACTTCCCCTCCCGAACCGCCTCAACCACATCTTCCCTGAGCATCAACTGCTGCAGGTTGCCCTCGGGAATGAGGACACCCTGGTCCCCGGTCAAGCCCTTGATCCTGCAGACATCGAAGAACCCTTCGATCTTTTCGTTGATCCCGCCAACCGGCTGGATCTCCCCTTTCTGGTTAACAGACCCGGTGACCGCCAGGTTTTGTTTCAGAGGAACGCCCGCGAGTGCCGAGAGCAAGGCGAAAAGCTCGGCACTGGAGGCACTGTCCCCTTCAACCCCCTCGTAACTCTGCTCGAACACCAGGCGGGCACTCAAGGCGAGGGGTGACTCCCTGCGGTACTTCTCCGAGAGGTAGCCACCAAGGATCAGGACACCCTTCGTGTGGATCTTCCCTCCCAGCTTCGCCTCCCGCTCGATGTCGATGATTCCTCCCCTTCCTGCGGCAACTGTTGCCGTGATCCGCGTCGGTTTCCCGAATTCGAGGTCACCAAGGCTGATCACGCTCAGGCCGTTGACCTGGCCCACCTTCTCCCCTTCGATATCCAGGAGGATGATGTTTTTCTTGATCATCTCCTGGATCACCTGCTGCACCAGATTGGAGCGATAAACCTTTTCTTGAGCAGCCTTGTTTACGTGATCAGCGGTAACATAAGGAGCGCCTTCCTGCTGGGCGTAGTAGGAGGCTTCCCTGGCGAGATCAGCAATCTCCGCAAACCGCGTTGAGAGTTTATCCTGAAAACCGGCGAGGCGAGATCCGTGTTCCACCAGCTTGGCAACAGCAGAAGCATCGAAGTGGATCAGGTTTTCCTTCTGGCAGAGGGTGGCGAAAAAGGCGGCATACTTCTGGATGTTCTCCTTCGTCCGGTCCATCCAGACTCCAAACTCTGCCTTGACCTTAAACAGCTCCCGGAAATCGGGGTCGTAGTAGTAGAGCAAGGTGTAGAGAAGGGCATCCCCGAGAAGGATCACCTTGAGATCGAGGGGGATCGGCTCTGGGCGCAACCCCTTAGTAGTCAAAACTCCCAGCCTGTCGAGGGGGTCCTCGATCACCGCGAGCCGGTCGCGCAAAGCCCTCTTCAAGCCATCCCAGGAAAAGGGGTTGCGGAGAAGCTCTTCAACAGAAACCACCAGGTAGCCACCGTTCGCCCGATGCAGGGAACCAGCCCTGATCAAGGTGAAATCAGTGATCAGGGCCCCAAAGTGGGCCTCTTTCTCGATCGTGCCGAAGAGGTTGGTGTAAGTAGGGTTCAACTCGACGACCACCGGAGCGCCCTTGGTCTCGCTGTTGTCGACGATGACATTAACCTCGTACTTGCGGAAGGGGTTTTCCTGCTGGAGAGAAGCTCCTCTCTGCTGTTCTTCGATCGTCTCTTTTCGGAAAAGGGAAATGTTGTCCAGGATGTCTTGGTAAACTGCGTCGAAATAAGCAAGAACCTCTTTCAAGGAACTGTACTTCTCTTTCAACTCCGCCAGAAGCCGGTCAAGTGCGATCGCCACAACCTGGCGGTCGAGTTCCCTGACCGCCTCCTGGGCCTTTCTTTCCACCTTCTGGACCTCGCGGAGGGTGGTTGTGACCAGGTCCTCCAGTTGTTTCCTGCGTTCCATAATCTCCTTCTTCGTTTCCTCAGGAAGCTTATCGAACTCCTCGGCACTGAGGGGCTTCCCTTCTACAGTCGGGATGATGAAAATTCCTGTCGGTCCGATCTGGATCACGAACCCTTCCTGTTCCGCCTTTTCGTTAAGGGCTGAAAGTAAAGAGTTCTTTTCCTTGGCGAACCTTTCAATGGTTTCGTCTTTCTTCTGAGCATATTCATCACTTTTGAACAGCCTGGGAATCTCCTGCCGCGCCTGCTTCAAGAAGTTCCGCATGTCCTCGGCGAACTGTTTCCCATGACCCGGAGGGAGCTTCAACGCTCGCGGGCAGTAAGGCTCACGGAAATTGTAGACATAGCACCAGTCTGGGGGGACAGGCTTAGTTACAGCTATAGTTTCCAGAAAAGACTGAACCGCGGTGTTTTTCCCAGTCCCCGGAAGGCCGGCAACAAAAATGTTAAACCCCTGTGCACTGATCCCCAGGCCAAACTCCAAAGCCCGCACAGCGCGCTCCTGGCCGATGATCGCTTCGAGGGGCTTGATGGCATCAGTCGCCGCGGAACTTATCTCCTCGGGCCTGCAGACAGCCCGCACCTCCTCAGGTGCTGCTTTCCTTACCATTAAGAAAGCCTCCTTACGGAAATCGGATTTTAAAACTAAGATTCGCCCAATTGGCCCCTTGATCCTGCCGAAAACCCTCTCTTTTGTTGAAAAATCCCCCGCTTCACCGAATATCTTCGAGTTCTTTAATGAGCACAAAGAAAATTGGGGACACCTCTGCTCTGAAAAATTGATCCAGTCCATCCTTGCGCTCGCTCTGAGCGGCATGAAGGTCTACCAGGAAAGCAGCTCACCAGCTATAATTTGTTGGTGAGGCTAATGAAGACATCAACAACAGGAGGTGGGCAGATGCCTGTCTACGAATTCCGATGCCAGGAATGTGGGAACAAATTCACCGTCATGTGTGGGATCTCGGAAAAAGACAAACTCACCTGCCCGAAGTGCAACAGCAGCAACATCAGGCAGGTGATTACAGCATGCGGGTTCCAGATCAAAGGTGGAAGCTGTGGAACTGGAGCCACCGGAGGAGGCTGAAAAATCTGAAAGGGAGCGGTTCGCTCCCTTTTTTTTATTTTAATACTCACCTAAAACGACCTGGGCAATGTTGTGGGCATGGTCACCAATGCGCTCAAGATTACTGATGATGTCCAGGAAGACCACACCTGAGGTGGGGTAGCAAATCCCTTTGTTGAGGCGCTCCAAATGGCTCTTTCGCAAGTTTCTTTCCATCTTGTCAACAAGGGGTTCTTTCTCAATGACATACATCGCCTTTTCCCTGTCTTCCTGCTCCAGTGCTTGGACTGCTGCGACAAAGACATCGTGGACAAGTTCGAACATCTTCTCCAGTTCGCTAATTGCGTATTCAGTGAAAGGCAGTTCCTCTTCAATCCGCATCAGCGCCAGCTCAGCGATGTTTTCTGCATGGTCACCAACCCTTTCGACATCGTTCAAGACGTGGAGGAGACCAGTGTGCTTCCTGGAAAGTGCTGGTGTCAGGTCTTTTTGCGAGAGCTTGACCAGGTAAAAGGTGATTGCTTTTTCCAGTTCATTAACGATTTTCTCTTGCTCGAAAGCCTTCTCCAGAAGCTTGGCATCTTTCTTAAAAAATCCCTGCATTGCATTACAAAGCGTCAATTCTGCAAGATTGGCCATCCTGATGGTTTCTTTAATCGCCAGCGAGAGGGCCACTGCTGGTGAACCCAACATCCTCTCGTCCAGGTAGATGGGGCCCCGGTGAACCTCCTCTTCCTCTCCTGGGATCACTTTCTTCACGAGGGCAGCCAAAACGTTGATCAGGGGCAGCAAGAGCATGGTGTTGAGGACATTAAAGGAAGTGTGGGCATTGGCAATCAGGCGAGCAGGCACATCAGGGGTGATCGCCAGGACAAACGACTTGAAAAGTGGGAGAAATGTCAAAAAGATGGCAGTTCCGACAACATTGAACATCACGTGGGCGAGAGCCGCTCTCCGGGCATTGCAATTCGTTCCGATGCTGGCTAGAAGTGCTGTAACACACGTCCCGATGTTGTCCCCGAAAAGAACGGGAATGGCGGCATCAAAAGGAATCAGGCCCTGGTTAGCGAGAGCGATCAGCATCCCGATGGTGGCACTGCTGCTCTGGACGATCACCGTTGTTCCAATCCCCACGAGAACACCCAACAGGGGATGGTCGGAAAAGCTCATGATGAAGTCACTGAAAGCCTGGCTCCCTTTGAGAGGAGCCACGATGTCCTGCATCACCTCGAGCCCCAGCAGGAGGATCCCAAACCCTAAAAAGACTTGTCCCACGTAACGGTAGAGCCGCTTTTTGGAAAAATAGTTGAGAAGAAACCCGACCGCAATGATGTGGAGAATGTAATCAGTCAGCTTAAAGGAAATCAACTGGGCGGTAATGGTTGTCCCAATATTGGCACCCATGACCACCCCAATCGCCTGCTTCAGGGACATCAAACCAGAGTTCACAAAGCCGACCACCATCACCGTCGTGGCGCTGCTGCTCTGGATGACAGCAGTTGTGAAGGCGCCAACGAGTACTGCAACAACTGGGTACTTGGTCAGCTTCTCTAAAATCCTCCGGAGCTTCTCACCAGCAGCACTCTGAAGACCGTTTCCCATCAATTTCATTCCGAACAAAAATAGTCCAAGACCACCGAGAACACCAAAGATCATCGCTAACAAGGTTTTCCCCTGGCTCACTGCTCAACCGCACTGGTCACGGCTGAGCGGCCTCCTCCCGACCAGGTCGTCGCCTCCTTTCCAAGCTACAAGGGTATCTCCCGCACGACCGATTTTGAAAGGGCACCCCGGGAGGCCTTAAATGGGGTCCAGCCCCCGCTCCTTGAAACCTGAAGCAAAAAATGAGAAAGCAACAAAGAAAATGAGAATTTTTCGAAAACCACATCCCTGCTCCAGTATTTCGATAAAATATTCAGTTATCCCTGCAAGCTCTCAAAAAGGCAAATGGGAAAAAGCAAGTGTCAAGAAAATGGAAACAAAAATGGCGGGCAAAAGATTGCCCACCCTGATTTGCAGCTTGCTGCTGAGCATGTTGATTCCGATGCTGCAGATCAACAGACCGCCAGTAGCGGTCATTTCCCTGATCACATCAGGAGTGAGAAAGGCCTTGACCGAGGCTGCAGCAACAGTAATACAACCCTGATACAGGAAAACCGGAAGAGCGGCAAAGGCCACTCCAATCCCCATGCTCGAGGCAAAGACTACCGAGGCAACCCCGTCGAGCAGAGACTTCACAAAGAGGGTTGTGTGATTGCCGGTGAGGCCGCTCTCGATCGAGCCCATAACCGCCATGGCACCAACACAGTAAACGAGGCTCGCAGTTACAAACGCCCGCGTAAAGCCCCCCTCTTCACCACCAAAACGCTTTTCGAGACTCTGCCCAAGGCGGTTGAGGTGATCCTCGATCCGCAGAACCTCCCCGAGAACTGCTCCCACAACGATGCTCAGGGTAACCACCAGCAGGTTCTGGGACTTCAGAGCCATCGACAGCCCGATGAGGATAACAGTAATGCTGATCCCCTGCATGACCGTCACTTTGACGTTTTCCGGAAAGCCGCTTTTCAAAAAGTTCCCCAAAAGAGCGCCGACAATGATGGCAATTGAGTTGACGATTGTTCCCAGCAAGTTCGTTCTCTCCAATTGCAGTCTAAATCTTGTAAGTCTCGAGGCAACTCAGCAAGCTTCGTCAATAATTATACACGCGAGAAGCGGTTTGGGAAATGGCAAGATTTCCTAAACCAGGTGCTCCAGGAGAATCTTCAAACCGATCCCGATCAAGATCAGGCCGCCCAATACCTCGACCTTGTTCCCGAAAAGGTATCCCCACCTCTTTCCCAGGAAAACCCCAAGCAGGGACATCAAAAAGGTGACCGCACCGATCACCAGAACGGGAACGATGATGGAGACCTGCAGAAAAGCGAAGCTGATCCCGACGGCGAGGGCATCGATGCTGGTGGCAACCGCCAGCATCAGCAAAACCCAGAAATCGAGAGGATCGAAACAGCTTTCTGTGTCTCCCCTTCCCGAATGATAGATCATCTTGAAGCCGATAAAACTCAAGAGACCAAAAGCCACCCAGTGGTCAAAGCTTTCCACATGTCTGGCAAGACTGGTCGCCGCCAGCCAGCCGACAACAGGCATAAAGCCCTGAAAAAAGCCGAAAGAAAACGCAATCGGGAAAGCGCTCCTGAGTCCAGGCCGGAGCATGGTGATCCCACTAGTCACAGAAACGGCAAAAGCATCCATCGCCAGACCGAGAGCAATAAAAAAAACAGTGAGCAGGTCCACCCCTGTTCAAGCCCTCCGTATCCGAAAGTGTGCGTATCCTGCGAGCAGGAGGTTGAGGAGAAAAAGCACGAGAAAACCGGCGAGTCCCGTGACTCCAACGGTGAGGTCACTGCCTCCCTCGACAACCATCAGAGCCAGCCCAGCGGTGGCATTGAGAGAACCGTGAAGGATGGCAGCAGCGATCACCGAGTTGCTTTTCAGCCTGATGTAACTGAAAATCGGGGCAAGAAGTAGACACCAGATAATCATCATTAAGACTCCCAACTTGGGGTGCTGAGGGTAATTGTGCCCTTGAAAGATGAAAGGAGTGTGCCAGATCCCCCAGATGAGTCCGATAACTGCTGAAGACTTCCAGAAGCCCAGGTAACCCAACTCCTTCTGGAGAAAACCCCTCCAGCCCAATTCCTCACCGAAGCCGGCAACCGCATTAACCGTAATCCCGGCAACCAACCCCTGGAGCAAACCGAGCCAGAAAGGGTGAACAGGGAGTGTTTTTGCCTGGGCCTTCATCTGCTCAATCTGCTCCGGGGGATAAACCAAGGAAAACTTCTCGAAAAACCCGGCCATATCCGGGGAGTAGTCAACACCGGGGAAGAGCAGGCTCACCCCGATGGTGGCCAAGGCGATTACCGGGGGCAGTAGCCAGGCCACGAGAAACCACCAGTTCAACCTGAAGGAAATGCCCAAAGGTTCCTTCAAAGGCTCTTTGTAAACGACTCCCTGGAGGACGAGAGCGACGATCATCGGGACGAACATGAAGGCAACAGCCACGATATAGGCCTCTGGCGTATTCCACCTGCCCCCAGAAAGAAGGAACAAGGCAACCAGGAGCCAGCTCAGCAAAAAAGTGATCCCTGTAAACAGACCTGCCCTCTTGAGATTTTCGTTCACGAGACTCCACTTCCTTTCCTCAATAGTTCACCAGGAGGTCGTCAACCCGGAGAACCTTCACAAGATCCCCGCCTGACTCCCGGAACATCCTGGTGATCGCACTATCTACGGTGAGATAAATCACCTGCCACCCGTTCCGGACGTACTCGAGGAACACCTCCACCGCCCTCCTCTTCCGGGAATCCGAGGAGTTCAAGAGAGGGTCATCGAGAACCAGGAATCCCTTTTCCCCATTAAGAAGTCTCTCCAGAAGCGCCAGCCGCAATGACAGGAGAAACTGGGCTTTGGTGCCATCACTGAGAACGGCTTCCGGATACTCCTGATCCCCGCAGTGCACCTTAAAAACCACGTCTCCTCCTTCCCTCGCCCAGGATATCGACTGATAACGCCTGGTTATTTTTTCGAAGATAGCGGCAGCGCGGGAAAGGGGCGCCAGAAGAGCACCTTCCAGGTCGGCTTTGGCCGCCTCCAGCACCTCCTGCACCCAAAGAGCAGCAACTGCCTTCCTCACCGCAGCCTTGAGGTTGTTTCTCGCCTCCTCCAGCCTCCAAGCAAGAGAGGAAACGTCTTCACAGCCGAGAGCAAGCAGCCTTTTCGAAGCTTTGAGCTGCTCCTCCTTGAGCTTCTCCCGCTGCTGGCGGAGTCGTCTTTCTTCTGCCTCGAGGGCAGCGATACTCGCCTCCAACTGACCCTGCAACTCCTCGATTTCGGAGAACTGGCGGGGCTGGGGAAACCGCTCCAGAAAAGGGCCCAGGTCAGCCAGCTTCTCCTGCCACTCCTCTTCAGGTCCAAGGTAGTGCTCCAACTGCGCCTTCACCCTGGTCATCTCTCTTTCCAGCTCAACCTTCTCTTTGAGAGTTTCTTCGAGGGCAGTTCGGGTGGGCTTCCCGGTCCTTACTACTAACTCCTGCAACACCTGCTCCAGGTCTCCGGACTTGCGCCGGATCTCTTCAATCTCCTCCACAACCCGCTGCCTGGCCTCACGCAGGGCAGTCATCTGGTGCTCCAACCTCACCTTCTGATCCTGGAGCAAACAGCACTCTTTTTCCTTCTGGGACAACCCCTCCCTCAGTCCTGCCAGCTTTTGCTCAAGCCTTTTTTCTTCCTTTTCCCAGTAGCTCTCGAAAACCGAGAGCAGGGCATCCAACCTCCCCGCAGAGTGCAGCCCGCACTCTCTGAGGATCCTGAAAACGGCTGCCCAGGCCTCCTTTTCGCGCCTCCTCGAGGTGAAGACGACTGATCCCCCCCACACCAGACCGACAAAGGAAAGGCCTGCAAGGACACCAGCCAGAAGCGGTTTCCCTGAGAGGAAAGAAGCAAAGACGAAAACAAGCAACCCCGCGGAAATCCCCAAAACCCACCTCATCCTCGCCCTTTCAGCAGCCTCTGACCTCAAACTCCCCACCAGGCTCCTCAATTCTCCTGTCAGGTCAGCGCGCGCCTGGAGCCTGCGGTTGGCCTCATCCTGAGCCTGCTCCAGAAGCTGTTGCTGCCACTGGCGGGCAGCAGCAGCGCCCTCGGCGCGCAGCTCGAGATCCCTGAGTTGCTGGCGGAGCTCCTCCAGTCTCTTGTCGATCTCGGTGACCTCGGCCTCAAGCGCAGCCAGCCTTGACCTGAGAGCCTGCCTCTCGCTTTCCACTTCCGCCCACAAGCAGGCATCTTCGTGGGAGCAATCCTGATAACCCCCGTCCCTGTAGCTGCGCCGGAGTTCCTCGAGCCTATTGAAGAGGACGCGGGCTGAGGAACACAGGGCTGCCTTCCGCTCCTCTTCCAGTAGTTCCAGCTCCCGCGCCTTCTCGTTGAGTTCCCTGGTGATGACCTCGATCCTGGCGTCCAGTTCCCGCAATCTCCTGCCGAGCCTCTCCCTCTGCAAGAGGTCTTCCAGGTACTGCTCCCTGTTCCCGAAAAGCCGGAGATCGTCTTCCAGTTCTTTCAACTTCTTCTGGCTCCAGGTGTTGGTTTTCGCCGGGAAACCCACATCATCCCGAAGGCTCCTGATCACTGCATCGAGACCCTTCTCCAGATCAGTGGCAAGGTATTGGAGACAAGCATCAATCAAAGGGGCCTTTTTTTCCCTCCGATCAGACCAGAGGAAAGCCAGGTCACTTCCCCTAACGATGGGCAGTCTGGAGAACTCTGGCGGCAGACCCAGATACTTGTCGAGGTCGGTGTCCCCGGCAAAAGAAACAACTTCCCCCCGGTGCTCCAGCTTGACACCTCCCCGAAAACTGCTGAAGCGCCGCGACTGGAACCTCGCCTGGGCGGAACTCCTGCGAAAAAGCAGGTTCACCAGAACATCAACGATCGTAGTTTTCCCTGCTTCGTTCTCGTCATAAACAACAGTACAGGGTGCCTGGGGCTGAAACAACAGCTTCTTTTTGAGCGGCCCCACGGGTTCGCACTTCACTTCAAGGATGCGCACGACCACTCCTCCCCAAAATTGACCACACTGGATCACAAGCTTATCACTTTGACCCAGTGGCCTGATACCCTAGCGCCCCCAAATTGACCACACTGCATCACAAAACGTCAAGCTGGCCAACTGCAAAGAAAACCTTAAAACTCCCTGCAGGCGTGCGGGTTATCCCCCGGGTGGAAGCATCGCTTTCCCCAGGTGGCGCAGGAGCAAAGAAAGGGCCTCCCGGTAGAGAAGTTCCCGCTCCTGAACCACCTCTTCCACAAGCTGACCGAGCACAGGGTCACCGGCAAAAGCGGGGTCTGCCGGTGGTTCTGTTTCCCGGAGCAGTTGCAGACACTTGCGGCCAATACCCGACAGGGAACCAATACTAACAAAGCCAGGTGCCAGGTTGACCGCCTTCCATCCCTCCCGAGAGCTCCGCACCAGATTCTCTACCTCCCGCAGAAGGAGGTCCTCCCTTTGAGAGATCCACCCTGCCACCTCTAGGTCGAGAATCACATCGGTGTCAGCACGGGAGAAAAGGTAGTCCCTGATTTCCTCAAGGGTTTGCTCCTCAGAACCCGGGACAAAGCAAAAGGAGGCGGTTTCTCTGCGAGGGACACCGGGAACATCTACTGCTTCGACATCAAGGCATCCTCCGGAAACTTCGATGAGGAAGACCTTCCTCGCGCCGTTCTCCCCTTTCGCCAGTGGGTAAGGTGTGCCACTGTAGGCGATTTTCGCCCTGTTGACCTCGATCGCGGGCAGTGTGGGATTGTGCCAGTGGCCGAGAGCGATGTAGGAGACAGGAAAATCCTCAAAATCACGATCCCAGAAGTGGGCCTCCTCGAGGGCATCCCCGCGATTGAGAAAATAAAAACGGGAGGACGCAGAACAGAAAAAATTGGCGTGAGCAAGAACGATCAAGGGCACCTTCTCTGGGAAAAGGGAGGATTGCAGGAACTCACAGCCACCTCGCCCTGCCGTATAAGGCAACCCGACAATAGAAACGCCTGAGAAGTCCCAGACTACAGGCTGGCCGCTCCCAGCGATGTGGACGTTTTTCCCGTAGTACTCGCCAGACCCGAAGGCAGCGGCGTCGTGGTTTCCGGAAATAAGGAAGACCTCCATCTCCAGGGTTTCCAGCAGTTCCCGCACCCGAGGCCGCAGTTCAACAGCAGCCTGAAAACTGTCGAAGAGATCCCCGGCAACCAAAAGAGCGGCACACTTCCGCTCCTGAGCCAGGCCGCAGACGGCCCGGAACGCCTCCCACCTTTCCGGTCTTTCCGGGTGGAGGTGAACGTCAGCAGTATGGAGAAGCCTCAAAAAATCACCACCCTATGTTATCTGCAACGGTCTCCATTAAAAATTCATTAAAGGAAGCGCTGATTCCTTTTTCGAACAGAAAAACGCGAAAAAACGACAGCAGGAAGACCCAACACAGAGGGAAACACCACTCACTCGGCGAAAAGTTTACCATAAGCTATAAGGAAGAACCAGGTGGCAAAAGGGACAGGCAAGAAAGGAGACAAAAAATGCGCTTTGCCCGCTTTCTTTACCAGAACGAAATCCACTGGGGGATCGTCGACCACGACCAGGTACAGGTTCTCCGGGGCTCACCTTTCGAGTTGTGGGAGGTGACCAACCAAAGGATTCCCTTATCATGGGTGAACTTGCTCCCACCCTGCACTCCCAGCAAGATCGTCTGTGTCGGGCTCAACTACAGAGACCACGCCCGGGAACTGGGGATGCCTCTCCCAGAGGAGCCGCTGCTTTTCCTAAAACCACCTT
The DNA here is from genome assembly GCA_001508855.1 of Thermoanaerobacterales bacterium 50_218. GTDB lineage: Bacteria > Bacillota > DSM-12270 > Thermacetogeniales > Thermacetogeniaceae > 50-218. The sequence goes on from LGFL01000034.1 coordinate 12,142, forward strand.
CCTCAGTGATCGGCCACGGCCAGAAAATCATCTATCCCCCTGAGAGCAACCAGGTGGACTACGAAGCCGAACTCGCCGTGATCATCAAGGAAAAAATCAGCAGAGCCACCGAGGAGGAAGTCAAATCGAAGATCCTTGGATACACCTGCGGGAACGATGTCACCGCGAAGGACTTCCAAAAAAAAGACGGCCAGTGGACGCGAGCCAAGTCATTCGACACCTTCTGCCCTCTCGGCCCCTTCCTTGCAGTAGACCTGGACGCAGACGACCTTAGGATTGAGCTAAAGGTAAACGGGGAAATCAGACAGCAGTCATCCACAAAAGAGATGATCTTTCCTGTGCCCCGACTGGTAAGCTTCATCTCCTCTGTGATGACCCTTTACCCCGGAGATGTGGTCATGACCGGGACTCCGCCGGGAGTGGGTCCCCTTCAGGTTGGGGATGTGGTCAGTGTGGAAATCGAGGGGATCGGTATTCTCACCAACGAAGTGGTAGCTTTCGGGCCTCCAGATGGAAAAGCGCGGCCGTTCTCGTGACCGCCATCTCGTGGTATAATGTTAGGCGTGTTAGATCAGAACCCATCTTAAATCAGGCTAAGGAAGTCGGGATATGGTAGTTCTGCAGACAGTATTCCCAGTTTTTGTAATGATCGCCATTGGCTATATCCTCGGCAAGATCACAGAGATCGATATCAAACCGATCGCCTTTCTATCGATCTATGTGCTGGCACCTGCTCTCTTCTTCAGCTCTCTGGTCAAGACCAATCTCACCGCCGCAGAGTTTTTCCAGATCGTCGGCTTTATCATCTTGCTGTCTTCAGGAACCATTCTCCTGGTGAAGCTCTGGGGGAAAATCGAAGGCTGGGATCCGAAAACGGTAAAAAGCGTCCTTCTGGCAACCCTTTTCCCCAACTGCGGGTACTTTGGGCTTCCGGTTCTCCTCTTCGCCTTCGGAGAGGCAGGGTTCGAAAGAGGGATCATCTACTGCGTGTTCATGAACTTGCTGCACAACACGCTCGGGGTCTATCTGGCCGCCCAGACCCACCTGAGCCCGAGGGAGTCCTTGATCAATGTCTTAAAAATGCCCGGCCTCTGGGCGATGAGTCTCGGCCTGGGGCTAACGAGCCTGGAACTGACACCACCAGAGATGATCCTCAAACCACTGGAGATGATGGGAGAAGCCGTCATCCCGGTGATGCTGGTGACACTGGGGGTTCACCTGGCGAGGGTCAGAGTAGGGGCCAACATCTGGCTGGCAGGCAAGGTCACGACCCTGAGGCTCGTGGTCGCTCCCCTCATTGGCCTCCTGATCCTTTACCTCTTTTTCGACCCAACCAGCCTCACCAGCAAGGTCGCGCTCGTAGAATCAGCCTGTCCGGTCGCCGTCGCTTCCACGATGTTCTCCATCCAGTTCAACGCCCGCCCGGAACTGGTTTCCACCGCTGCCCTCACATCCACCATCGCCAGCATTTTCACCTTCGCTCTGATCCTGCACTTCCTCGTCTGAAATCCAGTCAGGATATGAACCGCATACTGAAAAGCACCTTGGCTTTGATTTCTAAAATCTACTGCCACTCGAAGCTCTGGATGAGAATGATTCCCTTCTCCTTCGCCCTCTCCTGCACCCGAGAACTCGCATAATGCGTCACCAAAACCTCAACCACTTCCCTACCAGGATACCTCTCTCTCACCAGATTAGCCTTCCGCTCCAACTGCGCAAACTTCCTCCCAACCCCAGTCAACCGCAACGCCGACTCCCCTACAATCACCACTTCCCGACCGTTCCTCCGACCAAAACCTAAAATGTTGATCTCCTCGCCATTCACTTCCTTCCTGACAAACCTCTCCGTCACCTCTATCCCGTATTCTCGCAAAATCCCAGGAAGGTTTCTGTAAGCCTCGTTCTCCAAGGCATACCCCACACTCCGCGAAAGACCCCCAAGCTCAGTCTTGACATTGCCCATCTCCTTCGTGAGCCTCCGGATCTCTTCCTCTGTCTTCCTCTGAGCCTCGGCAAGTTCCTTCTGAGCCACAGCAAGCTCTTCAAGCCGCTGCTCTGTGCGCTTCTGAGCCTCACTCAACTCTTCAAGCCGCTGCTCTGTGCGCTTCTGAGCCTCAGCGAGCTCGCGCACAATTTCCTTCAGTTCATTAAAATCCCTCGCCCTGACGATGTCCCTTTGAGTCTCCCTGATCGCCTCCACGAAGACCTCGGCTAAAAGCCCAGCCTGCTGCTCGGGAAATGCGGAAAGAAGCTTTTCTTTGACCTGCTGAACATCCATACTCCTCACCCCTTTTTCTTAAGACCAATTATAACCCACAACAACCACCCTCTGCCACGTTCTCAGAGATGTTGTAGCTGTCAGTGGCTTAAAGCAAAAGTCCCAGCTTTGTTTTTTGCACAGAAAGCTCAAAAACTGGTATGATTGGGATGGAAACAAAGAGCAGGTGATTTCATGCCCGGCCGCATTTTCTCACTGGGTAAGAACAAATGGCAAATAGTGGTCGAAGCTGGGAGGCACCCGGTAACAGGCAAGCTCAGGCGGATACACCGCATTTTTTACGGTTCCAAGCGGGAGGCAAAAAAAGAAAAGGCCCACTTGGAGATGGAGGTCGCCCAAGGGAAACACGCAAGCCGCGGGAAGATCACTATCGGCGAATACCTCTCCCAGTGGTTGAAAACTCATGTCGCCCAACTAGCACCCACTACCCAGCGCAGGTATAAAGAGATCGTGAACAAACGCATTATCCCCCTCATCGGAACCATCCCACTGAGCGAACTGCGCCCGTCCCAGATCAAAAACTTCTACCGAGAGGTTATCAAACAAGGCCGACTAGATGGAAGACGCGGGGGTCTCTCCCAAGAAAGCCTCACTTATGTCCACCGGGTACTCCACAAGGCACTGAATAGTGCTGTCGAAGATGAGATAATCCAGCACAACCCAGCCAGTGCAGTTACCATCCCGAAGATATCTGCCTACGACATCGATGATGACGATGAAGAAACAAATGCCAGGGTCCTTACAAGCCAGCAGGTAGAGACTATGTTAGAGGCAGCTAAGAAAACGCATTACTACCCAATGCTCTTCTTGGAAGTAAGGACAGGCCTGCGACGGGGAGAACTTTTGGGACTCCGCTGGCAGGACATCGACTGGGAGAGAAGGACAATCTCTGTCCGCCAGACGGTCAGCTACACTCCAGAAATGGGAATCCACATCAAGAAAAAACTCAAAACCAAAAAGAGCCGCCGCACCATCGATGTCTCCAAAGAAGTGCTGGCTGTTCTCAAGCAACACCAGAAGGAACAGGAGAAACTCAAGATGAGGCACGGTCAGAAGTATCAGGACCACGACTTGATCTTCTGCCAACCGAATGGAAAGCCGCTCCATCCTGACACCATTTCCAGTTGGTTCCCCGAGTTCCTGGAAAGCATCGGCCTGCCGCGGCTCAACTTCCACTGTCTGAGACACACCCACGCCAGTCTGCTTCTCCAGGCCGGAGTGGACATAAAGGTTATTTCGGAGCGGTTGGGCCACTCCAGCACCAGAATTACCTATGACATCTACTCGCACCTGATGCCCGGGATGCAGAAAGAAGCAGTAGACAAGCTGGAAAACCTGCTGAAGCGGTAGGTAAAATTTGGGATGGCAGTAATTGGGCGGCAACTAACAAAAACGGCCTCCGGACGAAAACCCAGAGGCCTTGATTTTCCTGGAGCTGATGGTGGGATTTGAACCCACGGCCTGCGCATTACGAGTGCGCTGCTCTACCGCTGAGCTACATCAGCATATAAACAGACTCAACACGCAAAAACTAAGCCGCTGTTCATGACGCAAAGGCATTAGGCTAAGCCGATGATTATAGCTTCAACCTATAATAATTATACTGCACGACCATCAAACGTCAACCATAATCTCAAAATCTGTTGCCTCCCGCCAAAATTGGTGGTATTCTATTCGTGAAAACCACTGTCAAATTCAAGAGGCAAGCCAATCATGCGTTACGAAGATGTTCAGAGCAAACTGCAAACCGTCTTCTCTCCTGAGCAGGCAGCGGTGCTGGCTCAGGTAATCCATGAGGCCTACACAGACCTCGTCAAGACAAGCGACTTCAACGAACTGAAGGAGATCGTCCGCAACCTCAGCGTGAAAATGGGGGAGCTCGCCGAGGCCCAGAAACGCACAGAGCAGCGGGTGGAAGAACTGGCAGAGGCGCAGAGAGGAAGCGAGGCAAGGCTGACCCGGCTGGAAACAATAGTCGGGGAACTCGCCCAGGCCCAGAAGCGCACCGAAAAGCGTGTCGAAGAGCTTGCTGAGGCGCAGAAACGCACAGAGCAGCGAGTGGAAGAACTGGCAGAGGCGCAGAAGGAAACCCAGAAAGAAGTCAGTAGACTCGACCGTGCCCTGCAGAAACTTGCAGAGGCGCAACAGCGCACAGAGCAGCGCGTGGAGGAACTCGCCGAGGCGCAGAAGCGCACCGAGGAAGAGCTGCGGAAGCTCATCGGCGAGCATGCAGAAACGAGGCGGCAGTTGGGGGGCCTCACAGCAACAGTGGGCTATCGCCTGGAGGACGAGGCCCTCAAAGCCCTGCCAGCGCTTTTGCAGCGGGACCACGGCCTCGTGGTGAAGGGCCGGCTCACGCGGAAGTTCGTCCGGGACAACCAGGGCAAGGACATCGAGGTGAACATCATCGGCCAGGCAGAAAGAAACGGACAGACCTACACCATCGTCGGCGAAAGCAAGAGCCAGCTCTCGAAAAAAGACGTGGATGCTTTCATCAGGAAAAAGCTCAAACGGCTGGAGGGAGTTTTCGCTGATGTCTTCCCCGTGCTGGTCACCTACATGATCAGCCAGCCGGACGTGGAGGACTACGCCAAACAGAAAGGCATCGCCGTCTACTACTCATACGAATTCTAGGCACTACACAAATTTTAGACATCGCCTTCCCCTGCGTGCCACGCCCCGAAAAGGATCGAGAGCCAGATGTCGGGTCGGTCTTCATCATCGATGCGCCCGAATCTGGCTCCTTGTGTCTTTCAAACATGCACTCTCGCCTCAAAAACAGTCATTAACAGCTCAGCAACTTCAGGCACAGGAAGCTCTTCCAGGTAGAGTTCTGTCGCCTCTTTCAAGTTAGCAACAGCCTCCTCGATAGTATAGCCCTGGCTAACTGTTCCGGTTTCGGGACATTGTGCTACGTAGATATCTTCCTCTCACCCTAATTTCTATCAGCCACTTCAGAGAACTTAAGAGTCATCAGCTTCTTCAGCAATTTTCCCAAAATGATCACGCTTCATGTTTGCTTCCGAGGTTACGAGATCCCCGCAAGATTTATGGGGGTTAATTACGCCTGGCACTCTGGTTTTGTCCAACCGGGCTGATTATTAGCCGTGTGGCGATTGATGACCTCGCAAAACTTTAGGCAACCCAGCAACAGGGGTAAGATGTTCCTACGGATTCAGGGACCGGTCAAACTTCGGACGCGGCGCAACTCTCATAAGCTCCTGGACTTCCTCCGCGGGTGATTCGAAGAGATGCTGTAATTCGGAATTAATTCCCAGCTCCTCTACGGGGGAGTGAGTAGCCGGTACCGTGGTATTCCCCAAAACGCTGCATAAGTGTTCGGCCGCCTCTGCTACGGCGTAAACCTGGGTTCCGTAGAGGGCGTTGACGGCTGCCGCTTTGAGCAGGGTCGATTTGAAATCGAAGTCCGGAAAAGACCGGGCGTGGGAATCCAGCGCCTCATCCGTAGCCTGTAACCCCGCGCATTTTAAATGAACATAAAGTTGAGGACGTGTATCTCTTATGGTATGATTTTACCAAAAACCGCCGCTGAAGGCCCCGGCTTTTAAGCCTGGGGATGAAAGCGGTAGCCAGGTGTGCTAAAATAAAAGCATGAGGCGAACAAACGTTGTCCGTGTTTTGCCCAGCAAGCAACAAAAGCAAACGCTTGAAATTATTGGGGACCGCTGCGCTGCCCTCTGGAACGCTGTCCAGTACAGGTGCAGGCAGGCCTTCTTCGCTGGAAGACCCGTGCCTTCCTACGAAACCCTGTGCTCCGAGTTCAAGGAGCACCCATCCTACAAAGCCCTGCCCGCCCACATCGGGCAGGAGGTCATCAAGAAA
>LGFL01000091.1 GCA_001508855.1 Thermoanaerobacterales bacterium 50_218
TTCTTGTTGCGGATCTCAGCTAATTGATTATCCCTGGCTTTAAGGACATCAATTCCGTCCAAAAAATACTGTCCAGAAGTCGGAAGATCTAGGCATCCTAGTATGTTTAGTAAAGTAGTTTTTCCTGATCCGGAAGGTCCTAGAATGGCGACAAAGTCGTTTTCCTGAACGGTTAAACTGATATTATCAAGGAGCTTCAATTCTTCAGAACCATTCTGGTAGACCTTAACAATATTCCGGGCATCGATGATCCACTTAGGGTTTTTGCTCATCGTGGACCCCCCAAGGGAAGACCCAATGGTGGACCTCCTGGAGGACCTTTTGCTCCACCTTTTCTATCTGTTGCTTCTCCATTTTGGCTCATTGACCTTTCGCTACTCCCGCTCATTACTTGCACAAATATAACTGTATCATCCTTTTTCCAGACACGCAGTAACTGGTCCTTCTTTATCTCAGTTAGGGCAACTGTCTTGATTTCGTTAGTTCCCCTTTGCATTGTTACTATAGGAGTGCCTACAGGGATGATAAACGTTTCAGTTTCTTCGGTTACCTTCAGGCCGATTGGCCTGGTCGCTCTGCTGAGGTCTTGGCTGTTCTGGTTCGTTTTGTTTGCTACCGGCTTTTGGCTGTTTTCTTGAGACTTTTGCTCAGTTGCCTCTGCTATTTCAACTTTGTAAACTGTCACTTCATTGCCAACGATATCTTTTACCTTACCTATCAGGTCCGGTCTTTCTCTAGGAACAACGATATTTTCACTGGTAGCGAGACTTTCGGCATTGCTCTGTATTTGGCCTTCTGTCTTTTGGTTTTCCGTGCCACTGCTGCAGCTCATGGCTGATACAGAGAAAAGTAAGAAAATCAGGATTAACAATAAATTATTGAAGCAGGCAATTCTGTTATTCTTCATAACCCCACCTCATTGCTCAGATTTAGGCAATACGAGCTTTTTAGAGTCCTTTCTGCTACCTCTAATGATGCTCAGCCTCCTTTCCTGGTAATAATTCCCTAGACGAAACGCAGGGATCTGGAGAAGCTTCGGGAAAATATGCTCTTGAGAAATTCTACCGACGAAATGTGGAAAAACCATGAAAAAATTATGGGAAATTGTGAAACGTGAAAGTGGACACAACCATCTGTTTTCAAGCAGGGATTTCACAATTTCCCATAAACTTTTTACAATTCTTCCGCATTTCTATCACATACTATTGACGCGGGAGGCACTCGAAAAAATCATATGAAAGGGGTGGTCTCAATTATTAACTGGAAGAAAACCATCATCCCGATAAGCCTTATCCTAACCCTTTTGATGTCTACGGTAGCGTTCGCAGCCAGCAGTGGGGATGTGGGGGAAGACTCGAAGAATCTTGGCAAATCTAAAGCAACAGTTACTGAACAGAAGCAATTTAGAAAAGGATGGCTCGAAAAAATAGGTGAACTTCCTGATGAGGTGAAGACCAAAATCACAGAACTGAGGGAGAAACTCAAGAACGGAGAGATAACCCGCGAGCAGTTCCGGGAAGAGATGCAGCAGATTATGCCTGAAGGGTTCCAATTCAGAGGAAGGGGAATTCCTACGGATCTCCCTGACGAAGTCAAGGAGAAAATCGCAGAGCTGAGAGAAAAACTGAAGAACGGAGAGATAACCCGTGAGCAGTTCTGTGAAGAAATGAAACAGATTATGCCTGAGAGGTTTCAGTTTAAAGGAAGAAGACTCCCTGAGGAACTTCCTGATGAGGTGAAGGCCAAAATCACAGAACTGAAGGAGAAACTCAAGAACGGAGAGATAACACGCGAGCAGTTCCGGGAAGAGATGCAGCAGATCGTGCCTAAAAGATTCCAATTCAGAGGAAGGGGAATTCCTGCGGATCTCCCTGACGAAGTCAAGGAGAAAATCGCAGAGCTGAGAGAAAAACTGAAGAACGGAGAGATAACACGTGAGCAGTTCCGGGAAGAGATCCAGCAATTGCGGCAGGAGCAGTCTCAATTAGAAACTTAAATTAATGCCTCCTCTATCATCTGATTGCTTGGAGTGCACCTAAAAAGAGTTCGACAATTAAAAATATAGTGCCTCCCCTCAAATCCAACTCTTCAGATTTCATCAAAAAGGACGTGTCAAGAAAAGCACGTCCTTTTTGTTATAATCTAAGTTGAGGTGGTCAGAAATGACTTTTCGAATTTATTTGGTGGAGGATGATGAAAATCTCAATTCTGTGCTTACTACCTACTTACAAAGAGAAGGGTGGCAGGTCTCTCCTTTTTTAACCGGAGAAGCAGCAAGACAGGCTATTAGCGATCCTCCCCATTTGTGGATTTTGGATATTATGCTCCCTGATATCGACGGTTACCAGCTTATCAAAGAGATTAAAGCTGTTTCCCCGGATGTTCCCATAATTTTTATCTCTGCCCGCGATGCTGATATCGACCGTGTCATTGGCCTGGAAATGGGAAGTGACGATTATCTGCCGAAACCTTTTCTGCCCCGCGAGTTGGTGATCCGAACCCGGAAACTGTTGGAGCGTGTGCACATGTCTCCCGGGAAACAGACCGGAAACCCAGTCCTTACAATTCCGCCCTACTGCATTGATGAAGCCAGCAGAACAGTTAAGCTGGGTGAAGAGTTCGTCGAGTTGACCTCCAAAGAATTCGACCTCTTGCTTTTCTTTGCCAAAAATCAAGGACAAGCATTGTCAAGGGAACAAATTCTCGAACATATCTGGGGTGCAGACTATTTCGGAACAGAACGGGTGGTTGACGATTTGGTCAGACGGCTGCGCAAGAAAATGCCCAAACTGCGCATCGAAACGATCTACGGCTACGGTTACCGGGTGGCGAGATCATGAAAAATCTTCCGTTGTCATTGCAGATATGGTTAGTTTTTGCTGTTATTACCTTAAGCATCTCAGTATTATTAGCTGTTTTGTTCCCCTGGACCCTACGGGACTTTTTTACCAAAGAAATCTATGCTACTATCGAAAGCGCCCAACGAGTTTTGTTTACCCGAACCGAGCTTAACAGAGAGATTTGGGAGTTGGGTCTTTTCGCCAACCAAAGCCAACCGCTGGATGACATTCGTGCAGTTAATCATTTGATATTTGTCCCTGAAAGAGAAAGTTTCATTTTTTTCGCGGCCCTAAGCTTCCCCAAGAATTTTTAAATAAGGTAAGGAATCAGATAAGAGAGCAGACAAAAGAGAGCCAGAGATACAGCGGACAAGTTGCTGGCAGGAAACTCTTTTATGTGGTAACAAGGAGCCAGATTTGGGGAGAAGAGATTTTTCTTGTCTCCTATATGTGGGACTCGTATCGCCAAGATTTGGTTCAAACCCTTTTTAAGAAGTTACTATTAATAATGAGTTTGGTTTTCTTGCTTAGTTGGTTCCCTGCTCTTGGATTGGCAAAATACTTGTCTAACCCGCTGGTTG
>LGFL01000092.1 GCA_001508855.1 Thermoanaerobacterales bacterium 50_218
GGGGCTGGATTCGAACCAGCGACCTCCGGGTTATGAGCCCGACGAGCTAACCACTGCTCCACCCCGCACCAGCCACTAAAATTATGCACAAAAAAGACACCGTTTGTCAAGAGTCATGCCGCTTTAGTCTTACCTGCTCCTCGATCCACTCAATCCAGGGCTGAAACCCTTGATCTAAACGTGCCGAAACACGGAAAAGCTTAAGTTCAGGATTAACCAAATGCAGATCTTTTTCCAGAAGCTCAAGGTCACAATCAGTATGCGGAAGAAGATCAAGCTTATTGATCAAGACAACCTGCGCCAGCCTGAAAACTAGGGGATACTTCATCGGTTTGTCATTGCCTTCAGTGATGCTCAAGACAACCGCGCGCGCATCTTCCCCAAGGTCAAACTCTGCAGGGCAGACGAGGTTTCCCACATTTTCAATAATCAGCAGATCGAGAGCTTCAAGGTCAAAATCCTCGAGCACAGGAGCAATCATTCGGGCATCCAGGTGACACGTTCCCGCGGTATTGATTTGCACTACAGGAACATCATAGCGCTCGATCCGCTCTGCATCCCTGGTTGTGTAAATGTCCCCTTCAATCACTCCAACCTTCAACCTTCCGGAAAGGTGCTCCAGCGTCCGCTCAAGGATGGTTGTTTTTCCGGAACCAGGAGAGCTCATCAGATTCAAAACAAAGACTCCGGCTTCCTCAAAACGCACCCTGTTTTCTTGGGCAGCAACTTCGTTTTCTTTAAGCACAGGAGTAGCAAGTCGAACCTTTACCATCACTAATCACCTTCGTAAAAATCAATGTAGAGTTCCCGTCCCCCTACCAGCTTGACCCGCAGGCTGCCACAAGCGGGACAGGAAAATTCACCATCATTGATCTCAAAGCGATGGTGACATTTCTGGCATTCCCCACGAACTGGTTCTTCGGCAATTTCCAGGACAGCATCTTGAAAAAGCTCTTCCGACTTAAAAACCTCAAAAGCATACTGGAGGGCCTCCGGAAGCGCCATGGTCAGCTTCCCGACAACAAGGCGTATTCTCGTGATTTTGGTAATTCCATTTTCAGCCGCACTGGCACGCAGCGTTTTGGTAATGCTTTCCATTAGTGAAAGCTCATGCATAATCATCTTCCCGCCTCTGCGGTCGAAATCAACTTTATATTTTATGAAATCCAGCAAAAATCCGCAACCTAACAGCAGTGCTACTTCTTCAACATTAAAGAAATTTCCTCAAGAACACGACTGCAGGCCTGAGGAACAGCAGCAGCAACCTCAGGAGAAAGTCCCTCCTGGAAAGGCTCCTCCCTGAGGATCTCAATCCCAACGATCACCAGTTGCTCAGGAAGTTGGCCGAGTGCTTTCCCCAACTCAATGGCATCAACAATATTGAACCCGTGAGAGGAGAGAGACATCTCAGGTGCTAGCAAGTCGCTGAGGTCAAAAGAGAAGACCGTTCCAGGTGGGGCACCACTACGGACAGCATCAACAATAATTACCTTGTTAATCCCTTCCCAAAGGTCAAGAAGACTGAGGCCGGGTGTCCCGGCCTCAATCACCTTAACTTCAGGAGGAAGCTGATACTTTTTCAGGTTTCTTGCTACATGGAGACCAACAGCATCGTCTGCTGCCAGGAGGTTACCACACCCGATGACGAGAACTTCCGGTTTCATTTAGCCCTCCCGATGGATTCTCACCTTCAGAGAATGGGTTGCACAGGACTGACAGGGATCGTAGTTGCGCACCATAATCTCACACTTGAGGGTCAGTTCTTCATCAGACAGGTGGAGCAGTTTGGGGACAAATTCTTGGAAATCCTTCTCCAGATTGTAGACATTGCGTGCTGTCGGAGCAACAACATCCCACTTCTGCACGACCCCGTCTTTGTCAATCCGGCCACCGTGGCAGCAAATACCGCGCGGCGCCTCAGTGACCGCATATCCTTCACCAGCTTTAACCTCATACTTGGGTTCCTCGTATTTAGGTTCACCAAGTTGATCAATAATCTCAATGCAGGCATCAATGGCATGAACGGTTTCAATGGCACGGGCAACAATGCTCATAAAGGGATTGAAGCAGGGAACAGTAAAGCCAACCTCTTTCGCTGCTGCTTTGGCATCAGCAGAAAGCTGCTCAAAGTTGTTGTTAATCCGTGCCAGAGGTCCTACGAGGAAGGAGTCACGCCCCTTAACGATAGCGTGCTTGCAGTTGCAGCCAGGCACATGACGCTCAATGAGCCACTGCGGGTACTCCCAGTTGGGAACATCGAGTCCCTCAGTGGAAACGAGGCGCCCGTCGTTTACCGCATACTCATTATCATCATGAAGGGATACGTGCTCACACTTCCTGACGAGGTCAGGATACGGCGGCTGGGTAGCCACCTGGTTGCACAGCTTCACTGCTTCCACAGCAAACTCCTTATTGGCCTTGAGCCGCTCCTTGATCTCCTGCAACTGGGACTTGGTAGGAACAGCAGAAAATCCCCCGACCACTGAAGTCACTGGGTGAACCTCTCTTCCGCCAACAACACAACTGATGTCGTTGCCGAGTCTCTTGAGAGCGAGCGCTTTCTTGACAACGGGCAGCAACTCCGAGTTCCCAGCCATGGCGATGACACTTTCGTAGCCGAGGAAATCAGGAAGTGCCAAGCAGAAGACGTGGAGGGCATGGCTCTGAATCCAGTCTCCAAGCCCGAGCAGCTTCCGGAGCAAAACAGTCTGCTCACTAACCTTTACACCAAGAGCACGCTCTACAGCCTGAACTGCCGCCAGGTTGTGGGGGTGGGGACAGATACCGCAGATGCGCTGGACGATTTCTGGCACTTCATCGAACTTTCGCCCCACCAGGAAAGCCTCAAAGAAGCGCGGCGGCTCCCATACCTCCCAGCAGGCCTTCTTCAGTTCCCCATTCGGACCGATGATGATGTCGATTGCCCCATCGCCCTCGGTCCGGGCAATGTAATCAACATAAATTCTCCTTTCGCTCATACAGCCTCAACTCCTTTGCTAAACTCTGGCCTGTTTCCCGCATACTTGCGGAACTTGCGAACAACGTCATCCTTGGAAAGGCCGAGTTCCAGGAATGTCCGTGCCAGGGAGGCTGCATTGGCATCATTAGCAGGTCCCCGACAGCCCTCACAGGGCTTGTTCAGGCTCGGGCAGAGAGCACCGCAACCAGCAGCAGTAACAGGGCCCATGCACGGCTTACCCTGCAGGAGGAGACAGGAATTCTCCTTCAGCTTGCACTCATTGCAGATACTGTGAGGTCTGAGGTGAGGATTGACACCAAGCAACAAGCTCTTGATCAAATGGACCATTTCATTAATATCAATCGGGCAACCCCGGAGATATTCGTCAACTTTTACGTAGTAGTCGATCCCGTATGCGGGAATAGATTTGATGTCCCAAAGTTCGGTGTAAACC
>LGFL01000093.1 GCA_001508855.1 Thermoanaerobacterales bacterium 50_218
CGGTAACGCCAAACCATGATCGAATTGTCAAGGATCGAGTTGCCAAGAAGTAATCGACAAACTGCTTTTTTCAGCAGAATCTAGGTAGGGACTTTTCACCAACGATCTCGCCATCGACGACCTCGAAAATGGTAAATTTTTCGCAGTGCCCGAAATGAGCAGCAACATCAGTCCCCACAGAGGCAACAGCGATCTTCATCTTCCAACCCCCTGTCTCAATATTATTTTCGAGCTGCTCAAGCAATGTCATACAGGAAACAGGTGATTCTTAACGGTTTCCCAGATTCCTTCGATTGCCTTCCCTGCCTTCGTTTCCAAGAGGTCTTCGAGGGGCCGCTCTTGTCTGACCACCTCCAGCACTTCCGGGTCGAAAGGGATTTTCCCCACCATTTCGACGCCCTCTCTAGTGCAGTAGTCCTCGATCTCTTCGCTCATCTCTGGACACAGGTCGTACTTGTTGATGCAGACGAGTGACTTGATTCCGAAGTGCCTTGTCACCCCCAGGATCCGCTGGAGGTCGTGGAGACCGGAAACTGACGGCTCAGTAACCGCGAGCGCCAGGTCGGTCCCGCTGATCGAGGCGATCACCGGGCACCCAATTCCCGGACAGCCATCAATGATCACCAGTTCTTCCTGGTAGGTAAAGCGTTCGATGTTTTTCCGCACCTGAGTCACCAGTTTCCCCGAGGCTTCGGCACCGATTTTTAAGCGGGCATGGGAAAAAGGACCGTACCTTGTGCGCGAAAGCATGGTGTAGCCCGTTACCTCATCTTCGAGCTTGAGGGCTCCTTCGGGGCAAACGTAAACACACACACCACAGCCCTCACAGCGGAAGGGGTCGATTTTCAGGTCTTTGATGGCCTGGAAGCGACAGTACTCCTCGCATTTTCCGCATTCGGTGCACTTTTCTTCGTCTTTGACAACGATCTTCGCCCCTTGAAACTCCTCTTCTTCGAGGAGTTTGGGGTGAAGAAGCAGGTGGAGGTTGGGAGCATCGACATCAGCATCAACACAGATCGAACGCCAGGCAAGAGCAATGAACGCCCCAGCAACTGTGGTCTTGCCTGTGCCTCCTTTACCACTGACGATCACCAACTGGCGCATCGGCAACTCTCCTTTATCTTCCTGTAGACCTGGCGGAACTTGTCCCGCCAGTAGGGAATCACTTTACTGAAAGGTATGCCCCTTGCCCCCAAGGCCGCAAGCCTGGGACTGAAAGGTATTTTCAAGAGGACAGGAACATCCTGTTCCCGGCAGTAATCCTCGATGAGCTTGTCATCGTCACCAGAGCGATTAATGATTACCCCGTGAGGAAATTCCATGTCCCGCACGAGCCCGAGGGCGATCTCGAAGTCGTGCTTACCGAACGGTGTCGGCTCAGTCACCAGTAAGGCGTAATCACTGCCCCTCACTGCTTCCACCACAGGACAAGAAGAACCCGGAGGAGCGTCGATGATGACGATGAACTCGTCTTTAAGCTCAGCAAGCCCTTCCTTCAGCTTCCTGGTCACAGGCACGGCGAGGGCTTCTCCGACCTTCATCCGGCCGCTCCAGAACTTGAGAGATCCGGCCCTCCCTTTTTCGATAGTGCCAACCAGGCGCGGGACCTCACGAATCGCCTCAACGGGACAGACGAGAGAACACCCTCCACAGCCGTGACACAGTTCTGAGAAAACGAGAACATGCTCTCCGATAACTGCGAGGGCGTTAAACTGGCAGAACTCGGCGCACTTTCCGCAATAGGTGCACAAGCTTTCGTCGACTTTAGGCATGAGGACATCAACACTGAAGGTTTCTTCGACCACAAGGTCGAGATACAACCCTGCATTAGGTTCTTCCACATCAGCGTCCAACAGGAGGACTCGGTGCCCTTCTTCTGCCAGCGACAGAGCCAGGTTCACGGCAACCGTCGTTTTCCCGGTTCCGCCCTTACCGCTCAAAACAGTGATGATCATTGGCTACCCCAGCCTTTTAAGCCTTGTTTCGCAGATCCCGGACCATTCAACTGTGCGAGCTTGCCTTCACGGTAGAGTTCCAGGACTCTGCGCAGGGTTTCTTCTGGAGCCTGAAAAATTTTAATCCCAGCAGCTTCCAGGACGTCATAAGCATTGGGACCGCACTGCCCGGTGATCACCACCTGAACACCTCGGTCGACCAACTCCTGGGCCGCCTTAACTCCAGCTCCCCCTCCGGCAGATGCCCCCGGATTGGCCACTGCCTCAAATTCTAGAGTCTCCGGATCTCCGACGAGAAAGTAGGGACATCTTCCAAAACGGGAATCAAGGCGTGAATCCAGATCTCTGCCAGTAGCGCTGATGGCAATCCGCACTATAGTTTCTCTCCTTTCTAACTTTTTAGATAAAGAGTCTTCCACCCATCCCCAGCAACATTTTTGGGGGCCATTTTTTTCTCAGCTTCTTTGTAGAGGTAGTCCTCGATAGCTGCGTGGAGGGCATCCGCGGCAAAATTTGAACAGTGAAGCTTCTCCGGAGGTAAACCCCCTAAGGCCTTTTCTACATCTTCGTTGGTGATCTGGAGAGCCTCCCATATGGGTTTCCCTTCTGCAAGCACAGAAACCATGCTGCAGCAGGCAATAGCAGCGGGACATCCTTTGACCTGATAGCGCACCTTGACGAGGCGGTTGTTTCGGATTTTAACATAGAACTTGAAGACATCTCCACAACTCTCCCCAAGCACTGCTACACCATCAGCATCCTCCAGCTTTCCCCAATTGCGGGGGTTTTGGAAGTGGTCGATAACCGCAGAACTGTACCTGTTCATCTCCCCACCGCCACCAAGCAGCTACGATTCGAGTTTTTCCAGATAGGAAGCAATCTCGGTAAACTCATCAGCCTTCAGCATCTCAATCTTGCCCTGATCACCAAAACTGGTGATGTAGGGATCTATCGGGAGGGACCCCAAAAGAGGTATTCCTGTTTCTTCGCTTACCCGTTCCCCCTGAGGCTTACCGTAAGGGTAGAGGATTTCTCCGCACTTCGGGCACTTCATGTAAGCCATGTTCTCGACCAGGCCGACAATTGGAGCATTGAGCATCTTGCTCATCCGAATTGCTTTTTTGACGATCATGATCGCCAGGTCCTGAGGCGAGAAGACGATAATGAGACCTTTTAGAGGGAGATTCTGAAGGACGGTCAGAGGGACATCACCTGTTCCCGGGGGAAGATCAACGAAGAGATAATCGAGTTCACCCCACTCCACTTCTTCCCAGAACTGCTTGATCGTTGAGGCAAGTAAGGGGCCTCTCCAAACAACTGCTTCATCTTCTCTCTCAAAAAACAGATTGAGTGACATCACCTTAATGCCTAACTCTGTTTCCTGCGGGATCATTCCCTTCTCTCCAACAGTGACTCGACCACCCTTGAGCCCAAAAAGCCGGGGAATACT
>LGFL01000094.1 GCA_001508855.1 Thermoanaerobacterales bacterium 50_218
CAAGAGCAGGCTGGTGGTTCTGGTGGTGCTCACTGCGCTGCTTATGGGAGCCATGTTTGGTGGTCCTGGGGTACCACCTGCTGCAGCCAACAAACAGGACGTAAAAGTTGAGGTGGACAACAAATTACTGGACTTTGATGTTTCCCCGTTTATTGAAAACGGAAGAGTTCTGGTTCCTGTCAGGGCGTTGTGTGAGGCTTTAGGAGCCTCGGTCGCATGGGATGGAAAAACCGGAATAGTGACCGTGAAAAAAGGCGATACCCTCGTCAGGTTAACTATTGGTAGTAAGATTGCTTCCATCACCGAAAAAGGGGTAACCGAGGTTATTCTGGAAGTCCCTGCGAAGATCGTCAATGGACGTACGATGGTGCCGCTGCGCCTTATCAGCGAGGCCTTTGGCGCAAAGGTAGACTGGGATGACCAATTCCGCTTGGTAAGAGTGGCAACCGTAGTTGGGGCTGAACAGGCGGATGTCATCAGATTGGCCGGGGGAGACTGGGGTTATCCCACGCCTTTTGCCCATTATCCCAGGGGACCCGGGAGCCGCAAGATGCGCCTGATCTTCGATACCCTTGTGACTGCCGATGAAAATGAAGACATTTTACCCCGTTTGGCCAGCAGCTGGGAGGTAAGCGGGGATGGCCTGGTCTACACCTTCAAGCTCAGGAACGGGGTGAAGTGGCACGACGGCAAGCCCCTTACAGCCGAAGACGTGGTTTTCAGCTACGAATACCAAAAGAAGTACCCCCCCGTATCTTCTGCCAACCTTTCTGCTGTGAAAAAAGTCGAAGCAGTGGATCCCCAAACAGTGAGGATAGAGCTTCACCAGGCGGAACCTCGTTTCTTGAACAATCTGGCGAGTTTTACCATTATCCCGAAGCACATTTGGGAAAAAGTCACCGATCCCTACAACTACACTGAGCTGAAGGCTGTGGTGGGAACAGGCCCCTATAAGCTCACCGATTACAGCAAAGAACACGGAACCTATCGTTTTGTGGCGAACGAAGATTTTTGGGGAAGAAAGCCGCGGGTTAAGGCAATCGAATTTGTCCCGGTCGGCGAACAACTCCTGGCTTTTGAACAGGGGGAGATCGACCGCATAAGCATTGAACCCGATCTTCTGCCGCGTTTCGAAAACAATCCGGACTACCGGATTATGTTCTATGAAACGACATGGGCCTACCGCCTTTACTTCAACATGAAGGCACGGCCGGAATTGGCTGACAGGACCTTCCGGCAGGCCCTGGCCTACGCTATTGACCGTCAAGAATTGGTGAGAAAGATAGCGCGCGGTGCTGCGGTGCCGGGGAACCCGGGCGTGCTCCATCCCGGCAACAAGTTTTATAAACCTAATGTGCCTCAATACCTCTACGACCCCGGGAAGGCTAAAGAACTTTTGAAAAGCCTTGGTTACAAAGACGTTAACGGCGACGGGTGGCTGGAAAACAGCCGCGGCGAGAAGCTCAGCTTCACCCTGCTGTGCGACGAGGGGAGTGCCCGCTTGGCTGAACTGATCAAGCAGCAGCTTGCGGCGGTGGGCATAGAGGTTGTCGTTAAATCTGTTGATATGAGAACCCGAGACGAGCGGTTCGCCAAAGGGGAGTTTGAGCTCTGCATTAACGGCAGCGGTAATGGGGAAGACCTGCAAGAGTTGACTAGTAGCGGCAAACCCGGGGCTACGCGGACTACCGCATCAGTAATAGGATACAACAACCCGGAGGTCGACAGGCTGTATAACGCTCAACTGAAGGAAACTGACCCGAAAAAACGCGCCCAACTGATGGCCGAGCTCCAGCGAATTGTGGCTGAGGACCTCCCCAAGTTGACCCTTTACTACAGGAACAACATCAAAGTTCACCGACCTTCGGTCTACGACGGCTGGAGCCCGAAGACCCAGCACGATGACAGCAGAGAAAACTTTGTGGCCGATTAGGGGGGAAGAAAAGGATGACCGAACCAACCTCAGTCTTTCAGCAAGATGCTCAATTCTGGGCCCGGGCCTGGGAAGCGGCCAAGGAGCGCTCTTTAGGCACCCGACGCGCTGCCCGGGACGAGGAGGAGATGGTGGCTGCCTGGAACAGACGGGCCCCCCGCTGGGCCCGCCGCACCGGCAGCGAAGCGGCGCACCAGAGGCGCAGGGAAATTCTCGCCTGGCTGGAGCAAGAGGGGGCACTACGGAGAGGTATAAGGGTTTTAGACATCGGTGCCGGCCCCGGCAACTTTGCCATCCCTATAGCCAAAATAGCTGCCGAGGTGGTCGCCTTAGAGCCGGCGGCGGCCATGCTGGACCTCCTCAAGGAAAGAGCCGTCAAGGAAAACCTCAGTAATATCCACTACCTGGCATGCACCTGGCAACAGGTTGATTTGGAAAAGGAAGGGTTGACCGGACGCTTCGACCTTGTTCTGGCCTCCATGACCCCGGGGGTGCGGGATGCGGCTACCCTGGAGAAGATGATGGCAGCCTCCCGGGGGTTCTGCTACTACAGCGGATTTGCTGGGGGTTTTCCTAGAACTGCTGAGGGCGAGTTATGGCAAAAGATAGTGGGGGAGGCGCCCAGGCACTTGAGAGGAGACATCTTGCCGGTTTTTGTCTACCTTTATGCACTGGGCTACCGGCCACGTGTCCGCTTTATGACCATGGAAATGAATGAAGAGATACCGGTAGAGGAAGCAGTGGCAGAACTCAGCGATTTTTTTGCGAGACATGAGGAGGTTACTGAAGAGGTCAAGAGGGTCATCAGGGACTATGTGAAGAGCCGGGCGGTAGACGGCTTCTACCGCCGCTCACGCCGGGCCTGTCATGGTTTATTGCTGTGGCGGGTTGATGAGAAGTGGACAGCTGGAGGAATGTATTAGAAGTTGCGCTTACTGGTTTGACCGAGGCGGGTGCAGAATGGCGTGAAGCGGAAGATCTGCTCGAGGTTTCTGGAGTATGGGCTCACCATTTGGCTGGTGCTGACTTTAAACTTTCTGCTTCCCAGGATAATGCCGGGTGATCCGTTTCTAATGCTTTCCTCTGATGACCCGGAGCAAGAGGAAATCGTTCTGACCGAAGAACAGCGGCATTTTTTCATGAAACACTACGGCCTCGACCGGCCTCTTGGTAAGCAATACCTGAATTATATGGGGGAGTTGTTCAAAGGGAATTTGGGATACAGTTTGTATTACAAGGAGCCGGTAAGCCAAATTATCCTGCGCCGCCTGCCGTGGACAGCTTTTCTGGTAATAGCAGCAGTGCTGCTGAGTACCGTCTTTGGGACTCTTCTGGGCAGCATATCTGCCTGGAACCGGGAGAAATGGCCGGATAAACTCTTATTCTCTTGCTTGATCCTCCTCTCAGAGGTTCCGGCCTTTCTCCTGGGTCTCGTTTTACTTTT
>LGFL01000035.1 GCA_001508855.1 Thermoanaerobacterales bacterium 50_218
TGGGAATCGGTGCCTGATTTGAATCCCTGCACCATCGCTCTTAACCTGTTTAACTCCTGCTTCCACTGGGAAGCGATGCCTGATTTGAGTTTCTCCACTATCGCTCTCATCCTGTTTGACTCCTGCTCCCTCTAGTTTCTTGTATGCTGGAACCTCGTTTGTTGGGAAGCCCTGGGAAGAACCTTCCCGATGGGTCCGAAGATTAACGAGTGTTTCCTTCTGGTCGTTGCAGTGACCAATGAGAGGTGTTCTCGATGTGGAATTATTTTCTGGCATGGGTGCAGCAAGGCTGCAATCTGAATTGCCTCCATTGTTTTGAAGAACACCGCCCTCGGACAACGCTTTCCCAGCAGTTTCTCTGCTGGTTTGTTGAGACAGAAAGGCGAAGATTTCTGCGCGTGGCCCAGAGGCAACCGGTGAGGCAGCAATTCTACTGGCGTAATTCTCCTTGATCCCGATTCCTTGTCCCTTGCCTTGCAAAACCTCAAGTTCAGAAGTCTCAGAGGTCTTCTCGCTTACCTGGGCCTCAGTTGCCACCCTATTCTGCAGCCAGGAAACATTCTGCCCCTGAAGAAGCCGGCGCAATTCCGGGAAATGATCCTCGATGAGCTTCCCTATATCAGGAGCGAACGCCACTGTAGGCACAACACTACTGTTTTTTCCACCATTAGAGATGAACTCCTCGGATGGCGCTGGCGAGAAAACCAAACCTTGAGAAAGCAGAAACTCCAGCAAACCTCTATTCTCCTTGAGGAAAACTTCGGGCAAATCTTGCGGTGATTGTTCAGTAATCTCAGACAAGGAACTTTCCCCAGTTGCTGGTAAAACAATTCCCGGTAGAAGGGAAAACCCGGCAAAAGCAGCATATCCTTCCGTTTTTTCTCTTATCCTGGATAAAGTGGCCTTCTCGAGACCAGCGCTACTGCCGCTTACCATTTCTTCTTCTGATTCAGTATCTCTACCACCAGAACTACTACCATTGGCGAAAACCGAACCCTCGGCGTCTCTGGGGACATCTCTAGAGAGGAGCAAACTCAAAAGCAAGTTAAGAAAACAAGCTCCTCTTGTAATCGCCTTTTCTGAAGTTGTGACTACAGAACTTTTCGGCAATGGTTCCAAGAATCCCAGCAGCGAACATTCAACCGTGCTTCCCACCAATCCACCTCCTTTCTCTCGAAATTTTCTTATTTAAAGGTCAAAAGCTCAGGTTTCAGCCTTGCTTACCATAAGCTTTAGCAATTCCGCCGCTCGCCCCGGATCCATCGCTTCCAAAATCGCTCCCGCCTGTTCGGGGTCCATTGCCTGGAGAATCTCAGCCACCATCCCGGGGTCCAAATTGTCGAGAATGGCTACAGCACTCTCGGGTTCCATTTCTGCATAGTAAGTAGCAAGGTCACGGTACCTTTCTTTTCTTCGCTGTTCCTCAGCAAGGCGCTCTTCCTCGGCTGCCTTGCTCTCTTCGAGATTTTTTTGAAGCTGCTGAAGCATCTCTTTCTGAGCCCGCAATTCCTTAACTTCTTTCTCTAACTTGGCAATTTTCGCCTTTAGCTTCTTGTTCTCTTCCTCAAGAGAAGCATCCTCTTTCACGTTTTCTGAACTTACCCACTTGGCGAGAAAAGGGAAACTTTCCCCCAATCTACCAAGGTCAATCCAACCGGTAGTTACCGCCGCAACTATACCTCCTGCCACGATTACCAAGAGACAGAGAAGAAACAGCTTCCAGGAAAAAGTTTTCGAATTGGTCATCTGGTTTCCTCCTGGTGCCTCCAAAAACAAAGGTTTCCGACTTCATCAAGGTATTTCTGCTCCTCCCGAAGATACTCCTGGTAATAATCCTTCCAGGCCCGTTTTTTCATCCGTTCGAGCATCTTTTTCTCCTTGAGCACCTGCTGGAAACTTTCCTCGGCTTTTGCTAGTCTTTCCTTGGCTTCGTCCACGAGCCTTTTTTGCTCCTCTTTTTCATTCCGCTTGCGCGCTTCGTAAAGCTCTCCCATAATCAGAAACTCCGGCTGGATCAGTCCGCGTCGCAGTTCCCTCTTTGTCTGCTGAAGTTGCTCGAGCCCCATTTGCACACTTTGTAAAATTCTGAGGCGTTCCTGATACTCGAGAAGCGCTTGGGCAAACCTCAGACGCTGAAGCCTTTCTTCTTGTTCCTTTAAATTGAGGAACCCCTGCAAGCGAAACCGAAAACGCCTCATTTAAGCAGCCTCCGCTGAAAATAGCTGAAAAAGCTGTTTTTCCGTTTCTTCGAAGCTATAACTTTCTTCAATGCCCTGGCGTAGAAACTGGTTACACTTGTCGATCATTTTGATGGCATAATCAATTTTTGGGTTTGAGCCCATTTGGTAAGCACCTACTTCGATCAAATCCTTGGCTTCTCTATATGTCGCAAGGATACTCTTCAACTGGGCAGCTTTTTCCAAATGCTCCTTGGAAACGATATCAATCATCACCCTGCTCACAGAGTTGAGAACATCAATCGCCGGGTAATGATTCTGGGCAGCAAGCTCCCGCGAAAGCACAATGTGTCCATCCAAAGTGCCCCTAATAGCATCAGCAATCGGCTCATTGAAGTCATCCCCGTCTACGAGAACAGCATAAAGCCCCGTGATTGTCCCTTTGGCAGAGGTCCCGGCACGCTCCAGCAATTTGGGAAGCAAAGCAAAAACTGAGGGAGTGTAGCCCCGTGTTGCCGGCGGCTCTCCAATCGCCAGGCCCACTTCCCGCTGAGCCATCGCAAATCTCGTAACAGAATCCATAATCAGAAGCACATCCTGCCCCTGGTCACGGAAGTATTCGGCGATTGCTGTTGCCAGAAAAGCCCCTTTCAGCCTGACCAGTGCCGGCTGGTCAGAGGTGGCAGCAATCACCACAGAGCGAGACAAGCCTTCAGAACCGAGCACCTTTTCCACAAATTCTCTAACCTCACGACCCCGCTCCCCGATAAGGGCGATGACGCTGACATCTGCCTTGGCGTATTTCGCCGCCATCCCCAAAAGAATGCTTTTCCCGACACCACTGCCAGCGAATATCCCCAACCTCTGACCCTTCCCACACGTAAGGAGGCCGTCAATCGCCTTGATTCCTAAAGGTAAAACTTCCCGAATCCGCTGTCTTTCCAGTGGGTTGCACCCTTCAGAAAGAACTGGATACCACTCATCAAAAGATACCGGGCCTTTTCCGTCGATTGGTCTTCCCAGGCCGTCCAGCACCCTTCCAAGCAACCCTGCGCCGACACCAACCCTGAAGGGTTCCCCAGTGCCCACAACTTCACAACCCGGCCCAATCCCGTTCATTTCTCCAAGAGGCATAAGCAGGCTCCGCTCTCCTCGGAACCCAACGATTTCAGCCATAATCCTACCTGTCGGTGTTTTAATGTAGCAGATTTCCCCAATGAATCCGGTCAAGCCTTCAGCCTCGATGGTAAGCCCAACAACTTGGACAATTCTACCCCGATACCTAAGCAGGTTAAGTTTCTCAAGCTTCTTGATGTATTTCCCTAGCTCAACCATTTTGTTCCACCTCTAAAAGCTCAGAAGCAACTGCCTCAAGCTGCCCTTCAACAGTGGCATCAACCATTCCGTAGTCTGTCTCCATCAGACACCCCTTGCTAGCCAATGCCGCATCAGCTTCTAATTTTATCTTTTTTCCGTTCTTTTCCTCTTGGAGAAATTCAAGCAAATAGCTGTAATCCTCGGGCCGGACTTTAAGGGTCACCTCACTACTATCACCAGCACGTTCAAGAGCCATTCTGACGATTCCTTTAATCTTTTCAGGAGCGATGGAAAGCTCTGCGTTAATCACCTTTCTGGCTATACTGATGGCAAGCTGCACAACTTCGGGCTCGAGCTGAGCCATCCGGTGCCGGTACTCCTCTTCAAGAGCTTTTCTTTGAGTCTCAATTTCTTCCTGGAGCTTCTTGCGCTCTGCGGCAAGAGCCTTTTGAGCTTCCTGGTAACCGGTCCGGTAACCTTCCTTTTCTGCCTGGTCACGAATCTGCTCAACTTCTTTTCGAGCCTCAGCTAAAATCGTTTCAGCTTTTTTGCGGGCCTCAGCAATGATCTCTTCTGCCTTCACCCTGGCTTCGTCAAGAAGGTCTTCCACCATCTTTTCCGTTTCCGCAATAATTTCCTCAGCATCAGTCTCTCCGCAACCGAATTCTGCACTTTCACCATTCAGATAATTCTGAAGTCGCCCAGAACGCTCAATTAACCTGGGGAAGGTAAGAACAAGGTGTGTCGCCTTGATCACCTTAGACAATAATCTCTTCCCTCCCCCCACGAGAAATGATGATCTGCCCCTGTTCTTCGAGCTTCCTAATTACGGCAACAATCCTCTGCTGAGCGTCTTCAACATCCCGGAGCCTGACGGGCCCCATGTACTCAATATCTTCTCTGAGGATTTGAGCAGCTCGCTTGGACATGTTCTTCTCGATCTTCGCCCTCACTTCTTCTCCTGCTCCCTTTAGGGCAAGAGCGAGATCGTGGGAATCAACCTCCCGCAAAACCAACTGGACAGCCCGATCATCAAGGTAAACGATGTCCTCAAAGACAAACATCAGTTTCTTGATTTCTTCCGCAAGCTCGGGGTCCTGAACCTCAAGTGACTCAATAATTGTTTTCTCTGTAGCTCTGTCTACCCTGTTCAAAACTTCAACCAGGGACTTTACTCCTCCTGCACTGGTGTAGTCCTGGAGAACCACCGAGGATAATTTTCTCTCAAGAACTCTCTCCACTTCCTTAATAATCTCGGGAGAAGTGCGATCCATTAAAGCCACTCTGCGGGCAACGTCAACCTGAAGCTCTGGAGGAAGCGCAGAAAGCACTGCTGCTGCCTGCTCCGGGTCCAGATAGGCGATGATCAGGGCAATGGTTTGAGGGTGCTCGTTCTGAATGAAGTTCAGCAGTTGATTGGGGTCTGCCTTTCTGATGAAGTCGAACGGCCTCACCTGCAGAGTTGCTGTAAGCCGAGCAATTATCTCTGCTGACTTCTGGGGTCCAAAGGCTTTTTCCAAAAGCTCCTTCGCGTACTCGATGCCTCCCTGAGTGATATACTCATGAGCAACACACATCTGGTAAAACTCCTGGCAAACTTCGTCTCTCTCCTCAGGAGGTATTTTCCTGATGTTGGCGATCTCGAGGGTGAGTTGTTCTACTTCATCCTCATTCATGTGTTTCAAAACCTGTGCTGAAAGTTCCGGCCCTAATGAAATTAAGAGTATTGCCGCTTTCTGTTTACCAGTTAGCTTCCGAGCCATAGCTTTCACCTCGGTTTTTCAGCAAGCCAAATCTTGATGAGCTGAGCAACCTCCTTGGGACTCTTTTTCACCAAGTTTTGAATCTTCTGAAGGACACGCATTCTTTCCCGTTCTTCTTCTGAAAGCTCCTCTTCAGGAAGAGTTGGCTCTTCAACTACAGTAGGGCGAGGCACAAACCCTTTCTCTTCGCGCCTCTTCAAACTCCGGAAAACCAAAAACAAGAACAAGGAAAAACCCACCGTTCCAGCAACCGCAAGTCCGTAGGTTAACATTTGCTGACGTTTTCTCTCTGCCTCCATCTCCGCTTCCATCTTTTGGGCCCAGGCAGTATTAAAAGGCATACCTGTGACTGTGACAGTATCGCCGCGCTCTGGATTAATTCCTGCAGCAGATGCCACGAGTTCTTCGATTTCCCGCTGTTTCTGACTGTCAAGTTCCCCGTCAATGACCACTGAGAGCGACAATTGCTTTACTTGCCCCGGCGCCACCACGCGGTATTCCTCTTCTTTGTCTACCTCGTAGTTGGTGATCTTTTCAGTTTTTTGGTACTGGCCAAGCTCCTGCCCTGCAGTCGCCTCCCCGTAAAGGGGGATGTTGCTTCCAACTCCGGGCTCTCCTTCAGCAGTCAGGTTTCTCGAACTCGAGGACTCCTCATTGATCTGCTGACTCCTGATGGTCTTGTCTCCATAATCCTCTTTCCGGATTTCCACTTGATCAAAATCGAGGAGGACGCTCGCCCTAACGACGGCTTTCCCGGGGCCAACAACTCGCTCCAGCATTGACTGAATGGATTCTTCCAGTTTTCTTTCGTAGTCCTGCTGGACCTTGATTTGACTGGCAGTAAGACGCGGTGCACTGCTTTCCTTTGCCTCGGCGATCCCTTCAGAAAGGATGTTTCCGTGAACATCGACAACAGTCACATTTTCGGGTTTCAAGCCTTCAACCCCACTGGCGACAAGCCGCATCAGCCCTAAAACCTGGCGCTCATCCAGCTTCCGCCCCGGCTTCAGCTTCACCAAGACTGAGGCCGTAGCCTCTCTCTCCTTTTCCAAGAAAAGCGACGGCTCCGGAACTACGATATGTACGCGCACATCGTCTACTGCTTCCAGCTTTCTAATCGTCCGCTCAAGTTCCCCCTGGAGAGCAATCAGATAACGGATCCTCCGCTGACTCTCAGTTTCCCCAAATCCGGACTTACTAAAAAACTCAAACCCGACGCTTCCCCCACTAGGAAGCCCTTCATTAGCCAAGTCGAGCCGGAGTTGGTATTTAAACGATGACGGAACAAGAATCGTGCTGCCCTCATCAGCCAGTTTGTAGGGGATCTTTTTTTCCTTCAAGTAGTCAGTAATGGCGGCTGCATCCTGAGGCTCAAGGTTGGTGTAAAGGGGGACGAAATCTGGCTTTGTGGCGAAACTGATCAGTAAAACAGCAACTGCCAGAGTCAGGCTGACACCTGCAACAAAGAGTATCTTCTGATTTCGAGACAATTTATTCCAGAAAGCCAGGGCTTTCTCTTTCTGGTTCAACCAAATTTCCTTCATCGCACTAACCGCCGAAATTTTTAAATGGTCATCCTCATAATCTCGTGATAGGCATCAACCAACTTATTCTGAAACTGGGTAAGCAACTGAAGAGCGAGGGTAGCCTTCTCGATGGCAATAACTACTTCATGAATACTTTCCGCGTTTCCAATAGCAACTTCCAGTGACTTCCGCTCTGCCTCCTTTTGGAGGGCATCAACTTCCTGCCAGAACTTCCAGAAGATATCACCAAAAGAAGCGTCTTCCCTTTTGTTGTCTTCTACTTCAAACTTGCTCAGTTGAAGAAGTGGTAACTCAGTAACACCCAAGTCGAGGGGACGAAGCATCTCCTAACCCCACCTTCGCAAAGTCTTTTTCTAACGGCGACCGATCTCCAGAGCCCTCATGCTCATCTCCTTGATCGCGCTGAGCACAGTTGCATTCGCCTCATACGCTCTGCTGGCGCTTACCAGGTCAACCATTTCCTCGACAATGTTGATGTTGGGCATCCTTACATAGCCTCGCACATCAGCATCAGGATGATCAGGATCGTAAACAAGGCGAAAGGGGTGGGGGTCTTCCACAATCTCCTTCACCCTCACGCCCTGAAGCTTTTCCTCCAGCAACGAGGAAAAAGGGGAACCCTTTGCCTCAAAAATCACGGTTCGCCTTCGATAAGGAAGCGGCCGACCCTCGGGGTCAAAACGGCCCGACCTCGTTGTTTCCACATTGGCAATATTACTGGCGATCACATCGAGACGCAGGCGCTGGGCAGTGAGCCCGCTCCCACAGATCTCAATCCCGGTAAAAAGAGACATTACTCACTCAGCGCCTCCCTTCGGTAACAGCAATCCTCAGCATCTCTAAGTGATCCGTCACCAATCTAGTCAGCAAATTATAGTGTAGATAATTGGCCGTCTGTTTTGCCATTTCCGCATCAATATCCACATTGTTGCCATCGTTACGGTAACTCGAGCCCAAAACCTGGTAAACTTGGGGTTGCACATCCTCCAAACTGGCGGCTTTGCTCAGATGGGTGGGGTGGGTTCTGGTCAAAGGAAGTTTCCCCACTTCGGCGAGAGCCTTTTGAAGCTGCTTTTCAAAAGAAACCTCCCAGCGCTTATAACCAGGTGTATCCACATTAGCAATGTTGTTGGCGATCACCTGCTGCCTGATCCAGCTTGCGTCAAGTGCTTTATGGAGAACTTGGAGCAAAGGCTCCCCTAACTGGTTTAGCATTTCAGCCCCTCCTCGAAAGATGAAACATCCCTACTTTGGTTTAGTAAATACTAGATAATCTTCCAAAACCCTTCTCCAGGCGACAAAAAATGAAGCAATAGTAGTTTTTCATCTTTTAATCTACCACTGCTTCGCGAAATTTGTAAAGTTACCAAACAAATTGTGGGCTAAAGTTCTAATTTCTTAGGACTTAGGTCTTATAAGCTTCCTTTTCCAGTTCATCGAGGAAGTTGGGATCAAGTATCGTGATCCTAGTTCCTTTCATCCCGTGTGACCTTACAGCAATCACCCCCGCCCCTTCCAGCTTGCGGAGGGCATTAACGATCAGGGAACGACCGAGCCCGGTTTCTTCCGCAACCCTGGTGATCACCAGCAACCCTTCAGGCCCGTCAATCGCCCGAAAGATGCACTTCACGGCTCTCAGCTCTCGGGGAGTCAAAGTTTTCAGGGCAATCTGGTAAGCCGCCGACTTTTCAGCTTCCTTTTCCGCCCGCTTAGACTTCATACCCAAGATTTTGTTTCCCAAGACCAGTGCAGCAAATTCTGCAAGAACCACTTCTTCAGCACCAAGACCAACATCCCCTTTGAGGAAAATCAAAGTTGCCAAGCGTTCACCTTCACCAAAGACGGGAACAATCGTTACCTTCCTTGAGCCCAGCGGACACTGTTTTAGGAAGTGGAAGATACATTTGTCAGTTGCTTTTTCGATGTTGACTTGCGTCTCTGTGATCCGAAGCAGTTCCTGATTATAGGACTCGGGGAAACATTCGCTTCGCTTGATCACCTCATCCATTCCACAGTCAAAACCATCAGGAAAGGCATACCCTAAGATCTTGCCCCTTCTTCCCACAATGTAGGTGTGGGCAGCGATCGCATCACAATAGGCTTCGGCTAGTTCCCTGAAATCTAAGGGCTCCTCTGCAGGATTCTGGACAGCAGCCTTCAAGATCCCTATTTTTTTCAAGAGATCGCTCATCGAAACTCTTTCCCCTTACCCTCTAGGATTTTTTTAGTCTAACACCGAGTCAGGCTTCTCCAGCAAGATCCACGGGAAAATCAACGAACTTTAGAGGATATACCTGCTCATGTCCTCGCTCTTGACGATCTCAGCCAGGCGTTCAGAAACATACTTTCCATCAATGACCACTTTCTTCGGCTCAAGCTCCGGAGCCAAATAAGAAATATCCTCAAGAACCTTCTCGAGAACAGTGTGCAAGCGGCGGGCCCCAATGTTTTCGGTGCGGATGTTGACCTGATAGGCGACATCGGCAATCTCCTCAAGGGCATCTCTGGTGAATTCGACCTCCAGTCCTTCAGTCCGCAGAAGTTCCGTATACTGGCGGATCAAAGAATTATCAGGCTCTGTAAGAATCCGCAGAAAATCCT
Organism: Thermoanaerobacterales bacterium 50_218; assembly: GCA_001508855.1. Taxonomy (GTDB): domain Bacteria; phylum Bacillota; class DSM-12270; order Thermacetogeniales; family Thermacetogeniaceae; genus 50-218. Next base: position 9,406 of record LGFL01000035.1, read on the forward strand.
CTTTGGTCAAAGGTTCTAGTTCCACCCGAATGGGGAAACGTCCCTGAAGCTCAGGAATTAGGTCAGAAGGCTTTGAGTAGTGAAATGCTCCAGCAGCAATAAAGAGGATGTGGTCAGTTTTCACAGGACCATATTTAGTCATTACAGTTGACCCTTCAACAATCGGCAGAATGTCCCTTTGAACCCCACCACGAGAGACATCAGGACCATAGGTGGCTTCCCTACTGGCAATCTTGTCGATCTCATCGAGGAAAATAATCCCGGACTGCTCTGCCCGCTCGATACCCAGGGAAATCACTTCATCCATATCGATCAACTTTTGCGCCTCTTCCTGAGTCAGGATTCTTCGGGCCTCCTTCACAGGAAGGCGACGCTTTTTCTTTCTTCTGGGCAGCAGATTCCCCAGCATGTCCTGGATATTGATCCCCATCTCCTCCATCCCACTAGCCGTGAAAATCTCTAGCATGTGGGGGGTTCTTTCTTCGACTTCGATTTCTACCATTTCCTCTTCGAGTTCTCCAGCCCGCAACTTTTTGGCTAGAATCTTGCGCTTTTCCGCCCTCGAAAGAATCTTCTCCTCCTCTTCCTGTCTTTCTGCCTCCACCTGCTGGCTGCCCTGGAACTCGGTAATTAAAAATTCCAGAGGATTCCTGGTGGCCTTTCTGCGTCGCGAAGGGGGCACGAGAAGGTCGAGAATTCGTTCTTCCGCCAATTCTGCAGCTTTTTCTTCGACTTCCTTCATCTTTTCCTGCTTTACCATCCTGATAGCTACTTCCACAAGATCCCTGACCATTGACTCAACGTCACGACCCACATAACCAACCTCAGTAAATTTGGTAGCCTCCACCTTGATAAAGGGAGCATTAACTAGTTTTGCCAGACGCCTGGCGATTTCCGTCTTGCCCACCCCTGTTGGTCCGATAAGGATAATATTCTTGGGCATGACCTCATCTCTCAACTCAGGAGGCAGCTTGCGTCTGCGGTATCTGTTACGCAGGGCAATTGCTACAGCCTTTTTGGCTTTTTCCTGACCGACTATGTACCTGTCAAGCTCGGCAACGATCTGACGTGGTGTTAACTCTTCCACTTTCTCTCTCCCCTTATCAAAGTGTCTCTACAGTAATAAATTTGTTGGTATAAACACAGATCGAAGCAGCTATTTCCAGAGATATTTGAACAATCTCTGAAGCCCCGAGACTGGTATAGTTGGCAAGTGCCCTTGCCGCCGCAAGGGCATAAGGTCCCCCTGAACCTACTGCAGCAATTCCATCATCAGGCTCGATAACTTCCCCGTTTCCCGAGATAATCAAAAGGTGTTCTCTATCTGCAACAACCAACAGTGCCTCCAAACGACGCAGATACCTGTCAGTCCTCCAGTCCCGCGCCAGTTCCACAGCAGCACGGAGAATGCTGCCCCGAAAAGCTTCTAATTTCTGTTCAAATTTGTCGAAAAGTGTGAGAGAATCAGCAACTGAACCGGCAAAACCAGCAAGAACCTGATTATTGTAAATCCTCCGCACTTTGCAGGCATGTTCTTTGAGAATCGTACTGTCACCAAGAGTTACCTGCCCATCACCACCAAGAGCTACTTGATCTCCCCTTTTGACCCCGACAATCGTAGTCCCTCTTAACAACATCTTCCTCTCCTCTTCTATTTTATTTTAGCTCTTGGATGAGCCTTTTCATATACTGCCCTGATTCTTTCCCTGGTAACGTGGGTGTAGATCTGGGTGCTTGACATCCGCTGATGGCCCAGCAGTTCCTGAACAGAGCGGAGATCAGCTCCTCTGTCCAGGAGGTGAGTGGCAAAAGTGTGACGCAGGACATGGGGGGTTAATCGGCGCGTCTCGTCAACCTGGACCAAATACCTTTTGACAATACCGTAAATCCCGCGGACACTCAGCCGCTGACCACGCTTGCTAACGAAAAAAGGTTCATCTGGCCCAGGGTCAACTTTTCCTGTGAACTGGGGACGGACTTTCATCAAATAGGCTTTAAGAGCCTCCTCGGCAAAGGAACCGATAGGAACCATTCTTTCCTTTTTTCCTTTTCCTTTCACCAGGAGAAGTTTGTTTCGAAAATCAAAATCTCCCACATTAATCCTGGCCACCTCACTGACCCGCAAACCCGAACCGTAGAGCAACTCCAAAATGGCACGATCCCTGATTCCCAAGAGGTCATTCTGTTGAGGAATAGATAAAAGTGCTTCCACTTCGTGCAGGTAGAGAAACTGGGGTAATTTTTTGATCCCTCTAGGTGCATGAATTAAAGCGAGAGGATTTGTCGATACCACCTGGTTTTGCAAAAGATACCTGAAAAATGAGCGCAAGCAAGCAATCCGCCGAGCGATCGTGCTCGGAGCATAACCCCTTTGATAAAGAAAGCCGAGATATTCTTTGATTATCTTTGAATCCACTTCTTTGGGGGAGTTCACCGAAGTTAACTTTAAGAATTCGAAAAAATGGTCGAGATCTGCTAGATAATTGGTAATCGTGTGTTCACTCAAATTTTTCTGATCCCGCAGATAAACCCTAAATTTCTCCCGTAGTTGAGCAAACATTAAAAAAGCCCTCCCCCTGAATCCTAACACACATCTTTTTTCAGCACAAGCTTATTGCTCGAGGGTTTCGAGAAACTTCGCCCAGGCTTCAAGGGCGCGTTCGACGACAGCCCTCACTCTTAGCCGCTTAGGAAGCCGCTTTTGCAAGGGTGGGAAAAGCCCAAAATTTACGTTCATCGGTTGAAAGTCAAGGGTCGAGGATGTCGACACATACCAGCAGAGAGCACCATGAGCTGTCTCCGGAGGTGGAACCAAAACCGGCTTACCCTGGGCAAGACGGGCGCTGTTGATCCCGGCAATAAAACCGGTTGCCGCAGATTCGACATAACCCTCAACACCAGTAATCTGGCCAGCAAAGAAGATCTCTGGAAACTTCTTCATTTGGAGAGTCGGCTGGAGAACACGAGGACCATTGATGAAAGTATTTCTGTGCATCACCCCATAACGGACGAACTCAGCATTCTCAAGTCCGGGGATGAGGCGGAAAACACGCTTTTGTTCTCCCCATTTGAGTTGGGTTTGAAAACCAACCATATTGTAGAGGGTTCCTTCTTGGTTATCCTGCCGTAATTGGACAACAGCAAAGGGCTCTTTCCCGGTTCGGGGATCAATAAGTCCTACGGGTTTGAGGGGACCAAAGCGGAGAGTGTCGGGACCCCTCCGAGCAATTACTTCAATGGGAAGACATCCTTCAAAAAAGCGACCATCTTCGAAAGCTTTGGGTTCGTGAACCTCAGCTTCCACAAGTTCTCTCCAAAAACGGTAGTATTCTTCCTCATTCATCGGGGCATTCAGGTAAGCGGCTTCACCTTTGCCGTAGCGAGATGCCTTGAATAGCTTGTCCATATTAAGGGACTCACTGGTCACTATCGGAGCAGCAGCATCATAAAAATAAAGGTAATCCTCCCCTGTCAACAGAGCAAGAGACTTGCTGAAGTCCTCCGAGGTGAGAGGACCTGTGGCAATTACCAGGGGACGTGCTTCTGGAATTTCTTTAACCTCTTTCCTGACCAACTTGATCCTGGGGTTGTTGGTAATCGCCTCCGTAACTTCTTGAGCGAACCTTTCTCTGTCAACAGCGAGAGCACCTCCTGCAGGGACTTCTGTTTTCTCAGCACAGCGGATGATCAGAGAACCGGCCCTCCTCATTTCTTCTTTTAAGAGACCAACTGCATTTTCAAGGGAACGGGCACGCAGAGAATTGCTACAAACAAGCTCAGCCAAGAGTCCTGTACGATGCACAGGGGTCTGCTGGCAAGGTCGCATTTCCCAAAGGACCACCTGGACGCCAAGTCGGCTTGCCTGCCACGCCGCTTCACAACCGGCCAAGCCTCCTCCGATTATCGTCACTTCCGCCATCATTTCACCTCAACCACTTCTGGGGATAATTCGGACTCATTAATACAGGCACCACATTCCGGGCAAACAATTTTTCTTTTCTTCCCCCGCCCCCGGTAAACTAAAAAATGACCGCACTGGGAACAGGTTTTACCTACAGGTTCATCCCAAGAAACAAAATCACAATCAGGGTAATTGATACATCCGTAAAACTTTTTTCCTTTCTTAGTCTTGCGGACGACGACCTGGGCACCACACTTGGGACAAGGAACTCCAGTCTTTTCCAGGTACTGCTCTGTATAGCGGCACTCCGGAAATCCAGGACAGGCCAAAAACTTGCCGTACCGCCCTTTCTTGATCACCAGTTGACGCCCACACTTGGGGCAGTGTTTCTCGCTTTTTTCCTCCTCCACCTCGATCTTGGTGATCTCGCTCTCAGCATGTTCGAGTTCCTTTTTGAAAGGGACATAAAAATCACTTACAACCTGGCGCCACGAAAGGACTCCTTCTTCCACTTGGTCGAGCTTCTCCTCCATGCTGGCGGTGAACTCCACATCGATGATCTTGGGGAAGTATTGCTTCAATAAATCTACGACGACAAACCCGAGTTCAGTCGGATAGAAGTACTTATCCTCTTTGACCACATAACCTCGTGCCTGGATGGTCTCGATGATCGGGGCATAAGTGCTCGGCCTACCAATGCCTTTTTCTTCGAGCAGCTTCACCAAACTCGCTTCGGTAAACCTGGGAGGTGGTTGGGTAAAATGTTGCTTCGGAACCAGTTCCTGGAGCTCCAGAACCTCACCTTCAGAAAGAGGTGGAAGAATTACTTCTTTTTCTTCAACCTCACCAGCTAATTGAAGAAAACCGGGGAAACTAATTACAGAACCACTTGCTCGAAACACACAGGAAGCCGCAGTCACATCAACTGTGGTGACCTCCAAGAGAGCAGGACTCATTTGACTGGCAAGGTATCTTTCCCAGATCAACTTATAGAGCTTAAATTGGTCCTCAGTAAGAAATTTTCGAACATCCTGGGGTCGCCTCCAAACAGATGTTGGTCTGATGGCTTCGTGAGCATCCTGAGCCTTTCCTTTGCTGTGATACTGTGGTGGTTTCGCGGGGAGATACTCAGTACCAAAGTTTTCTTTGATAAAATCCCGAGCCTCCATTTGGGCAACTTCAGCAACCCTTGTGGAATCAGTCCGCATATAGGTAATCAAACCAACGGAACCCGCTTCCCCAAGGTCAAGCCCTTCATAAAGCTGTTGAGCTACCGCCATCGTCTTCTGCACAGAAAAATTGAGCTTTTCGCTCGCTTCCTGTTGCAGAGTGCTCGTGGTAAAAGGGGGTAAGGGATTGCGCTTCTTTTTCTTTTTGGTGACCTTGCTGACAGTGAAAAAGGCGTCTTTCAGTTCCTGGAGAACTTGCCTCACGTCTTCTTCCCGTTTCAGGTCTGCCTTTTTCCCAGCACGCTGCAACAGCTTGGCTTCAAAAACCGATTCTCCACTTTTCAAAACAGCAGTTAGCGTCCAGTATTCCTCAGGTTGAAACCTCTTGATTTCCTCTTCTCGCTCACAAATAAGCCGGACCGCTACTGACTGCACTCGGCCTGCGCTCAAACCACTCCTAATCTTCCTCCACAGTAGAGGACTCAAGCTGTAACCAACCAAGCGGTCAAGAACCCGCCTTGCCTGCTGGGCATAAACCCTATTCATGTTCACGGGGTGTGGTTGTTTTACAGCTTCTTCAAGCGCCTTCTTTGTGACCTCGTGGAATTCGATCCTGCACTTGGAATCTGAAGGCAAGTTGAGAAGGTTTTGGAGGTGCCACGCAATTGCTTCACCCTCCCGATCAGGGTCAGGCCCAAGCAAAACTTTTTCCGCTTGGCGTGCTGTTTCCCGCAGTTCCTTGATCACTTCCCCTTTGCCGCGAATGGTAACGTATTTAGGTGTGAACCCGTTTTCTACATCTACCCCCAACTGACTTTTAGGAAGATCGCGCACATGCCCTAGTGAAGCCTTTACAATGTAGCGTCGACCCAAAAGCCTGCTGATTGCTCTAGCCTTAGCCGGGGATTCCACAATTACGAGCACCTTTTTCAGCATCTCTGAACCTCCATAAGCTTGATTTTCAGAGAATAACTCTTGTTCGAATATAATAACCCCCAGGGAGTTGTCTGACAACTCCTTTTAACTCCAAAGTGGTGAGAATCCCACTTACTCTAGCTACGGAAAATCCGAGCACAGAAGCAACCTCATCAAGGTGCACAGGGTCAAGAGTGATCTGTTGAAAAACGAGTTTCTCCTCTTCGGAAAGTTCAGGCCCACTTTCCCGCTGCTTTTGCTGTTCCTGCTTCTCTGAACAACTTAAATAAGGGAACTCTTCCAGGATGTCTTCTACCCTTTCCACGAGCTTGGCACCTTGTTTGATTAAGGCATGGGTTCCTCTGCTTCTGGTGCTGGTAACCGGGCCAGGAACAGCAAAAACTTCCCTCCCTTGCTCAAGGGCAAAAGCCGCCGTAATCAAAGCACCACTTTTTTCCTCTGCTTCAACAACAAGAGTCCCCAGGGTACACCCACTGATAATGCGGTTGCGGATTGGGAAATTCTTAGCCTCGGGTTTCGTCCCCAAGGGAAACTCTGTCAGCAGACACCCTTCCTGCGCAATCTTTTCTTTTAGCTTATAGTTTTCACGAGGATAACAAATATCTATTCCACATCCTAAAACTGCTATTGTATAACCACTTTCCTGAAGTGCGCCTTCGTGTGCTGCAGTATCAATTCCACGAGCCATTCCGCTGACTATGCCCCAGCCCAATCGGGTGAGCTCCCTTGAGAGGCACTTGGCAACCTCAATGCCGTAAGGAGTCGCCCGACGGGCACCAACAACAGCCAGGAGCGGTTTTTCAGGTATTGGGAAGTTACCCGAAACATACAGAATTAGTGGAGGATGGGCAATCTCCCCTAGATAATGCGGGTAGTCAGGGTGGCCGTAAAAAATTACCCGTATATTCTTCTTTTGCAGTTCCTCGGCAATCTTTTCAGGTTCCAGCAGATCCCGGTAATAAATGATCTTATTGACAACCTCGGGTGAAAGCTGAGTGACCCCTCGAAGCTCAGCTTCCTTCGCTTTCCAGACAGCCTCCCCTGAGGGAAAACTGTTGTGGAGATGGTTCAGGGTTCGCAACCCAACACCAGGAATGGTCTGCAAAGCAACCCAGTAAAAACAGTCATCCATTAAAAACGCTCCTCATTTAAATATTTTAAAGGTCTCTTCCTAAGTATACTTATTAAAAGCAGAAACGTAAACATTTGGAGAACAGATAAAACTTTACCCCAGGCAAGAGCAGGAAAAAGTTATCTTGCAGCGAACCATGAAAATAAACAGAGAATTTGCATGGGGGAATATCCGGTGCTGGCCATTGTCCACAGTTGCTGCTATATGGGGATGGAAACACATTTCGTGCGGGTAGAAGTCGATGTTTCCCCAGGGTTGCCGTGTTTTAATATCGTCGGCCTTCCCAACCCTGCAGTAAGAGAATCAACTGAACGGGTTCGCAGTGCGATCAAGAATTCTGGCTTCGATTTTCCCTTAAGAAGAATTACTGTCAACCTGGCACCAGCAGATATCCGAAAAGAAGGAGCACTCTTTGATCTTCCTATTGCCATTGGCATCCTGATAGCAACAAAGCAACTTACGTCCGAAAAACTGGAGCATGTAGTAACTGTCGGTGAGTTGTCTCTCGATGGTTCAATATGTCCGGTGCCCGGTATTCTCCTGATGGCAGCAAACATAGCCAAATCAAACAGTGAAAAAGTTTTTGTGGTGCCTAAAGACAATTTAGAAGAGGCTTCCTTAATCAGCGGGATCAAGGTTTTCGGCGGACATCATCTCCAAGAAGTCATTGGATATTTGCAAGGCAAAGGCGATCTCCAGCACCAAACCGGAAACCTAGAAAAACTTCGAAAAAAGCTCTTTGATAATGACGAGGTAGATGTTGGCCTTGACTTTTCTGACATCAAAGGTCAAAAACAGGCCAAAAGGGCTTTAGAAATTGCGGCAGCAGGCGGGCACAACATCCTTCTGGTAGGACCACCTGGAACTGGGAAAACCATGCTGGCAAAAAGGCTGCCTTCAATCCTACCACCACTGACCTGGGATGAGTGCCTGGAAGTCAGCAAAATCTATAGTCTCGCAGGGCTGCTCCCCAAAAACAACCCAATAATCTTCTCTCGACCTTTCCGCAGTCCTCACCATACAGCATCTCCAGGAAGTATTATCGGAGGAGGCAAAAACCCTCGACCCGGCGAAATCAGCTTGGCAACACATGGAGTTCTTTTTCTTGATGAACTCCCTGAGTTCCACAGAGATGTCCTGGAAGCCTTACGTCAGCCCTTAGAAGAAAAAATAGTCACCATCACGAGGACTTCGGGATCGTTCTCCTACCCAGCAAATTTCATCCTGGTGGGAGCAATGAACCCGTGCCC
>LGFL01000036.1 GCA_001508855.1 Thermoanaerobacterales bacterium 50_218
CCAGGACACCTCCAGGCAGGACGTCACCGCCAGGTTCAACAAGGCCTACGAGGAGTACCAGCAGTTGCAGGTGAGGCTGAAGGAAGCACCTGAAGAAGAAAAACCGGGAATCGAGGAGCAGATCAAATTCCTCGAGGAGCAGTTGAAGAAGTGGGACGAAGAAGCCGGAAAGCACGTGATCATCCTGTGGCTCACCAGTTGAGCCACTTTTTTATCCTTTTTTATCTTAATTAATTAATTTGCAACGAAATTGACACAAGCAATGCGTCAACATTATAATGGTAATGGAGGTGATGTCAGTGAACCGCACGCAAATTTATCTTCCTCCCGAACAACACCAAGCACTGCGCCAAGAAGCGGCCCGAAGAGGAATTTCCCTTGCTGGTTTGATCCGGGAAATCATCGCCGAACATCTCGAAAAAAACAAAAAATTACAAAAACCACCCAAGGAAGTTTACATGCGCCTTGTTGGGTTAGGAAACAGTGGGGCAGAAGATGTTTCCAAACACCACGATCGCTACCTAGCGGAGGTCTTAAAGAATGAGCATCATGGTTGATACTGGCGCTTGGTATGCTCTCGCTGATACATCAGACGCGAACCACCACAAGGCAAAAGAATTTTATCAAAAAGTTGCCGGAGAAGTGCCTTTACTAACAACCGATGCCATCTTCGTTGAAGTATGGCTGCTTTTAAGGGGACGCCTAGGTCGCCCAGCCGCACTTACTTTCTGGCAAACTCTGCGCGAGGCAAATATTGAAGTCATTTGCCTTACAGAATCCGATATTGAGGGAGCATGGCAAATCATGAATACCTGGGCCGACCAGGACTTCAGTTTTACTGACTGCTCCACTTTTGTAGTCATGGAACGGCTGGGAATCACCGAAATTTTCACTTTTGACCACCACTTTTTGGTCTACCGCTACGGCCCCCAGCGGAAGAAGGCTTTTACCTGCCTGCCTTAATTTATGCCTTAATTTAGCTGCGGATAGTTTCCAGGAGGCGGTTGACCGCGGCCGCAGCTTCCCCCCGCTTCAGGTAATCTCCAGGTGCGAACTCCCCTGATGTCCGACCGTGCAAGATCCCCTCTTCCCAGGCAAGGGCCGCTGCTGAGCGCGCCCATGCCGGGATCACTTCCCAGTCCGACCACGGTGGCTGCTGATCCGGAGTTGTGTGTTCCCCCATCTGGAAGTTAGCGAGCGAAGAGACGAGGATCACGGCGGCCTCAGCCCGCGTTACCAGGCGCTGCGGCCGGAAAGTGCCGTCAGGGTAACCGCGCACAATCCCCCTCCTTTCGGCAGCAGAAACAGCAGGCCGCGCCCATTCCGGGATTGTCGCTCTGTCGGCAAAGCCGAGGGCTGAAGTGCTGCCGGTTTCTTCTCCCCAGCGGAGCGCCCTGCTGAGCAGGACGAGGAACTCGGCACGGGTGACTGGCTCCTCGGGCCTGAAGCTACCGTCAGGATAGCCCTTAACGACCTGCTGGGCAAGCAGCACTTCCACATCTGCAGCCGCCCAGTGCCCCTCAAGGTCGCTGAAGCTCTTTTCCACCCCCGGGGGGATGGTGAGGAACTGTCCGGTGACCCCGCCTGTCCTGGAGTCAACGGCAACCAACTGGACGACGATTTCGCCTTTTGGTGAAGCCAGGTCCTCCCCTTCCGGGTCAATGAGACAGACGAACCTGCCGTCGTCTTCAATCGGAACGACCTTCCTCTGACCGCCCTCGAAGTAGATGTAGAGCCTGTCGGCAGTCGTCGCCCCCGAGACGACGACATGGCTGCCGCGCCAGGGAGCCGCTACCTCCAGCCGTGGTGGTTTCACCGAAGGCCTCACCTCGGCAGCGACAATAGCAAGCAGCGGCTTCTCCCCAACAGTAGCCAGGAGAGGAGTGAGCCTCACCTCCTCACCAGGGAGGAGGTCGTCGGCAGTTACCGGGTAGCCGTTTTTCGTCACCAGGGTGTGCCCGCTCAAGACGTAGGTGCCGCTGCTCGTGTAGAGTTCCCCTTTCTCCGTGTCGTAGCCCAGCAGCACTTCCCTCTTCTCGCCCCTCGTCTCCGCCAGGTCGAGGCGGGCCACCTGACCTGTGCCGGGGTCGAGGTAGAAGCGTCCCCAGATGCCGGGTTCCACCAGTTCCAGGCCCCCAGGCAGCCCCCAACGGAAGACCTCGGCCTCAGGCGCCACTTCCAGAACCCGGAACCTGTTGCGCTGGTCGAGGAGGTAGATGATCCTCTCCTTGCTGCTGGCGTAGACCACCTGGCCGTAGGTGAAGCTGCTGTGTGCGGCCAGGGAGAGCACTTCCGGCGAATCGGGGAAGAGCACTGCAATCAGGTGCATCCCCGGAAGCAGTTGCTCGAGGGAAGAGCTCTTCCCGTCAACGACCACCGAGATCCCCGGCTGCACCTGATAAGCCTTTCCCGTGCTCAAAACTACTTTTCCCTCCTGAGGAGCAACTGCGGTGACGGTTCCCACAGCCAGGCGGCGCTTCGCCCCCAGGAAAATCACCTCACCTGTTTCCGGTGAGCAAACCAACTGCACCCGCAGGCCCGGAAGCAAGGCCTCCCAGCCGGGGCTGGAAACCGCCCCAAACGGGAGGTCGGCAGGGTCAGCGTCGGCAAGTTCATCAGTATAGGTGATCACGGCATCTTGGGCAAGTTGGTAGGGCTCCGGCTCACCGATCAGGAAGACCTTTCTGTTTTCAGGGTCGGCCCTGTCGAGAAAGCCCTCGACCTGTTGGTAGCTGATCCCCGCCTGCCACAGTGTCTGGGAGCTGGGGTTGACCAGGCCCCTGACTTCCCCACCAGGGGGGACAGCGTCAAAGTCGTCGACATCGGTTCCGTTCACCAGGAGGGATTCCCGGGAAGCGGAAACGAGGAGGTAGCCGCCCTCCCGCACCTCAGGGTTGACCTCAGCGAGGAGGGTCCCCTCAGATGTCTGAAAAACCTGGATACCGCGGGCCTTCCAGCTCCTGGAGACGACGTAGGCGAGACCGTGCTCCGGGAACCCTGCGGAAAAGTAAATGTCGGCACCGGGAAGCCTGTTTGCAGCGAGCCGGTAAAGCTCCCTGTTCCGGTCCTCGACAGAATAGCTTCCGGTGACCAGTCGTTCAAGGTCGACGAAAACTCCGTCCCGCACCAGTCTCACTTTTTCCGGGTCTATTCTCAGTTCTTGCCCCGAGGCGAGGGTGACCGAACCATCACCGACACCAGCGATTACGTCCCTCCTTAGGGGCTGGCCGAAGACGAGGGCGAAGTCCTGATTTTTTCCGGGAACAACAGGAACAGCATCCTGCCGGATCTCCGTTCCCCGGACGATGATCGTGTACCTACCAGGGAGAGGATTGGGGATGATCACCTGCTCGACGTTATTCACATCATCAGGATGATCGCCAAAAAGAAAGGAGTTGCCCCAATACTCCCGGCCCCCGGGGTCGCGGACAACCAGGTCGAGGTTGTTGACAAGGGCCTTTTTCGCCCCTGGTGCTGCCGGTGGGTCGGTCCAGGCGAGGGTGACCTTCAGAGGTGAAGAGGGATCATCAACCTCGAAGGTGAAGCTGAGGGCGTCACCAGCAGTCACCCCTTCGCCGGAATCGACGAAACCGAAGGTGTCCTCTCTCAAGGAGAGCACGGTCACCATGAGGTCGAGGACCCCGAAGCTGCCCCCAGAATCTTCAAGAGGCCGCGCTCCGTTGATCAAAGCAGCCTTGAGGAGGGCGGCGCTCGGGCTCTTCACACCTTCGAACTCCTGAAAGTACTCCCGGAGAAGGGTGGCACTCCCGGCAGCAACAGCGGCAGCCATGCTCGTCCCCTCGAGGTAGGTGTAGTCCGGATCTGGCTTGAAGTTGCCGGTAACAAGGCGGGAACAGACCGAAACCAGGGCCCCGGGGGCGAGGATTTCCGGTTTTAAGCGCCCGTCACTCGTGGGGCCGCGGCTGGAAAAGGAGGCGATCCTGCTGGCATCCACCTGGTCAGGGTCGAGCGCCGGCCTGGGGTTCTGGCTGGCTCCGACCACGAGGCCGTTCTTGGTGTGGGCCTCCGGGGTGAGCGTGCCCGCAGCAGGGCCGTTGTTCCCTGAGCCGAAGACGACTAAAAAGTCAGGGTGGTCCCTGACGAAGCGATCGACCTGGGAGGCGTGTCCCAGGTAGCCGCCGCCTTCTCCACCCCAGGCGTTGAGGTGGACGCGGACACCGGCCTCGTAAGCAGGAGCGAACATCGCCGTCAGGTCGGGAGGAGGGGCGATCTCTCCCTTGGCATCGAGCAACGCCTGGAAGTAGATGCTGGCACCCGGGGCGATGCCCCGGAACTTGCCGTTAGAGGCGGCACCGGTCCCGGCCACGGTTGCCGCCACATGGGTGCCGTGGCCAACCGGGTCGGCGGCACTAGAAGCACCGGCCCACGACTTCAGCATCACCACTTTCGGGATCTGCCCCGGCCTGCTGGCTAGATCCGGGTGGATGTCTTCCATTGAGCCGAGGTCGAGCCCGGAGTCGGCAATCCCGATGAACTGCCCGCTTCCGGTGAGCCCCTCCGGCAGGAAACCGGAGACGTTTAAGGGCACTGCTCCAACGATGTCGGCAGCCCGGTTGTTGAGGAGGTGATGGCGGACGACAGGCTCAATGTAAACGACCTCCGGGAAACCTGCCAGGTCTTTCAGGTGCTCTGCAGGAATCTGCACCCGCAGGACGCGCCCTGGCTCCTCGAGGCCGCGCTCGATCCTGCCCCCCAGGTCTTCGACGAGCCTGGCAAGGCTATCTTTATCCCCTTCGCGGAACAGAGTGACCTCAACCTGGAGGACTTCCTTTCCCGGGGAATCCAGTTTCTCCTGGAGGCGGGGGTGGATTCTCTTCTCTGGAGGATACGGCTCAGGAGCCTCACCCAAAAGGTGGGAAATTTCCTCATAACGACCTGCGGGAAGGCGTACCAGGAAACCGCTGTCACCGAGAGCGTCTCCGGGTTCTGCCCCCAGTTCAACAAGGGCGCTGAGGGTGCTCTCATCGATGGGGCTGGCAGGGAGCACGAAAAGATCCCTGGCACCCGTTTCCCTTTCACCAGCGGTCTCCTTTTCTGCGGTAGGCTCCCCCGGAGACGAAGGGACTTTTTCGGCACTATGCTGACCGGCATTCGTGCTGATGACCAAATAGGAGCAGAAGACGACTGCCAGCACCAGGACAACGGCAATGATGGCACTGAACAGCAACTGCCTCGTGGCAAACCAAGATCGGTGTTGATCTCCCACGAAAAACCCTCCCGCCAGCTTCTCCCACCGAACATTCACCATAACAACAGATGACCCAGTGTACCCCGTACGATTGATTATACACGTCAAATTCTAACCTTTAGAACAAAGTCTTTCGGAGGACCACCCAGGCAAACCTGGGAAGGGCAAGGGCACGCCCCCAGCGGGAAGGGTCCCTCGAGATACGGTAAAGCCACTCCAGGTGGAGCTTCCGCAGAAAGAGTGGTGCCCGCGGAACCCTTCCGGAAAGGACGTCGAAGCTCCCTCCAACCCCGATGGCCACACAAGCACCGAGTCTCTCCTTGTGCCTGTTGATGAAAAACTCCTGCTTCGGTGCTCCAAGAGCCACCAGCAGGATGTCCGGGCTCGCTTCCCGGACTTTTTTTAAGACAGTTGCCTCTTCATCCTGGGAAAAGTAGCCGTGGTGCGTCCCCACAACCTGAAGCCCTGGTGCCCTTTTCACCAGGTTGGCGGCAGCCTCCTCGGCAACCCCGGCCGCCGCCCCCAGCAAAAAAAAGCGCCAGCCTTCTGCGCTGCCAGCAGCAGCGAGGGCCGAGACCAGGTCGATTCCGGCAACCTGCTCCGGGAAACGGTGACCGAAGCGGCGCCCCGCCCAGATGACCCCGTAACCGTCGGGAACGACCAGGTCGGCCTTGTTGAGCAGGTCCCGCAGTCGAGGGTCGTGCTGGGCATGGTAGAGGATTTCGGCATTGAGGGTGACCACCTGACGGGTCACCCAACTGCTGTCAGCACTACACTCAGGAGCATCAGCCTGCTTCTCGGTTCCCTTTCCGCAGCTACGGTATTCCCTGATCCAGCCGCCGATCACGGCAACAGCTTCGGACAAAGTTAAAGGGTGGACACCCACCCCCAAGACTTCCTTCCGTTCAGGCAACAACTCCAACACCTCATCCAGCAGATCCCTGACTCCCCCTCAGGGGTCAATTAAGGCCATCCGAGGAAACCGGAAGAGCACCTTCAGGAGCGCTTTCAGGCTCCTCTCCGCTGATCAGTGATTCGACAAGTGGGGGAATTTCCTCCTCCCGCGGCACCCAGTAGCTGACACCATCGATCATCTGTGGGTCACCAGGCAGGGTGTAAGCCTCTAGCTGCGAGCTGTTGATGTTCCTGAAGGTATTGCCCAGTTCGACCATCTGAGAAATGCTCAAATTGGTGTCAACGGCGTCTCTGACGGCGCGGACGAGGTCAGGGATCTTCCAGATGTTGCGCCACTGCATCGCCTCATCAGCAAGCGCCCTAAAGAAACGCTGCTGGTGCTCGATGCGGTCAATGTCCCCCCTCGGGTAGCCCCGGAAGCGGACAAAGGCGAGAGCATCCTCACCGTTGAGGTGCTGCACACCAGGGTAAAGATTGATCCCCTCAGCAGGGTAATACATCCGTTGATCGACGTTGATCGTTACCCCCCCAAGGGTGTCGACGATCTCTTTGAAGCCTTCAAAGTTGGTTTCCACGTAGTGGTTGATCTCGATCCCCAGCAGTTCGCTGACAGCCATCATCGTCCCCTCCGGCCCTTTTAAGGCATGGGAGACGTTGATCTTCGTCATGTGCGAGTAACCGGGAACCCAGGCATAGGTGTCGCGGGGGATCGAAAGCAGGCGCACCTCTTTTTTTTCCTTGTCCAGAAAAGCGACGATGATCGTGTCCGCTCTCGAGGGCTCACCAGGCTGCCTCTGGTCAACACCCAAAAGGAGCACAGGGAAGACTTTTTTTCCCTGAGAAGCCGCAGCCTCTGGAGGAAGAGTCCCCTGCTCCAAAGCATCGAAATCACCACCCGCGAGGTGGTATCCCAGAACCAGGCAACCGGCGAATAACACCAAAAAGATCAAGACCTTCACCAAGAAAGAAACCGGTGAGCGCTTTTTTCTCGTTTTCCTCTTCGCCGGAAGGCTGTACCCCCACTCCCTCGTTTCTCCCCAGTCATCGAAAAATCCGTAGTCCATCTCCTCTCACCAGGCTCCTTTTCCTTACTCCTTCAGAATCTTGGCCAGCATCGTGGCCAACTCCGACCTCTTCACCTTCCAGTCAGGTCTGAAGGTGCCGTCAGGGTAACCACCGATGATCCCGGCAGCAGCCAATTGCTGCACATCTGGTGCCGCCCAGTGGCCGCTCAGGTCACTGAAAGTGGGGAAAATCTTCACGGCACTGGGGTGAAAAGCCCTGTTCAAGACAACAGCGGCTTCGGCACGGGTCAGCTCCCTCTCAGGACGGAAGGTGCCGTCGGGGTAACCCTTCAGAAACCCGGCAGCACGCACCGCGCCGATCGCCCCGGCAGCCCAGTGGTCTCTGGGAACATCAGGGAAAACAGCAGCTCCAGGATCAGGATCGAGGTTTTTCGCTTTGAGGATCATCACCGCCAGTGCCGCCCTTGTTACCGGTTCCTCAGGGTGGAAGTTGCCGTCGGGATAACCCCCGATGATGCCTCGCGACTGCAGGAAACTGACGTATTCGAAGGCCCAGTGGCCTTTCATGTCAGGGAAAACCCTGCCGATTCTTTCGCGGACCTGCTCTACCTGCAGTGCCACCCGATCCAACCGATCCTCAATAGCAGAGAGTTCCCCACGGACACCGCTCAGCAGTTGCTCCACGTAGCTGTGAAAAGATGAGCGGGTGAACACAGGGTCGGCAGCAGACCCAGGGCCCTGATCGATGGCGGCACTCTCTTCAAAAAGGTAATCTTCGAGAGCAACGGCAGGTCGAAGGAAAACCAAGACCGCCGTTCCCACACAAAGCAGAATCAGGCACAACAGCAACTTCTTGCCCACAGCCAGATACCTCGACACCTTCGCTGAATTTGCAATCTTTTTTAGACTTCGCCAATAAGGTGGCGAAATCCTTCCCAACAATTCGGGACTCTACTAACTAGCGCCAGATTTTGTCGACGGTGACACCAGAATAGTAGTATTTAATGATCTCCTCCGGGGACTTACCCTCTCTGGCGAAGTAGTAAGCACCCCACTGGCTCATTCCCACGCCGTGACCGTGGCCACGCCCGGACACCACCAAGGCACCGTCACGGACCTCCAGCCTGTCGAGCAGGGTTGACCTCATCGCTTCCGTCCCCAGAGCAAGCCTCAAAGCAGGGCCACTGACGACGGTGCTCCCCAACCTGATTTTGGTTGCCCTTCCCGAAGGGCCCCTCTCGACAATAGCGGCACTGGTGAACTCTCCCGGGTCTTGGCCTGTCTCTCTACTGACTGCTTTGCGCACCCCTCCCACGGGGAACGATGCCGCCCAGTTCCGCTCTTCAGGTGGAGCGATCTCCTGGCCTGGGTCGGCCACACTTTTGATGTAAGGTGTCGGCTCCTTGGTAAACCCCAAGCCCTCGGCAGGAGTGGCGGTCTTGCCGCCGGCATTAGCGTGAAACCAGGCACGAACATACTTTCCGTTGTATCTGATCACCTTTCCCCGCGTCATTTCAACTGCAGCCCTGACATTATCGTTGATCCGCCCCGGGTCGTAGGCCTGGAACTCCTCGGTGTCCGTGGAGGCATCTGCCCCGTGCTGGGGAACCCCTCCCTCGTACTTGATCTTGTGGAGGGTAAACGTCCTGGCGATAATCGCCTGGGCGGCGAGGGCCTCCCGCGGCCATGTCGGTGCCATTTCCGCAGCAACAACACCGGCAATGTAGTCCTCAAATCTGATCTTCTTTTTTTCTCCTGTTTTGTGGTCGTAAAGGGTGATCGTTGGTTCCTGATACTTGAATTCCTCACCCGCTTTTTCAGGCGAGGATTGCCTGCCCCGGACGATCCCCACGAAAACAGCAACCACCAGGGCAAAAAGGGCAATGTAGATGAGGAGGCGCGACCTGTTCAACTGCTCCACACGAATTCCCTCCCGTGGCCAGACATTTGTTGAGACCCTATTGCGCTTCTTGTGCTTAATATGCTCAGGAGGGATAATCAGTATTCCGCTCACTCTTCAGGTGGCAGCAGTTTTTCTTCCAGGCACTTGTAAAGAGTCCTCGCCTGGCTCGCCGGGACATTGCCTTCAGGCACCTTCAAGACCTGGAAACTGCTGACTCTCCTCCCCCAGGTAATCGTGATCACGTCACCCGTTGTAACCACACTTCCCGGTTTGGCTGGCCTGCCGTTGATTGCCACGTTTCCGGCAGCACAGACTTCCTTTGCCACTGTCCTTCTCTTGATCAATCGGCTCACCTGGAGAAACTTATCGAGCCGCAACTACGTCTCCCCTCCCCATAAATATAAATAATAAAAAAGGGGGGAAATCCCCCCAATCCTCGCCTCAAATTGACTGACAGAAAGAATTCAGGACTCAAAGCTAGCTGACAGCATCTTTGAGGGCTTTCCCAGCGCGGAAAGCAGGAACTTTGGTAGCAGGAATCTGGATCTCTTCACCGGTCTGCGGGTTGCGGCCTGTGCGTGCTGCCCGCTCACGGATTTCAAAGGTCCCAAATCCGACGAGTTGAACCTTCTCACCCCGCGCCAGGGCCTCCTCAATAGCTGCAAAAACGGCATTGACGGCCTTTTCCGCATCCTTCTTGGTCATCTCCGCTTTCTCCGCCACACAGTTGATAAGCTCTGCCTTGTTCAAATACGAACCCTCCTTTTCCCGAGTTTTTAGGTTTTTGACTTCAACGCCTACATATTCGCCAGGATCCCCAAAAATCCTGCTGGTCGTGAGCAAGTTGAGAAATTTTTTAGCAAATTTTTTCTTCCTCTTTCTTAGCCTCTTCCCAAAGCTGGTCAAGCTCGTCGAGAGAAAGTTGGTCCAGCTTCAAGTTGCGGGTTCGTGCTTTTTCCTCCATCTTCTGAAATCTCCGGATAAACTTATCAACAGCAGAGCGGAGAGCATCCTCAGCATCGACGCCAAGAAGGCGGGCAACATTAACAACGGCAAAAAGCAGGTCTCCGATTTCCGAGTTGATCTCCTGCAGGTCTTTTCCCTTGAAGGCAGCCTTGAACTCCCGCAGTTCCTCCTCCATTTTGGCAACAGCACCAGAAACATCAGGCCAATCAAACCCTACAAGAGAGGCCTTTGCCTGGACCTTGTCGGCCTTCTGGAGGGCAGGAAGGCAGCGTGGGATTCCTTCCATGAGAGATTTTCTCTGTTTCTTTTCCTTTTCCGAGTGCTTGATCTCCTCCCAGTTGACTAGAACCTGGCGGGCATCCTTCACTTCTTTTGTTCCGAAGACATGGGGATGGCGCCTGACCAGTTTCTCCGTGATTCCGGCAATGACTTTATTGATGTCAAAATCCCCTCTTTTTCTGGCAAGTGTGGCATGGAAGACGACCTGCAGTAATAAGTCTCCCAACTCTTCGCAAAGTTTATGCATGTCTTCCTGGTCGATCGCCTCAATTACCTCATAAGCCTCTTCGATCAGGTACTTCTTTAGAGTCTGGTGGGTCTGCTGGCGGTCCCAGGGGCAGCCACCTGGTCCCAAAAGGCGCTCCATCACTTCTACAAGGGGATCGAGGGGATAAGAAGACGGTTTCGAGGAAGCCTCCTCTCCAAGGTAAGGCAGAGGAGGAACATAAACAGCAGTCAAGTGGTCGAAGCTGTGCTGACGGTCAAGCTCGAAGAGAGGACACTTTTTTACCTTCTCCTCCCCAGGGATACCCGCGGCCCGAACCACATAAACGGTCTGAGTGTCTGGCAGGTGTTCCATCAGAGTGAGCTTGACTTCTGAAGCCATGACCCTGTTGTAAACCTGGCTGACGATCACCCCGGTCTCTGGAGGAACGGTGAACTTTCCGCTCTTCCTGGCAAAACTGCACAACTGGAAAGCATCGACAACCAGAAGCCCCTCCATCGGGTCGATCCTCAAAAGGCTGTAGATGTTTGCCAGGAAGCTCGGGGCCGGCCAGACGGATACCTTCACGTTTTTACGTGGTGCTTCATCGAGAAGGATCCTGACAACCGTTTCCCCGACAAGAGGATGACCTGGAACAGCAAATACAACTGGACGGTTTTCCGATATAGCAAGTTCTAAAAGCCTGGCAGCCATTCTCTGGTAAACTTCGTCAAATGACCTCGATGTTTCGTAAATATCATCGAAAGTCTGGTATCTGATGCCCTCGTTTTCCAGAAAAGCAACAACCGGGTGGTAGGCAGTGCGCAGGTAAACGCCAGACCCTTGACGCAGCAGGCTGAGGTTAATCGGCGGCAGATCCAGAGGGTCACCTGGCCCCAGACCCACCACATAGATTTCTCCAGCATAGACCTTCCCTTCCTGACCAGCCAATCTTACCTTCGCCTCCAGAACTTTTGTTTATTCAAAAGAGCTTTCTCAAGCTCGACAACTTCACTCCCCCGAATCCTAAGAAGAACAAAAAATAAACGCAAGCACCCACGAAAATCGAAGCACAAGTTGCCACACCGTTGCCGTAAAGCTTCAGAAAACCGTAGACCTGAGGCAACATCACTCCCATTATTGTAGCAGCCAGAAGCGAAGGGGACAAGTAGGGGAAAAATCCGGAATACCCCCAAACCCTCAGCCTCAGGGAGAAATCATTGAGCAAAGAAGCCACCAGGAAACAAAAGACACTGCCAACAGCCGCTCCCTTAACACCGAGAACGGGAAAGACGGTCAGGTAGTAATTGCAGAAGATCTTGACCAGACAGCCAACGACGAGGTTGATCACCGGGATCCAGGTGCAGCCAAGCCCCTGCAAAGCTCCTGAGGTCGTCTGATAAAGTCCGGAGAAGAAGGCAGCAGGAGCCAGCCATGAGGTAACCTCTCCGGCACCGGGATCGGCAAAAAGGAAAGTTGTCATTGGGGTGGCCAGCAAGGCAATACCGACAGCAGCAGGGAGGACGAGAGCAACCGTGATCCTCACCGAAGTGCTCACTCCTCTCCTCACCTGCATCTGATCCTTCCGGGCGTAGGCAGCAGCAATACTGGGGACGAGGCTGGTGGCCAGGGCTGCGGTAAAGACGACCGGCAGAAAGACGAGGGAACCCGCCATTCCCGAGAACTGCCCGAAAAGGGACGTCGCCTCAGAGACAGAACAACCGGCATCCTGGAGCCTGTGGGGGATGATCATCGTATCGATCGCCTGCACCACCGGCATTACAAGGGAACCAGCGGAAATAGGGAGAGCGTAAGAAAAAAGCCTTCTCAAGATTTGGACGAAGTCTTCAGAAATCGAGATTCCCGGTTTCCAGGAATGACCCGGAGGTCTGCTCGTTTTTTCAAACCACAGGAAAACCGCGACCAGCACGAGAAGCCCGGAAAATCCCCCGGTGACCGCGCCAAAAGTTGCCCCGGCAGCGGCGAACTCCACCCCTTTCGGCAGGAGACAAATCCCCGCCCAGAAAACCGTGGCCACTCTCACTACCTGCTCAGCCACCTGGGAGACGGCAGTCGGCCACATCACCTGACACCCCTGAAAGTAGCCCCGGAAGGCCGAGGCCACCGAAACCACCAGGATCGCCGGGGCAACAGTGAAAAGGGGGTAGTAGGCACGGGTGTCACCGAGGAGGTTAACAGCGAGGTAGTAGGCGCTCCGGAAAAGGACCACCGAAAAAGTCATCCCTAAAATAAAGAGGATTCCCAGCGAAAGGAAAAAAGTAACCCTCGCACCTGAGAAGTCACCACGTGCCCGCTTTTCGGCGACAAGATAAGAAATGGCGACCGGAAGCCCAGATGTGGAAAGAGCAAGGATCGTGGCATAAATGGGGTAGGCCATCTGGTAGAGACCGATCCCTTCACTGCCTACCATTCTCGTGAAAGGGATCCTGTAGAAAACCCCGAGCAGTTTGACGATAATCCCTGCTACCGTGAGGATAAATGCACCCCGCAAAAAGGAGTCCCTCACAGCTCTCCTCCCTTGAACCAAACTAAAAGACACAAAAAATTAAAGGCAGCTAATGGCGCTACCTTTGGAATTGTGAATTCAAACCTCTTTTACAATCACTTTTTTCATTATTGCTCCATCTGTTTGGCTAAAAAACTGGCTGCTGTTTCTGCGAGCTTCAGCTCAAGTTCCCCCATCTGCACACCGGGTTCCTTGGAACAGATGATCACCGCTCCAATCGGGTCCCCTCCAGCAATAATGGGAGCGATCACCTCACTGGAAAACTTGCACTTCTCCTCTTCCTCGTCAATCAAACAGCCCTCACAGAAGGGATGTTCTCCGGCCTTGTTGATGAGCACAGGTTTGCGTTCTTCAAAGACTCGCTCGACGGCAGGACCTACTGGCTTGTTGAGAAACTCCTTTTTTGGGGCCCCAGCAACAGCAATGATGTTGTCCCTGTCAGCGATACAGGCAATATGCCCTGTTGCCTCGTGGAGAGAATCTGCATACTCCTTGGCAAAGTCGCCAAGCTCGCCGATAGGTGAGTATTTCTTAAGGATCACTTCTCCATCCCTATCAACAAATATTTCCAGGGGATCCCCTTCACGTATCCGCAGGGTGCGGCGAATCTCTTTCGGAATCACAACACGACCAAGGTCATCAATGCGGCGGACGATACCTGTTGCCTTCACATGCTTATCCCCCTTTCATATCTCTCGATTGACCTCAAGCAAGGCTCTCATGAATAGTATATAACGCACAAGGGGGATTTATTCATTTTTTTCCATACCTCTCTATGTATCCCCACCTTCCTCAGATTCTCGTGGTGATCCGGGCGTGGCGGCGCAGGCTTTCCAGGTACTCCAGGAAGACCTCGTTCTTCTTCTCGGCAAGGACTTCCTCATAGAGTTGCTGGCGCACCTCTTCGTAAGTAGCAACTTTCCCCTCTTTCCTGTCGAAAACAATGACGATGTGGTAACCGAACTCACTCTTGACAGGTTCTCTGGTGAATGCGCCTGGGGGCAAACTGAAGGCTGCTTCCCGAAGGCTCTCTGGGATGAGAGGGTCATCCCTTCTGATGTAGCCGATAACACCCTTGTTCTGAGAAACACTGGGATCGCGAGAGTGCTTCACAGCAAGTTCCTGAAAATCCGCACCTTCTTCAAGGGCAGTGATCAGAGAGCGTGCCAGGTCCTCTGACTTGACCAGGATATGACCGATTTTGACTTCCTCAGGCTGAGAAAACTCGTCTCGGCGCGCCTTGTAGGCGGATTTCAGCTCTTCTTCACTTACAGTAACCTCTTTCGTAAGATAATCCCAGAGCTTGCTGATCAGCAGGTTCTCCTCAACTTTTTTCCTGTAGTCCTCGAGGGTCAAACCCTGACCGCGGAGGATTTCCCGAAATCTTTTTTCTCCCCCGCTCTGCCGTTGGTCGGAAAGCAGAAGGGCCTCCACCTCAGCCTCAGAAACATCGATCCCGTAGAAGCGGGCAGCCTGACAGAGGAGGACACGGTCAACCAGCCTCCTTAAGACCTCTTCTTCGACCTGCTGGCGCAGCTTCCGGGCCTGAGATTCTTGGAGATCGATGTCATAAACCCTCAAAAGGAAGTTCTCAGCAAAGGAGACTTCTTTCAGCCAGGCCTGCCGGGAAATCTTCTCCCTGTTGACTCTCACCACCCAGTCTCCGCTTTCAGACCAGAAATACCAGCCTCCACCAACAGCCACAATCAACAAAAACAGCAGTGCTTGTTTCCAAAAACCTGCAACCTTTGAAAGACGCTGATTCAAACGAATCACACCCCAATCCCGATCATTTTTCCCTAAGCAGAGAGCAAGACACTCGCCAGCATCCCTAGCAGTTCCTGCGAACCCAGCCCCCTCGTATTGATCCGCACCTCAAACCCGCCGGCAGCAGAAAAGCTCAGGCGCTTTCCAAAAACCCTGCTCCAGAGCGCCAATTCTTCCCTTCCTGGAGCATACCCTTCCTGGAAGCGGACAACCAGAGAGTGGTCACTCTGCTCGACCTCTCTCACCTGAAGCTCGCGAGACCGCACCCGGAGCCTGGCGAGGGTGAACAAGCGAAGGGCTGGTTCAGGCAGAGGTCCAAAGCGGTCACGGACCTCAGCCTGCAGTTCATCCACTTCTTTGGTCTCCTTCGCCAGGGCAAGCCTTCTGTAGATCTCTACCTTTTGAGCAGGGTCACCGACATAGTCGTCAGGAAGATAGGAATCTACGTGCAGTTCCCAGACCCGTGGTTCTGCCCTGCGTTCCGGTTTCTTTTCCCCTTTGAGTTCGCGGACTGCTTCTTCCAGCAACTGGTTAAACATGTCAAAGCCAACTGCAGCTACGTGACCGTGCTGCTCGGGTCCTAGGAGGTTGCCAGCACCGCGGATCTCCAGGTCACGCAGGGCGAGCTTGAAACCGGAGCCGAACTCAGTAAACTCCTGGAGGGCACGGAGACGCTTTTCCGCCTGCTCTGTGAGGATTTTGTCCTTCTCAAAAGTAAAGTAGGCATAGGCAAGCCTGCTCGAGCGGCCGACTCGGCCGCGTAGCTGGTAGAGCTGGGCAAGCCCGAACTGGTCGGCGTTCTCCACAATAAGGGTGTTCACATTAGGAAGGTCGAGCCCGTTTTCAATAATCGTGGTGCAGACCAGACAATCAAATTTGTGGTTGATGAAGTCCCACATCACCTCTTCGAGTTCATCTTCCTTCATCTGCCCGTGAGCAATGCGAAACGATGCCTCGGGCACGAGCTTCTGGAGAAATGCAGCACAGCGCTCGATCGTCTGGACGCGGTTGTGGACGTAAAACACCTGTCCACCCCGCTGAATCTCCCGCAAAATGGCATCCCTGACGACCTCGGGGCTGTACTCCAGGACATAGGTCTGGACCGGCAGCCGGTCCTGAGGTGGAGTGGTAATCAGGCTCAAGTCACGCACACCGCTCAGCGACATCTGCAGTGTCCTGGGAATGGGTGTTGCCGTTAAGGTGAGAACATCCACATTCGTCTTCATCGCCTTGATCTTCTCTTTGTGGTTGACGCCAAAACGCTGTTCCTCATCGATGATCAGAAGACCCAAGTCCCTGAACCTGACGTCATCGGAGAGAAGCCTATGCGTCCCGATAACGATGTCAACCAGGCCCTTGGCAACAGCTTCTACGATCATCTTCTGTTCCTTCGGTGACCTAAACCTGCTCAGCATCTCGATGCGCACAGGGTAATTGGCAAACCTTTCTTTGAAAGTGTGGTAGTGCTGCTGGGCGAGGACTGTTGTCGGGACCAGCACAGCCACCTGTTTGTTGTCCTGGACAGCCTTGAAAGCAGCCCTCAAAGCGACCTCAGTCTTTCCAAAGCCGACATCACCGCAGACAAGCCGGTCCATTGGAAAAGGTTTCTCCATATCAGCCTTGACCTCGGCAATCGCCCGCAACTGGTCAGGGGTTTCCTCATAAGGGAAAGCCTCTTCGAACTCCTTCTGCCAGACCGTATCCGGAGAAAAGGCGTAACCAGGGGTTGTCTTCCTTTCAGCATAGAGCTTCAGAAGGTCGTGGGCAAGCTGTTTAACCTTCTTTTTCACCCGCTGCTTGGTGCGCGCCCAGTCGGCTCCTCCAATGCGGGAAAGCCTGGGAACATGACCCTCAGGACCAACGTACTTCTGAACGATGTCCGCCTGGGTCACTGGGACGTAGAGGCGGTCACCACCTGCATAGACGATCTCGAGGTAGTCTCTGGTGCCCTCTTCTCCAGTGATCCGCTTGATCCCTACATAGCGACCGATCCCGTGGTGGGGGTGGACGACGTAGTCACCAGAAACAAACTCGGGGCGGAAAGCAGAAGTGTCGCCAGCAGTTCTCAGCCGCGCTCGCGACCTCACCTTCTTTTTACCATAAAGCTCCTCATCTGTGACTACCGCCAGGCGACCAGGGACCTCGAAACCGCGGCTCAGGTAACCCATCCCTATCTGCAAACGTCCCTTTTCCAATACGCTCCACCACTCAGGAGCAAAGAAGCCGGCGAGTTCCCGCTCCCGGAGGTCGTTCTCTAACTGCCTCTTTTGGACCTCCCTCTGGACGAGCAAAAGCACTGTCATCCCTTTTTGCAGCCAGCCACGAACCTCAGGAGCAAGGAGGTCGGGGCGGCCGAGGAAAGGCTGCATTTCTTTGACAGTGAGCTTCACCACTTCCTGAGGTGCAAAAATAGAAAGGCTTCCCATAAGATGGGAAAAGATCAACAATGGGAAACTCTTCAGGTGCTGGCAGATCTCCTCCCCACTGAAATAGTAGTCTCGCCAGGGCGTGAAGTTGCGGCCCTCCTGGAAAAGGCGCTTGTAATCAGATTCCAGAAGCGCAGTTGCTGAACGCCACTGTTCGAGCAAGCGCCCTGGGTCATCAAGAACAACCAGAGAACCAGGAGGCAGGTAATCAACAAGGGAGACCTGGGATGGATAGAAATAAGGCTGCAAAAGGTGCAGAGAAAAACCAGTTCCCTCACTGGCCATTTCGCTCAAGCGGGCATACCGCTGGCTGAGGCGTGTCTGGGCCTCCCGACTCCCTTTAATCTGCTCCTTACCTCTCCTGTAGGCCTCCTTGAGCCTGGAAAGCGCGGCTTCCACAAGCTCTGGCCTGTAGACGAACTCGCGTGCTGGCCAGATCTCGATTCTTTCCAGATCCCTTTTCGAGCGCTGGGTCTCCGGAGAAAACTCCCTGATCGAGGTCAGTTCATCTCCCCAGAACTCAAGGCGCACCGGGTTCCCCT
>LGFL01000037.1 GCA_001508855.1 Thermoanaerobacterales bacterium 50_218
CTTTTCGGCAACATCTTCTGGCTGCACTTTGTAGGATCCGCTTTCCAGTTCATTCCTGAGCCTCTCGACGAGTTCTTCTCTCACCTCTGAAGCCTGGAGTGCCGTTTCCCGGGCTCTCTTGTACAATCGAGCCTCCTCAGAAAGCTCAGCACGGTCCCTCGCTCCTTCCCTTACTTCCTGAGCAGAACCGGGGGCTCGCTCACCTTCCGATGCCCTCGTTTTGGCCACCCCATAGAGGCGAAGAATTGCTTGAATCTGTTGGTTAGAAATGATCATTACCTTTTCCTCCCTCTCATAACCTTCTTCCCCCAGTGGAGAAGCAACCCTCACCAATAACCATTGAAAATCGCCACTCTTTATATATATCGTCTTGAACGAAAATGACTTTAGAGTATCCTTATAAATCAGCAGTTTACGCCTTCAATCTTCGCTCCGCAAGCGGCGAACACGGTCCGCGGTGTGCATCCGGCCTTTTTCCCGCTTCACTGGCTGAAAGTGGTCACTTTGGCGGCTCTCTTTTTCGAGCCTCCTCACTGGTGGTGATGAATCTAGAGACCTCACAACCGATCCTAGAGCTTCCCGGCAGTTTTTGCAAAAGCGCCCACTGGCTATCGGTTTCCCACAGCGCTCGCACACCAGTTGCTGAAGCGGTGTCCGCGCAATCAGCCTGCCTTCTTTAAAAAAATAAATAATCTTCTCCTCGGGAACACCGGTTGCCTCACTGATCTCCTGAACAGAAGCACCTGAGTTTCTTCTTAAAAACTTTTCTACTTTTTCAAACATTTCCTCTTCCTTTTTTACACACTCTGGACAAAGGTCCCTACCCATATACACAAAAAGCTTCCCACATTCAGGACAATTTCTCAGGTCCACTTCCCCACCACCCCAGAAAAATGAGAACTCTCTTCGCCTCCAGTATATCAGAACCAACCACTGCCATCAACAAATATCTGGCTTCATTACCCGAGAAAGGCAGCAATGATCCCCACCAGAAAGATTCCGTCAAAAACCCCAGCACCACCGATACTCACCATTTGGGCGCCCAACTCCTGAATCGACCTCCAGTTGAGGAGATCAGCACCAACAAGCGTCCCCATCGTTCCGGCGACATAAGCAACAGGTGCTGTTTGGCCCGAAGGAGCCAAGAGCAAAGCTGCTGCTGCGGCCACAAGTGGAGGAATAAACGCCGGCATCACGATTCCTACTCCAGGTTGGGGTCTGGACATCAACTTGGCCACTACAGTCACGATGATCAGGGCTAGAAAAGAGGGGAGCAGAGGCGCCCTCCCGGTCAGGAGCAGGTACAACGAAAAGAGCACAGGAAGGCCCGCACCCCCCACATTAAAGCAGATCACCTGTTCTCTAACCACGGGAGGGTAGTAAAAGAAAAGCAGGGGAAAAGGGAAAACCTGGTGCTCCTGGACAACCACCCGCCTCCTGCTGAGGGGAATGTTGATCAAACTCCCCAAAACCGAGGCAGTTAAGAAAAGCAAGGCTCCCGCAGGAGAAAGCCCGAGCCTGGAAAACGAAATCGTGGCCACATTAAAGAAAAGCATCAAAAGCAAGAAAGGCAACATCAAAATCAATAAGATGAAAGCAATAGGCATCAAAAGCCCTCCTTGAATTTAGAAACCCATGTCACCTCTGGTAACACTATCAGAGGATGAAAATAAAGGGTTATTCTTGCAGGCGAA
This sequence comes from Thermoanaerobacterales bacterium 50_218, assembly GCA_001508855.1. GTDB lineage: Bacteria > Bacillota > DSM-12270 > Thermacetogeniales > Thermacetogeniaceae > 50-218. The sequence goes on from LGFL01000037.1 coordinate 1,695, forward strand.
GCGTTAGAAGCAAGTCAAGGATAACCGAAAAACTTAATCGAGGAAAAGTCACCTGTCGGGAACAATCTTGAACTTCATCTCATCAGCCTCCTTCCTGTTGAAGATGCGCACCCTGATTCCTGAAAAACACGCACCAAGAGCTGCGGCAAGTGCGGCAAAAGTGAATGCAGCCTGCCAGCCGTGCAAGAAAGCCCTTATCTCCTGAACACGACTGGGAACCTCTATACCTGCCAGGTACCTCCCCTGGAAACTCGAAAAAAGCAGAACAACCACAGTAGTGCCCAGAAGCATCCCCAGATTACGGACAAGGGCGTTTGCTCCACCGGCAACTCCTAGCTTGGAAAAAGGCACTGACCCCATAAGAGTGCTGTTATTGGGGGAGTGGAACATCCCCATCCCCAACCCGAGCAGGGCGAAGCGCAGCGCCAGATCGAGATATGAGGTGTCGCTCCCCAGGAATCCCAACGAAAGGAGCACAAAAACGTTGAGTAGCAAGCCTCCCGTCGTCAGGTAAACAGGCCCCCAGTGATCGGAAAGCCAACCACTCAAAGGAGCCACAAGAGTGAGCAGCAGAGGGTAGGGAGCCATCAAAAAGCCCACCTGTGAGGGAGAACAGCCGAGCACCTCTTCCAGATAAAAGGGGCCGAGAATCAGGAGTGCAGCCATCGAAAGATAGGCAAAAAAGGCGGCAGCGAGAGAGGTGCTGAAAAGGGGGATTTTGAACAAACCGAGATCAAGCAGTGGGGCTTCTTGGTTCTTCTCCCACCAGAGAAAGATTCCAAAAACAGCAACACCAGCCGTGGTTAGAGCGGAAACAGTGGTCCTGTCCGCAACCCCGGAAAGCGCCAGGAGAAACAGGACCATGGAAACGGCAAAGAGAAAGGCGCCAGCACCATCAAAACCCTCGTGCTGTCGGGACTGGGAGTCTTGAGGAAGAAGCGCCAGCGCGGTGGAAAAAGCCAGCAGCCCCAGAGGAATGTTGATGAAGAAGACCCAGTGCCAACCCAGGACATCAATGAGAAAACCGCCAAGAACAGGCCCTGTCAGAGAACCGACACCCACCATGCTACCGACGATTCCCAGAGCACGGCCCCGCTCCTCAACGGGAAAAGTTGTCGTCGTGATCGCCATCCCGTTGGCCATCGGCATGGCTGCTCCCAGTCCTTGAATGAAGCGTCCCACAAGGAGAACAGGAAAATTTGGTGCAAGCCCGCAAACCAAAGAACCCAACATCAGAACCAGGAAACCCCCAGAATACACCTTTTTCCTTCCCACAAGATCGGCCAAGTTACCGGCAATCAAAAGTGTGGCCGCAACAGTTACCGAAAAGACGAGGACAACCCATTGCACCTGGGAAATTTCCAGATCCATAACCCTGCTAATAGTGGGCAAAGCCACATTAACGAGATTGACGTTGAGGACGGAAACAAAGGTTCCCAATGAAATACTGGTAAGAATCCACCATCGACGACTCAAGCTTCCACCTCCTCAGAAACGACCCCTGAAGCCAAGGTTACCACATAGACTGCAGCCACACCGGCACTGAGGAGAGTTCGCGTGCACTCCCCTGCAGTTGCCCCCGTAGTATAAACGTCATCAACAAGCAACACGGTTCTCCCGCGGAGGGAAGAAACACTCTCCCCTGCAAGAAAGGCTCCACACAGATTGGAACGCCTGCCGGCACGCGAAAGGGTGACCTGACCGGGGGTTTCCCTGCACCTGACAAGTGCTCCAGGGAATAAGGGGAGCCTCAGACCTCGAGCAACCACCTCTGCCAGCAGGAGTGCCTGATTAAACCCTCGCTCCCGCTCCCGCGCCTGGTGAAGAGGTACCGGAACAACAGCACCAAAATACTGATAAGGAAAAACCTCTCTCACAAGTGAAACCATCAATCCCCCTAAGGGTAAAGCAAGCTCTCGTTTCCCAGCAAACTTAAAGAAATGTAAAGCCCCGCGTACTGGTCCCTCATAAGGGACCACAGCCCGGGCCAACACAAAAGGTGGTCTCTCCTGCAAACAGTCACGGCAAAGACCAGGTTCTGTGGCTCCCATCCTAAAGGTAGCACAGTGCTCGCATACAAGCTTCTGATGCGTCAACTCTGCCCAGGTTCGGAGGCAGTGCGAACAAGGCTGCCAGGAGAACCCCGGCCTTCCACACAAAGGGCAGGCAGAAGCTGAGCTTGAAAGCAACTCTTTAATTATATCTAATAAAGTATTCCTGAGCCTCAAATTTAATACACCTGCCGCAGCTATTCATAAACGGTCACAAACGCCCAAGCTTGGCCTGGAATGTTCACCATTTCATCGATCCCCACCAGTGAGCCTCCTCCAACAAACCGAAAAAAGCTGTTTCAAGAGACCGGTGCTCCCTGTAGCAAAATTTTCATTTTTCTCTGGCTGCTGAACAACAGATAAATAGCCCGCAGCCATTGCTTCATCATTGAAGGCTCTGATCTGCTCCAGAGCCTCTTCCATCTCTCTGGTGACCGTGGGGGCCACAAACCACACTTCTCCCCGGGGATATTTGGGGCTTCGCCCACACCTTCCGGCGATCTGAACCAGTGTCGGGGTGTCGAACACAGCAGCTTGGTCGGCAAAGAGAACGATGACATGGACGCGGGGAACAGTCACTCCCCGCTCCATGATCGTTGTAGTCACCAAAACGGGAAGTTTTCCGGCGTAAAAACTTTCCCTTTTCTGAGAGCGGTCCTGGTCACTGGCAAAGCTCCACTCGATCCACTCACTGCGAAAGTTCTCAAGGGGAGGTTTGCCAACTGCTTTCCTGAGTGCCTTTCCGACTACCTGTGTCATCTCTACCGTGGGAACGAAGATAAAAACCTGAGCTTTCGACTTTTCTACTGTATCCCTGACGATCTCGAGCACCGAGTTTTCTAGAAAACCCCTGCGGAGCGGGTTAACCTTCAGAAAGCGGGGCTCAGGGAGAGGAAAACCGTGCGGTCTTGCCGGAATTTTGATGAGGTCGATAGAGCCGCTTTTCGCCCTCCTCAGCAGTTCCTGATCCGGAGTCGCCGTCAGATAAACGACCTTGCCTTCAGGGCGACGCGCCTCCCGAACACCGAAGTGGAGCATTCTGTTTCCTGGATAGGGAAAAGCGTCCCCTTCATCAAGGATCACCATATCGAAAGCCCTGTGGAACCTCAACGTCTGATGCGTTGTAGCTACAACAAGGGGTGCTTTCTTGTAAACACTCCTACTTCCCCCATAAAGAGCAACCACCATGTCTTCCCCAAAGGCCCGTTGCATCCGGGAAGCCACCTCGAGAACGACATCCCTGCGGGGAGTTGCAAACAGGACCTTCTCACCCCTCCTCAGCACCTTCGCAATGAGAGGAAAGGTAACCTCGGTCTTGCCCGCTCCGCAAGCTGCCCAGACAAGACACTCCTGGTTTTTCCCGCACTTTTCCCCAAATTTCAATAGGGCATCGACTGCTGCCTTTTGGGGTGATGTAAACTCCACCTCTAAATTCAAAAAGATTTGCCTCCGAAAACCCCTCTCTTTCCCCTCCCTGTTCTGAAGAAAGCCCTCGGCACGACTCCTGGAAACACCGGTTACAGAAAAAACAAGTGGTTCCCAGAGACCGACCTGCCTAAATGCAGCCCCTTTCCCAAACCCGCGGACACCTGAAACGGGCGTATCTGACGCCGTAAACAAAACCTCACAGAGGCTCACTTTTCCCAAAATCAAGCAGTCAGGGCAGGAGCAACAGTCTTCACTGCCGCAAGAGGAACAGGAAACTAATTCAGGAATACCCTGCCAGCCGCAGCGCTGGCAGAAAAACATGTCTCCGTGAAGAGGGACAAGGGCGGGCAAGAAGTCTATCCTCCTGGTGAGGCAGAGAACCTGGAGTGCGTGCAAAAGATTCTTTCTCTCCTGCTCACAAACAGCGCCAGTGAGGCGGGCGATCTCGGAGAACCGCAACAGACGTCCCCGGAGCAACCGCTCCAATGCGGCAAGTTCTTCGGAGGAAGGGAGAAACTGTTCCTGAGAGAAAGAAACTCCAGAAATCAATTGGACACCGCACTCAGCCAACAGTTCCTCAACACCATGGAACTTAGTCCGATGAAGAGATGCCGTAAGTTTTTCGCGGATCTCAAGCAGCAGCCTTGCGGCAATCCCCGCAGGTAAAGCTTCAGTCAAGACGCTAAACCTTCGACAATCCCTGGATCGCTGGAGGTAGAAGCAATCAAAAGCAGGTTCCGGGGAAAGAAAAATTAAGTTCTCGTTTTCCCCTTGAGCGAGATACAAATAATAGGGGTCCACCCTTACCCCCTCCTCTAGTCGATTTTACCACACCACCCACATTAAGCAAAACAAACGTCCTCTCAACAAAAGCAAAAGCGGAGAAGAGCCACGACCAGCATCCCCGCCAGCAAAGTCCAGCCCAGGCTCCTGGTCCGTAAAGCAACAGCTAAAGTGGGCACAGAAGCAAGGAGATAAATGTTATCCAGGGAAAAATCTACTTTCTGCTCCGGGGTAAAAACCCCAACAGCCACCATCACAGCGATCACTGCGCATGGAGTGAGATTAAGGAACCTCTCCAATGGCTTCGGAATTTCCACTTTGCTCAAGACCACCACAGGAACCATTCTAAGAAGATAGTTGCAAACCGCAACAATGATGACCAGGTAAATCACTTTTTGATCCATTTCTCGCAAACCATACCTCCTACGCTAGCCAGAACTGTTGCGACAATGATGTTCCAAGCACTCTGATTGCAGACAGCCAGCACCAGATAAAAGAAAAACCCTAAAAGGGCCACAAAAAACTTCTGACGATCGGTAACCTGCCACACCAAAAGGCAGATAAACATCGCTGTAAGAGCAAAGTCAAGACCCCACTCCCTGACATTTCCGAGGATACCTCCCAGAATCGCCCCAAGGCAGGAACCCGTGATCCAGGACAGGTGAGCGGTAACAAAAAGCCCGAGTAGGTAAGGAACCGTTGGCTTATTCCGGGAAAAACGAGTAACCCCTACCGCGTAGCTTTCATCAGTTATCTCAGCAGCGATCAAAGCCAAGAACCACCTGGGGAGGTTTCGGGTGTATGTTGCCAAAGAAGCACTTAGGAGGAGGTAGCGGAGGTTGACCAAAAAAACGGTAATAACAATCGCCAGCAGTCCGCTCCCAGCAGCCAGCAGAGCCACCAGGATGAACTGACCAGAACCAGAATAAATAAAAAGGGACATCAGTGTTGCCGTAAGTGGACTCAAACCTTCAACCCGGGCCAGCCCTCCAAAAGCCAAACCAAGAGGCAGATAACCAAGCACAATCGGGACAGCATCTTTAGCCCCGGATAGGAAATTGGAACTGTTCTCCACTCTCGCGGACACTCCTTTTTCCTTCGTTGCTGCTGCCTGCTCTCAGAATAAACCCTCACGTAGTCAGAATTTCAGCACCTCAACTCCTAATTAAAATTCTTCAACCCAAGAAGTAAAACCTCCTCCACAACTGTAGGAGAAAGCAAGCTGGTCACCGACACGTGTTCCGCTGTTCCTGACGCTACCCGCAGGCAACTCAAGAACTGCCTGTGCTTCCCGAATCACCGGGCTACACCTGAAGGGTGGCATTTCCTCGATGATGTGGACGACGACCAGTCCCTCGTCGAGAAAAATAGCATCAAAAGGAAAAAACAGAAACCAAGAGTGGACAGCAGCACAGGGCTTCAAAAGAAGACCCTCACCTGGAGAAAAGCTTCTCCGCCCTAAAAGGCCCTTGAGCCGCTTCCAGAAACTGAAAGCAAGGTAGACCTTGTGAGCGAGGACCACCTGGCGTGTCAGATTCCGAACCTCAAATTCTGGAAATCTTCTTCTTTTATTACCCAAGTGAGACACCACCCCGTTCAGAAGCTTTGCATAATCTGGATCAAAGCGGGACCGAGAAGAACAACGAAAATTGCTGGGAAAATGAAAAACACGAGGGGAAAAAGCATTTTTACGGGGGCCTGCATTGCCTGTTCTTGGGCACGTTGACGGCGCTTGCGCCGTATCTGTTGAGACTGCAGGTGGAGGATGTCGGCGATGCTGACTCCAAGTTGGTCAGCCTGTGTGAGGGCGCTGACAAAAGACGAGAAATCTTCGACGGCAATACGGTTTGCCATGTCCTTCAAAGCATCTCTCCGGGGCTTTCCCATTTTAATTTCCTGGAGTACCCTTTTAAACTCCTCCCCAAGAACACCCTTAAACCGTTCCGTAACCTTCACCATTGCCATATCAAACCCCAAACCAGCCTGCACACTGATAGTGAGGAGGTCCAGAAGAACGGGCAGATCCTTCAGGACCTGGCGCTGCCTTTTGCTAATCCGAACGTTAAGGTAGACCTGGGGGAAGAGATATCCGAAAACCAAACCAGTACCCGCAAGAACCGCTACCCTCAGGTAGTCCCAACCTGCAAGCAATCCGTAGCTCAAGAAGGCTCCGCCTACGAGCAGGGACGCAAAAAACTGAATCACGGCAAATTCCCCTGGCTCCAAACCCAAGGGAAATCCGGCGGCCACCAGGCGATGCTGCAAGCTGGAAGACCACCCGGCTGTCATCTTTGTGCCAATAACCTGGACTAGTTTTTTCCAAATCGGCTTCCCAAGGCGCTCCCAGAGAGGTTTCTGCAGTTCTTCCCTGATCATTCTGCTCTCTTTCTGCTCCTGAAGCCCTCTCAAACGCTCCTCAACGAGGAAGCGGTCACCCCAGATGATCTGGCCCAGACCTAGAAGGAAAAGAAAAAAGCTGCAAAACACCAGAAAACACACACCACAGAGCACAAATGCTCACCCTACCCCTTAGAATTGATCAATTTTGGTGACTCACAGTCACACTTCGATGCTGACAATGCGGCGGATGACCAAAACTCCCAGAAGTTCCCCTAATACTGCACAGCCGAGAAGAACAAGACCGACCCGATCGGTAAATAGGACACCAATATAACTCGGACTGATCAGAAAAAGAATAAACGCGAGGACAACTGGTAAGATGCCGATAATCAAACCAGAAATCCGACCCTGTGCTGTCAATGTCCTGATCTCCCCCTTAATGCGAACCCTTTCTCTGATCGTGGCAGCGATGTTGTCCAGGATTTCCGCCAGGTTGCCTCCGACCTGACGCTGGATCAGAAAGGCGGTAACGAGCAAGTCAAGGTCTTCACTACCCACTCTCCTGCTTAGGTTGCTGAGCGCTACCTCGGCTTCTGTTCCCAGGTGCATCTCCCTCAAGGTACGCCCAAATTCCACAGAAATTGGTGGTGGCATTTCCTTCACAACCATCTCCAGTGCCTGGAGAAAGCTGTAACCAGCTCGGAGAGAGTTAGTCATAACTGTTAGGAAATCGGCTAACTGGTTGCTCAGAGCAGTGAGCCGCTTGTGCTGTACCTGCTGGAGATAAACCCAGGGCAAAATCAAAAAGAAGAGGAACCCAAACAGCACCAAGCTGGTCTTCCATGTCAGAATCCAGAGAAAAAAAGCTGCCCCACATGCCAGGACGAGGTCGAGAAAAAGAAATTCTTCCCCCCGGAGAGGGAGATCCGCTCGTGCTAGCTTTTTTTCTACCTGCTCCGCCAATTTCAATGAGGCGAAAAACCGCCCTCCCCAATGGAGGAGCCTTTTTCCCAAGGGTTCCCGGTTCTCCGAAGTTTTTTTCTCCCTGAAAAAGCGGTCGGTGTAGTATTGTACCCTTTTTTCGATGATAAGCCGGTCTGTAGACAGTAATCCCCAAAGACCGACCACAAAGGTGAATGCTGCCAAGAAAACCAATACCAGGATAAGGATCGGGAGCAATTTATTCACCCGCCTCCTTCAAGAAAACCTCGTCAGGAAGGGCAATACCAGCAGCCCGAATCTTCGGCAAAAACTTCGGTCTGACTCCTGTGCTTCGGAAAAAACCTTTGACCTTCCCACTTGCGTCTAGTCCCACCTGCTCAAAGACGAAGAGATCCTGAAGGACAATGGTATCTCCCTCCATACCCTGAACCTCGGTGATCTTGGTGATTTTCCTGCTACCATCCCGCAGCCTGTTCTGGTGAACAATCAGGTCAATGGCTGAGGCGATCTGCTCTCTAATCGCCCGCACCGGCAGGTCGAGACCAGCCATCAAAACCATCGTTTCCAACCTGGAGAGCATGTCACGCGGGGAATTAGCATGCCCTGTCGTCAAAGAACCATCATGCCCTGTATTCATCGCCTGCAGCATGTCAAGAGCCTCACCACTGCGAACCTCTCCAACAATGATGCGGTCAGGACGCATGCGCAAGGCGTTTCTGACGAGATCCCGCATCGTCACTTCCCCCTTCCCTTCGATATTTGGGGGACGGGTCTCCAAGCGCACCCAGTGCTCCTGGTGCAACTGAAGTTCTGCAGCATCTTCGATGGTAATGATTCGTTCCCCCTCAGGGATAAAAGATGAGAGAACATTGAGAGTGGTCGTTTTTCCGGAACCAGTTCCTCCAGAAACAATAATGTTCAGGCGTGCTTTCACACAGGCCTCGAGAAACTTCGCCATTTCCGGAGTTAGGGTCCCTAATTGGATCAGGTTATCGATCTGCAAAGGATCCTTGCTGAACTTACGGATGGTAAGAGTAGGGCCATTGAGTGCCAGCGGGGGGATAATGGCATTGACCCGTGAACCATCGGGAAGTCGGGCATCCACCATTGGAGAAGCCTCATCTATGCGCCTTCCAAGGGGTGCCACGATTCTCTCGATAACTGAGAGCAGATGGGCGTTGTTCCGAAACCTGATCCCCGTCTTTTCCAGTTTTCCGTTCCTTTCGACATAAACTTGGTGAGGCCCATTGACCATGATCTCGGAAACCTTCTCATCCCTGAGGAGGGGGCTGATCGGGCCAAAAGCAAAAACCTCATCAAGAAGATCCTGAAGCAAGCGCTGGCGGTCAGAACGGCTCAAGGGTATTTCTTTCTCCTTGAGAAAAGAGGTGATAACTTCTTCGATCAGTTCTGAGGCCGCTTCCCGATCATTATCTCCAGAGCGCAACTGTTCTTCTAGTTCCTCTACAACCCTCTGGTGCAGCTCATACTTCAAATCCAGCAGAGGATCTTCCCGGGCTTCCAGTACCTGAGCAGATTGGTCTCTGGGCCTTTCGTGAGTTACGTTTTCTTTGCCCTGGAGCCGCTGAAGGAGAGACATGGCCACCACACCACCACCCTGCAAAAATTTTCCCTATCCTCTAACTGTTGAATGAAAGCCTGCCAAACAGGCGAAGACCTCTCTTCCTTTTTTCCAACTCCTGATCTCCATCTCCACCCGCCAGATGAAGAGCAATCTGGCGAATGCTTTCCGCAACCCGGCTCTGAGGATCACTGAGACAGAATGGAATTCCTTTATTCACAGACTTCACAACCAGTCGCCCGTCACTGGGTATCTGAGCTGCTAAGGGAATCCCCAGTGTCTTCTCGACCTCTGTCGGAGTGATCCCTATTTCTGGTATTGCTCTGTTGAGGACAACTTTAACCTTATCCTTATGGTGCAGAGAATCAAGAACCTCAAGCCCAAGTTTGACGTTCTTCAAAGTGGGAAGGTCAAGGGAAAGAACAAAGAGAATTGTGTGAGCGTAATCAAGTGCCACCAGCACGGGATCCGTAAAAATTCCCGGGGTATCGATGAGGACATAATCGTAATTGTTTTTCAGGATATTGATCACTTTTTCGACGAGCTCAGGAGAAACGATTTCAGCATACTCGGGCCTTGCAGGAGCAGCAAGAACACGGATCCCAGAAGTGTGATGGAGAAGGTAGGAATTGAGAAGTTCTTCATCAAGTTGACTGTATTCTGTCACTAAGTCAGACAGCGTCTGCCGGGGTTTCAGGTTGAGCATCACAGCAATATCACCGAACTGCAGGTCGAGGTCGACGAGGGCAACCGAATACCTGAAATCCTTGGCCAGGGATACTGCCAAATTTACGGCAATGGTCGTCTTCCCTACCCCCCCTTTGGTGCTGAAAACAGTAACCACCTTTCCTTCGCGGAAACGCGACATCTGATCTGACCATCTACGGTAATGGAACTTGCGCTTCTGTTCTAATTCGTAGACACGGTAAATCGTGGACACCAGTTCATCGCTGGTAAAGGGCTTGACGATATACTCCCGCGCCCCGGCAGCCATTGCCCGCCTCAGGTATTCCTGTTCTCCCTGGACAGACATGATGATGATGGCACTTTCTGGGAAATGGAGAGAGATGGTTTCCGTTGCCGCGACTCCATCGAGAACAGGCATGTTGATGTCCATGAGGATGATGTCCGGATGCAGCTTCTCTGTTTTTTTGATGGCTTCTTCACCATCCCGTGCTTCTCCAACCACCTCGATACGGGGATCAAAATGGAGCAGACACCTGATATTTTCGCATGTTTCCGGCACATCATCGACAATTAAGACTCGAATTTTCTCCAAAACCTTCACCCCTCAAATTTAACTCAGTGTTGTTTGTGGTATTCCTCGGGAATGGTGTCGAGATACAGAAAATCTTCCAACTCGAAGGGTGCCGAGGGCACTTTCCCTTTCTCCAGAGGTGAACGCAAAGCCATCCTAATCTTCCCTTCCTCATCAGCAAGCACCAATGGTTTTGCTTCTTCGAGGGTCACCGCGAGGGTCACTGTCTTTGTTTCGATCTTCTTTTCCTTTTCTTGATCCCTTACAATTTCAACATTTGTCCCGACGGCAAGAACTTCCACGTCCTGAAGAGCAACAACAGTGATCACTCTGTTCTCCCGTTCCCCCTGGCTGCCCCTACCAGGCATAGGAACTTCGATCGTTCCAATGATATCCACATGATCACCAGGCCGAACATGCCAGCCAACCGCGCTCACTTCATCAACAGCAACGGTCACTGCACGTTTTCCCTGAGGCACCAGGTAGGAAAGACCCGCTTTCGCCTCTTTCTCCTTGACAATCCTGTCCATGATGATCTGCTCACCAGCCACCAGCGGCTGGCAGGTAATCGCACCGACAACATCGTTCAGGCTGCGGGCCGCTCGCGGATGGATGTAATCAGCAGGCATTTCTACCTGCTCGACCATCGATCTCGTGATTCGGGTCTTCTCCGGAACAGCCGACCTGGCAACAACCACGGTGCCTTTGACCCCAGTTGCTGCCATCTGAACCTGCTGCAGATACAAGTAGACCGCACCTGCGGCTACAGCAGCCAAAATCAAAGCAATGACCATCAACACCCTTGGTTTTAACAACAGTCTCACACTCCCACAACAAACACATTTCTAGCTGGTCAAACGAACCGTGTAAACCCCAAAATCACCACCTGCTCCAACTTCACCAGGGCAGACAGTGCGGACAAAGCGACCGACTACATTATTGTCTGTTCCTTGCCCCTCAACCCCTTCCAGGAAAAACGCCGCAAAGCCCTGAATCTGAGCACACCAGGGACGATTGTCTCGCCACTCGACAATCCTGATCACGGGAACGATCACCAAACGCGGGCAGTCACGCCTGAAGTCATCAAAAGAGCATCCGTGCTGGCACTGGTCGATTCTGTACTCTATTCCTCGTGTCGTTGGTCCGGACATGTTCCCTGGCTCAATAAAAACCACATCACCTACATGAAGCATTCCTTCATACCCGTACTTGACCCTTTCTTCGTAGTCCCTTGCTCCCCCACCCTGGTGTTCGTCAAGGTCAAGGGCTCCATACCAGCCGTGGTAACGGCCATCCTCACCTCTTTCAGCTCCCCCATTCCCTGCCCCCTCCTTGAGGACGTATTCCTCACCATAGACAAGCTCTTGTTCCTCAATTCCGAAAGGAACAGCTCCGCTGACAGCAGACAGAGGACCAACAGTAGCAGTGGCAGCGGCTGTGACCTCTTTCTCCAAAAAACCAAGCACTCTGGCAAACAGGAGTTCTACCCGGGAGCAGGCTCGCACCGTGAGAGAGCGATCATCTGGAGACACTTCGATGTCTGCCTGCTCGGCAGCAACACCATTTGCTTCCAGATATTCTTTCGCCACCTCGCGGGCAGCATCAGGATCACCAGGCAGTTCCTGGGCGCCGGCAAGAGCAGCGGCATCAGCAGCATTTACAAGCTGCGCCCGGTGGCTGTAAAGGAGACCAACATCGGTAACCAGAGCTACACTGCCGAGCAGTCCAGTGAGTGCCAGCGCAAAAAGAACCACGGCTGTACCCTCATTGTTCCGCAACAAGCGAATCAGAAAATTCGGCAAGCCCCCTCACCTCTCATTCCACCCGCATCGTCGCCACTGCAGTCAGGGGAAAAGGATTGGGGAGAAGTTCTGTAATGATCGGCGCGACAAGGGGAAGATCATAGCTAACTGCCACACGGAGACTGTCCCCCCGTGACCGCTGATCTTCAACTGGATCAATATCTACCTTGATCCGGTTCTCATCCAGACCCACTGCCACATCGCGGACAAGAGCAACGATTTCCTGGTCACTCCCACCGACAGCCCCCAGGCGTGCCCCTTCCCGCGCCGCCTGGGTGACCATAAGATAAGAGTAAAAGATCCTCCCAAACTCGATGATGCCGAAGACCAAGAGCAGAAGAAGGGGCAGGATCAGGGCAAACTCCGCGAGGGCCTGCCCGCGCTGGGAGCGCCGTAGGAACACGATCCTCACCCTCTCAAAAACGGCAAGTAAGCCAACAGGGTCCCCAAAAAAATCGCCGCACCGTAAGGGAGATAAGAACTATAGGGACTGCGGTCGAGCAGAAGAAAGGCCCCTTGAGCAGTCCTCCTCTTCCCCACAAAAACCAGAAAAAAAGCAATAGCCAGCCGCTTCAATGTCTCCAGAAGACGCCTCTTCCAAACAAGCACCCCAACAGCGATGAGACCACCAACAAGGGCGGTGCCTAGGGCTGCGTAAAAAACGAAAAGAGGTCCTTTCAAGGCACCAACTGCTCCGAGAAGTTTGACATCACCGGCCCCAAGACCACCGAGCAGATAAGGAAGGAAAAAGAGCAGGAAACCAAGACACAACCCTTTGATACTGAATTGCAACCCAGTGAAGCCGTCGCAGGTGAGGTGAATGACGAGTCCAGCGCCAGCAGCAGGAAAAACCACTTTATTGTAGATTTTTCGCTCCTTAAGGTCAGTGTAGAGGCAAACCACGAGGACGAGGAAAAGCACCAGATCCTCCGGCCTTACCAAATTGAAATCCCCCTTTTTGCGAGTGATCCCGAACCCCAATTGAAATAAAGACCCTACAGGAAATGTAGGGCCCGAGAAATAAACAATTAGCCACATAAAGTGCTACATAATTCTCGATGCCTAATTCCCGCTTTGCTGTCCCGACAATCCGTTGGTTACGTTGTTGAAGATTTCCGAAATTTTACCACCCAACAATCCTAATGCCGCAATCACTGCAACTGCTACAAGAGCAAGAATTAAGCCATACTCTGCCATACCCTGACCCTCTTCTTCAACCAAAAACCTCTTTAAGGCTTCCAGCATCTTCACCCCTCCTCACTTTTCTTGCAAACGGTCCAACCCCACTCACCTTCGGGGCCATTCCTGAAACCCGTTCTTTTTTATCTCTTCTGAGAACAATTATAAATCTGCCCAAAAATAAAAAAATCGACCTGAAGTCGTCACTTAATAAGCCTCCCGGTTCAAGTTTTTACCAGACTCAGCGCTCTCTGGAACCTATATGCCTCAAACCACATGTCCTAAAAAATACTCTCCCTCGAGGGCACAACCATTTAGTAATTAAGTCCTAAGAAGGGGACATGGGTGGCGCTAACGAATGCAGGCAAGTTCATCGGGCAATGGAGGTCTCAGCTTCATCACAACCAAGTTCTGCGCCTGCCAGCCGCGAGCACAGGAGAGATTCCCCCACACCCACGCAAAAAGAAGCAGTAGACCTGCTTTCCCCCGCAGGACTGCAACCCCACCTCAAGTGGCTTCTTTTCTGGCTCATGCCCCTCCATGCGGATCAGGCAAAATCCATACTTCTTTTGTAATCGCTCGAGAATCTCGGGGGTTTCGTCAGTTGAATGATCGTCAATAATGATTACCTCAGGCAGTTCACGAGAAGCCTGAGAGATCAAGGAAGCAAAAGCAACAACTTTCCTGATCACGGTCTCAATGAAACAAGCCTGGTTACGCACCACAAAAAGTAAGCTGGTACCTGTTTTGGGAATGGCACCCTTTTCTAAGAAGCCAGCGATCTCGCAGGAAAAGCGGATCAGCCCCCAAACAACGAGAAGGTAACAGGCGGCAAGAAGCAAGTTTAAAAACACAAAAAACCCCCCTCTTCCCCCAGCAGTATATGTCGGAGAAGAGGAAAGGGTCACTATAACCAAAGCTTAAAGCTCGACAAGACCTTTTTTGATGGCATAGATAGCAGCTTGGGTTCGGTCTTCTACCTTCAGCTTGCGGAAGATGTTGGTAATGTGGTTTTTCACGGTTTTCTCGCTGATGAAGAGCTTTCTGGCAATGCTCCGGTTGGATTCCCCCTGTGCAATCAGGGTAAGGACTTCCTTCTCTCTCTCTGTAAGCGAATTGATCCCTTCATCTTCTTCGGGATGTGCAGTGAGGCGGTTAAGTTCACCCAGCAGACGCTGGGTGGCAACAGGGTGAAGTGCGGGTTTTCCTTCCATTACATTGTAGATCGCTTTGATCAGTTCCGCTGGTTCCACATCCTTCAGCAAGTAGCCTGATGCCCCGGAGCGCACAACTTCCATGATTTCTTCGTCTTCATCAGCCACCGTCAGAAAAATGATTTTCGTGTCTGGAAACTCCCTCCTAATTACCCTACTTGCCTCGATCCCATCCGTTCCCGGCATTTTGATGTCCATTAAGACAACGTCAGGATGCAGGGCACGCGTGAGATTAATCGCACCCTGCCCGTCTCCAACTTCCCCTACTACTTTGAGGCCAGGGTCGAGTTCCAAGACATGCCTCAGTCCCTCCCTGATTAAGGGATGGTCATCAGCGATAAGCACCCTGATTTCCTCCAAACCCGTTTCCCCCCTCTTCTACAGGAATGACCACTTTAACTTCTGTCCCCTTGCCGGGAGCAGTCTTGATCTCTATTTCTCCTTCAAGGAGCCGAACTCGTTCCTGCATGTTCAGTAATCCGAAGTGATTACCTTCCATTTCGACCTTTCGCATATCGAAGCCCTTGCCATTGTCTTTGACAACAGCAACCACCTTGTCTTCCTGTAATTCCAGGCGCACCTCGACGTGGGTCGCTTCGGCGTGTTTAAAGATATTGTTTAAGGCTTCCTGAATGATCCGGAAGAGCCCAACCTCGAAGTTGGGATCAAACCTTCGTTCCTTCCCGTAAAAGCGAAAATTTACCGGCAAACCATAGCGCTCCTGAAAGTCAATGAGAAAGCGGCGCAACCCTTCTACAAGTCCTAAGTCATCCAAGGCCATTGGTCTGAGATCAAAAATGATCTTTCTAATATCCTTAAGACTGCTTCTGACCATTTCTTTAAGCCGGCGGAGCTCTTCCCCAACCCTTTCTGGCTCCCTCAAGAGAAGCTGTTCACAAAACTCTGCCCTCAACACAATATTCGCCAGTGCCTGGGCAGGACCATCATGGATCTCGCGGGCAACACGCCGCCTTTCTTCTTCCTGGGCCTTGATAATCCGCAGCCCGATCTGCTGCATACGCTGGAGACTTTCGATTTTCAGGTTGATCTCCTTGAGTGTTCCCTGAAGAAACTGGAGAACAACCCCTATCTGAGTCACCAAAGTCTCTGCTTTTTCGACAGTTTTGGTCAAGCGCTGGAGGCTCCGCTCCAGTTCGTCACGCCGCCGGCGGAGGTTTTTCTCTTTTTCTCGCAAAACAAAGAGCTGAACACGGATCTCGTCGGCGTAATTATAAGCCTCTTTAATAACCTCTTCACTATGCTTCCGGAAGTCCCGGCTGACCTCCATTAAGCGAATCCGAGCCTGTTTCTCAAGGCGCTCGTAGTGGTCAACTTCTTGAATTGTTTTGAGGGTCTCCTGCTTGACAGCGATCAACTCCTGCTTTACCCGCTCCAACTCTTCACGGGCTCCCTCGGCGATCTCGTAGATGTTTTCCTTACCTTTTTCAATGGCATTGATCGTCTCCTTGACTACCCGGTCGAGCGC
>LGFL01000095.1 GCA_001508855.1 Thermoanaerobacterales bacterium 50_218
AAAAACGGGCCAGCCCTGCCACCTGGTTGCCCGGAGATCGGGGATAATTAAGGAAATCTTGGTGCTTTCAGGGACACCTGAGGTCAAGGAAGGTGATCTTGTCCAGAAGGGGCAGGTGCTTATTTCGGGAATCGTTGAAGAGGAGCCTTCTGAGAGAGAGGGAGACCTGGTGCCACTGGAGAGGCCCCGTTATGTGGAAGCCCAGGGAATCGTGCGTGCTCGGGTCTGGTACCGCGCTTGCGGGGAGGCAGCGAGAAGAGAGGTTGTCGAGAAAAAGACGGGAAGGGTTACCAGAATCTACTGTATCAGGTGGCAGCAAAAGGAGATAATTATTAAAGGGCCTTGTAAAATTCCCTACTCTTTCTATCATTTAAAGGTAAAGAGGAGAAATTTTCCTGAGTGGAGGAATATCACTTTGCCTGTCGAATTTGTTACAATAGAAGCCGAGGAAATTCGCAAAGAACAGATTCAGCGCAGTTTTGATGAGGCGCTCGAACTTGCCAAAAAAGGTGCCAGAGAGAACCTCCAGGAACTGATTCCTGCAGAGGCCTCCGTGGTCAGGCAGCAGGTAAGGGTTCTCAAGGAAAGCCGCGAGAACTTGGTCAGGGTGGTGCTCACTGCTGAGGTTGTTGAAGATATTGGGGAGAAGAAACCCTTCGAATTGCCTCAGTGATTTTTCTCGATTCTGTTAAGGGGGTAGAAAAGCAATTTGGTAGGTTGTGCTGAAGCCAGATTAACTATCGAAAACAACGGCAGTGCTGCCAATCTTTTCGGTCATCTCGACGAAAATCTGAGGTTCATTGAGGAGAAGAGTGATACTAGGATCATCGCCAGGAGCGGCGAGATCATTATTCGGGGTGAGGAGAAGGCTGTCGACCGTACTGTTGCCCTCCTGAGGCAGTTGATCACCTGGACTGAGAGGGGGAATCCGGTGACCATTGCTGACATCAATTATGCCTGGCGCCTTGTTCAAGAGAATTCTGGAGAGGACCTCTCCGAGATCCGTTCTCAGGTGCTCATCTCCAACGCGCGGGGGAAGCCGATTCGCCCGCAGACTGCCGGCCAGGCACGCTATATCGAAGCGATCAAGAAACATGACCTGGTCTTTGCCATTGGCCCTGCCGGGACAGGGAAAACCTTTCTGGCAGTGGTGATGGCGGTCCGCGCCCTGCGCAACAGGGAAGTCAGCAGGATTGTCCTCGTCAGGCCGGCAGTCGAGGCCGGGGAGAAGTTGGGCTTTCTTCCTGGGGATATTCAGGAGAAGGTCGACCCTTATCTGCGCCCTCTTTATGACGGGCTTTACAATGTTCTGGGAACAGAAACGACGGTCCGCTACATGGAGAAGGGGATCATCGAGGTGGCCCCACTTGCCTACATGAGGGGCCGGACACTGGACGACTCTTTCGTGATCCTCGACGAGGCCCAGAACACCACACCGGAACAGATGAAGATGTTCCTGACACGTCTCGGTTTCGGCTCAAAGGCGGTGGTTACCGGTGACGTCACCCAGGTTGACCTCCCGAAGGACCAGGTCTCAGGTCTGGTCGAAGTTCAGGAGGTCCTCCGGGATGTCGAAGGGGTGTCTTTCCAGTACCTCACAGGTGATGATGTGATTCGCCACCCCCTCGTTCAGAAGATCGTCGAGGCCTACGAGCGTTACGAACTGAGGAAGCGCTGAATGGCGGTTTTCCTTAAGGAGTAGGTTTAGATGAGTTTTCGCCAGAAAATTCGCCACTGGTTCCGGGATACTGTGCTCGAGGCAGTCCGCAGCAAGTCTTTCCGGCGGATTTGCTGGAGCGCTTTCTTTTTTTTGGTGATTGCGCTGGTGATCGCCTCTGACTTTGTCGGTGGGCTGGTTCTCCACGAGGGGCAGATCAGTCCTTTTGACATCAGGGCACCCCGCAGCCTCGTTTACATCGATGAGGAGGAGACAGAGCGCCTTCGCAATGAAGCCGCTGCCCGTGTGGAGAAGATCTACCGGGAAGACGCCGGTGTCGTCACCTTCATCGAGGAGAAGTTGCAGGATATTTTTGACGGGATCAGGAAGATCCAAGCCAGTGAGGCTCCTCTCGAAGAGAAGGTGGCGCGGCTGCGGGAGTTTTTGGGGCAGGCCACCGGAGCGCCAGATGAGGCCGCGGCCTTGCCCGCGGCCAGCTTGCGGGCTGTCCTCCTTGTAGATGCTGAAGAACTGGCCGGGATCGAAGATGTGAGCAAAAGCCTCCTCAGGGAGGAACTGCGCTACGGGCTGAAGGAAGAGGTCCTCCCCAGTGCACGGGAAAACCTCGCCAGGAGTGTCGCCCTCTCACGGGTAGATAAGCAGTGTCAGCCGGTAGTTACCTTTATTCTTCAGAAGACGATCAGGCCGAACCTCGTTTTCGACAAAGAGGCCTACGAGAAGAGGGTCCAAGAGGCGCGCCAGAGCGTGCCACCTGTGCAGCGGACGATCCAGGCCGGTCAGATCATTGTGCGTGAAGGTGACCCTGTTGATGCTGAGGACCTGGCCGTGTTGAGACAATTAGGCCTTTTAAAGCCAAGGGCGGCCTGGCCGACGTTCGTCGGGATCTGCTTATTCGTGCTTCTCTTGGGAGGGCTCTTCTACATCTATCTCCATCAGTTTCGCCGGAACCTGCTCTCTCAGGAGAACTTTGTTTTGTTGTTCGGGCTCCTTTTTACCCTGACCATTCTCATTGCGAAGGGGATCACAGCTCTCAAGATCAGCAACCAGCCGGAGATCGCCGATACTGTTTGCTACATGGTTCCCCTTGCCGCAGGGGCGATGCTGGTCAGCATCCTCCTCGATACCGGGCTGGCGGTTTTCGCCTCTTTCGTTCTCAGCATCCTCTTGGGGATGATGATGGACAGCCAGTTGTCTTTCGTGGTTGTTGGGCTCACCGGGTGTCTTGCAGGGATTTATGGTGTTTCTTCCTTCAGTGACCGCGCTGGCCTGATTCGGAGCGGGATCTACGTCTCTCTGGCCAACTCCCTGGCGATCTTCACCATCGGTTTGCTCACTGGGGCGAAGGCAGATGCTGTGGCCACCGGAGTGGGAATGGGGATCCTCAACGGTTTTCTCTCATCTGTGCTCACTCTAGGGAGCCTTCCCTACCTGGAGGCTGCCTTCGGGATCACCACCTCGGTGCGGTTGCTGGAACTGGCCAACCCCAACCAGCCCCTGTTGAAGAGGCTGCTGATGGAGGCGCCGGGGACTTACCACCACAGCAT
>LGFL01000038.1 GCA_001508855.1 Thermoanaerobacterales bacterium 50_218
GTTGACGGCAAAGTGCGCCAGGAAATAGTGGCTAACCTGGGCCGGCTGGAGGAACTTCAGGAGGGAAAGCTGGACAAACTTATTGAAGGATTGGCCAAATACTCTCGCCAGCAGTGGGTAGAAGTTCAAGATTTGTCACTTGATCCGAAGTGAGTTAAAGAACCTGGTCTTATTCCGATCTGCCGAGGACCTTGGAAGGGCTTTCCACTGGACAGCATCCTGAAAAAGTTCCTTTGATGTTTTCAAGGCATTACAGGTTAAAACGGTTGATGGAGTTTGACGTCCGTGTAAAATTTCAGTAGGAGCGAGCAGGAAACTCAGGGGGGCTTGAAGAAAAAAGAGACCTCGTCCAAGGAAGATCATCATCCGAGCCAAAAGGAGGAGCGAGGTCTCATGCTGAAAGATAATGAACTTCACCCTGTTTTGGGTATTCGTCCTCTTGTAGGAGGAGTCCTTCTTTTTGCTCAAGGGGTGGACAGGACAAGTTAATCATCGAGTGCCGGGACTTCTACAAGCTCGAGGAAGAGGATCAAAAGCTTTCCCAGAAGGTTTGCAACCAGATTTTCACATGGGTGTTCGAAGAAATAGACACTTGGTTCAAAGAAATGTGCGAGACCGGAGTGTTTGGGAAGTAGTCGGGTTTCGGGAAAGGGCTGCTGTCAGCAGTTTCGGGGAGTTCCGAATAAAGAGGCGTCTGTACAGGAACAAAGCAACTGGAGAGACCAAATTCTTCCTCGATGAAGTGCTGGGCTGGCCGCCACGGGCAAGAGTAACGCCTTGCCTCAAAGGAATGGCAGTCAAGCTTGGAAGCGAGCTTTCCTTTGCCCGGGCAGCAGAAGTGATGGGCTACCTCGTCCCTGGAATAAGCGCCATGACGGTATGGCACTCAACGTCGAAGCCGACGGGGTGGTAGTTCGCCTCCAGAGGAGTGAGAGGAGGAACGTGGAAATCAAGCACATCGTAGCCTACGAAGGCAAAAAGGAAGTGGGGCGCGGTCCACTAGCACTGCAAAACAAGCTGGTCGTAAGAGGTGGTTCTGGAAGAGGCATGTGCCAAGATATGTGGGAAGTGGGATTCTAGGTCACGCTGAGAGAGTCTACTTCGGGAGCGAGGGAGCAGGCTGGGCCAAGCGAGGCATCGAATACTTCCCCGGTGCGGTGTTTCTTCTCGATCCTTACTACTTAAGCAGTTAAGCAGGCACCTGACCGAGGCCCTATGGCATGACGAAGAGGCCTTCGGGGAAGTTGGGGCAGCAATCTCTCAAGGAAGCTGGGAAGAAACCCAAAGAGTCCTCGATGAAGCAGCCAGAAGAGCCCGTGGAGCGCAAAGGAAGAAAATCCTCGCTTGAAAATTACACCTCCCGCTGGTCACTGGCGGGCAGCCGCCAGAGGTCTCTTTTCTTTATTGTGGAAAAAGCAGAGGGACTTCGCGGCCTGGCTGCAGTTCTGGGATTAAGTAAGCGTAGGGATTAGAACTGATGATGCGCACGATTTTACCTGAACCGTTGTCACCTTGCTGTACCAGAAGGGTTATCCCTGAATACTGTACTTCCTGGTAAGTGGCGGTTTCTTGATTTTGCCTTTCCCAAATCAGTTCTGGTGGAATAGGTGTGTAGAGGATCACTTTAGTTGTCTCCTCCGAATCGTGTTTATTGACTTGGGGAGTTTTTTTGTCTCTTTTTCTCCTCGATCAGTTCCTGGAGTTTATGGACTGCGTTTCCGATTCCTCCGACTTCGTCAATGAGGCCGACTTCGACGGCATCTTTGCCGACGAGCACTGTGCCGATGTCGCGGGCGAGTTCTCCTGTTCGGAACATAAGTTCCCGGAATTTTTCTTCTGAAATCCTGGAGTGCTTGGCAACGAAGCGTACTACCCGGTCCTGCATTTTGTCCAGGTACTCATAAGTTTGGGGGACTCCTATCACTAGCCCACTTAATCTTATCGGGTGGATCGTCATTGTTGCAGTTTCCGCGATGAATGAATAGCAGGCGCTGACGGCGATAGGCACCCCGATGGAATGCCCTCCACCTAAAACAAGCGAGACTGCGGGTTTCGTCATGTTGACGATCATCTCGGCGATTGCCAGTCCTGCCTCAACATCTCCTCCGACAGTGTTCAAAATGACGAGAACTCCTTCGATATCAGGATGTTGCTCGATAGCAACAAGCTGAGGGATGATGTGCTCGTATTTTGTGGTCTTGTTCTGCGGGGGAAGGGTCATATGGCCCTCAATCTGGCCGACAATTGTCACACAGTGGATATTGGTTTTTACTTCGGGTAAGCTGACCTGGCCGAATTCTTTTACCGGGTCGATTTTTGATACCCCTTTTCTGAGATGTTTTCCCGATAATTGATGATGGTTGATCACCTTTTTTAGTATGTTACCCACTCCAATAAATAATTCACCAGCCAATTGCCCCAGAGATTGTGTGGAAAAGGGGAATTTCTTACTGTTTCCCTCACTGGAAAGGAGTGTTATAATTTGGGAGAGATGATGCGGTTTCAGGAGTGGTGACTTTGCCTCCCAAGAAGCAGCAAGCGAAAGTGAAGCACGACGAATTGAGACTCGAGGTTACGGGGATTCTGCTGTTCGCCCTTGCGATTTTCGTATTCGTTAGTTTATTCCAACAGATGGGAATTGTTGGGGGTTTCGTTGTCAAGTTTCTGACAATACTCACAGGTAAGAAAGGGGCTTTTGTGATACCCTGCCTTTTAGCTCTCCTAGGGGTAAACCTGTGCCTTCAGCGAAAACTGGTTTTACCAGGTATTTTCCTTCTCTTCTTCATCAGCCTAGCCTTTGTCCATCTGGTGACACTTTCTTCCAACGAATACATTTCGGAAATGTGGCGGCTTGGAGTTCAAGGAGAAGGTGGAGGAATCCTAGGAGCGGCCTTTACCATATTTATGGTTTCACTTTTCGGGGATCTGGGAAGTAAGATTCTCCTGGGAACCCTTTGTTGCCTGACTCTCGTCTATCTCACGGGAGTGCCCTTTAGCAAGCTCCTTAAGAATTTTTCTCAATGGTTTTGGAAATCTGCAGGATACCTCAAGGAGCGGATTCTCGATTTCCTTTTCGTTGAAGAAGAGTTCGAGCCCTCGAAAACTGAAGACCGGAAGAAGAGACCAACAGGTTCCCATTCTTTCCCCGTGATCATCGATCACAACGCCCCTCAACCTGTCCCCGAGCGTCCGGATAATGAGCAGCCTTTCGCTCTTACAGAGGTAGAAGAAAATAAAGAAAACAGAAAGAAAGACCCGGAACCGCAGAAAAGCAGTAAAGGGAACTATACTTTGCCCTCTCTGGACCTTCTGGCAAAACCCCTCAAGGTGAAAAGCAGCAGGCTCAACAAGGAGATCCTGGAAAACGTTCGTATTCTTGAGGAGACCCTGGAGAGTTTCGGAGTCAAAGTCTGCGTGAGCCAGGTTCACCGAGGACCTGCGATTACCAGATACGAAATTCAGCCGTCTCCTGGAGTGAAGGTGAGTAAGATCGTGCACCTTGCTGATGATATTGCTCTCAGCTTGGCGGCTACTGATGTCCGTATTGAGGCCCCCATCCCTGGGAAAGCGGCCTTAGGGATCGAGGTTCCTAACAAGGAAGTTACTCCCGTTTACCTGCGGGAAATCCTGGAGAGTAACGAGTTTCAGGGTGCTTCCTCAAAGCTCACTATTGCTCTTGGAAAAGATATCGCAGGTAACCCAATTGTTGCTGATCTTGTGAAAATGCCTCACCTTCTTCTGGCTGGGGCCACTGGTTCAGGAAAAAGTGTCTGTCTGAATGCAATCATTTGCAGTATCCTCTACAAGGCACGGCCCGATGAGGTGAGGTTTCTGCTGATAGATCCCAAAATGGTGGAACTAACTACATACAACGAAATCCCCCACCTCGTTGCTCCTGTTGTTATCGACCCTAGGAAGGCGGCTT
Source organism: Thermoanaerobacterales bacterium 50_218 (assembly GCA_001508855.1). Classification (GTDB taxonomy): domain Bacteria; phylum Bacillota; class DSM-12270; order Thermacetogeniales; family Thermacetogeniaceae; genus 50-218. Next base: position 3,926 of record LGFL01000038.1, read on the forward strand.
CTGCTCTCAAATGGATCGTCAAAGAGATGGAGAACCGTTATGAGCTTTTTGCTTCCCTTGGCGTCCGTGACTTGATCCGTTACAACAGCCTGGCTTCTGAAGAAAGCCAGAAACAACTGCAGCTACTGCCGTACATTGTCGTGGTTATTGATGAACTTGCCGACTTGATGATGATTGCTCCGGTTGATGTCGAGGATGCCATCTGCAGGCTGGCGCAAATGGCGCGGGCAGCGGGGATCCACCTGGTTGTGGCCACCCAGCGTCCGTCAGTTGACGTGATTACCGGAGTGATCAAGGCCAATATTCCTTCTCGCATTGCTTTTGCCGTTTCTTCTCAGGTTGATTCCCGGACGATTCTCGACATGAATGGGGCAGAGAAGCTTTTGGGGAGAGGCGATATGCTGTTTTTGCCGACTGGAGCGATCAAGCCGCTCCGGATTCAGGGTGCCTACGTGTCTGAAGAGGAAGTGGAAAAAATAGTTAGTTTTATTAAAAAACAGGGTGAAGCTTCTTATGTTTCCGAGTTTCCAGATATCGAAGAAACAAGTTCAGAACCAGAAAAGGACTTCGGAGACCCTCTTTTTACCGATGCTGCTAGGGTGGTGATTGAGGCAGGACATGCCTCGGTTTCTCTCCTCCAGAGACGTCTCCGGGTGGGTTACGCAAGGGCTGCCCGATTGATGGATATTCTTGAAGAGAAGGGAATCGTGGGGCCCTATGAAGGGGCGAAGCCGCGTCAGGTTTTGATGACTGCCGAGCAGTTCCAGAGGTATTACGGGAAATAACTGCCTTTTACCTTTTTTTGTTTTTTTGCTATATTTAATTTGAATCAAATTTTAGCAAAACTTAATTAGGCTTAACTTTTCTTAAAAAGCAGATGGGGAAAACATGAGCAGGTTGACTAGGCGGGAAAAAGAGATTCTGGAGTACCTCAAACAAGAGCCAATGATCTCCCAGGAGGAACTTGCAGCCAAGCTTCAGATCTCGCGTTCTGCTGCCGCTGTCCACATTTCCAACTTGATGCGCAAAGGCTATATCCTGGGACGGGGCTATATCTTCAATGAGCGCAGCGGTATTCTTGTCATCGGGAAGGTCTGGCTTGAGATCGAGGTTGATTGTGACAAGCCAGAAAAGTCTTCGGGTAGGATCAAGGTCAGGTACGGAGGTATTGGCTACGACCTGGTATCAGAACTGAGCGAATTCAAGACTGAAACAACACTCCTTACTGTGCTTGGTCGTGATGAAGTAGGGGATCAGGTCTTTGAAAAACTTTCCCAGAAGGGCATCAATACCAACCACATTCTTAGGGAGTCGGCAAGCTCGACTGCAAAAAAGGTTATCGTTAAAAATCATCAGGACTCAGTTCTTGAGGTAAATGATTCAGGAATTCACGACCACCTGAATCAAAGTTTGCTGGAAACGAAGGAGGAGTTGATTCGCACCTCCCAGGTCGTCTTGATCGATGGCACCTTACCTTTTCAGGTCATTGATTTCATTCTGTCAAAGACGGAAAAATATAATATTCTTACCTCAGTTATCGGTTGTTCCCTGAATTTGTTGCAGCAAAGAAACCGTTTTTCCTGTCAGCAGCTTTTTCTGGTCTGCCGTCAGGAAGAATTAGAAAGACTTACTAAAGGCGGTTTTCAAGAAAACGATCCTGAGAATATGATCAGTGTCTGTCGCAAGCTGGTCAAGGAAGGGCTAAATGCGTTTGTCGTTCTCCTCAGGGACCAGAGAGTTGTACTGGCAACAAAAGATGATGTCGGCTACATTCCCGTCCTACCTTCACAGGCTGTCAGGTCTCCGCTCAGCCTACTCGCAGGGATTGCCGCAGGACTTGCTTCTGGTTATGGGATGCGTCCTGCAGTCCGCCGTGCTCTCGGTCCACGCTTACCGGGAAAACAAAAGAAAGAAAAAAGGTTTTCCTTAACTACCCAGGGCATGTAAATTCCGAGGAGTAGCAACCATGGAAAAAGCAATTACTGTAGAAGAGCTTTTAAAAAAACCAGATGCGGTTCTTGTTGATGTCCGGACGCGATCTGAGTACAGGGAAGGAACAATTCCCAGGGCGATCAATCTTCCCCTGTTTGATGAGGCAGAGCGTAGTGAGTTGGGTATCCTCTACAAAATGTCTGGCCCTGAGGAAGCGCGGTTCAGGGGGCTCAGTCTTGTTTCCCCAAAGCTGGATCAACTGGTAGAAGCTTTGCGGCCGTACTACGGTCGGGAACTTGTTCTTTTTTGCTGGAGAGGGGGTTTGAGAAGCCAATCACTCACCTCGGTGCTTAACCTTGTCGGATTTAAGGCATATTACCTTGTTGGTGGCTATAAAGCATACCGTCGATTCGTGCTTTCCTACCTTTCAGGATACAACTACGAGAAAAAAGTTTTCGTTGTCCTCTGCGGACTTACAGGAGTGGGAAAAACCGAAGTGATTCGAAAACTGAGGGAGTTAGGGGAACCAGCGATCGACCTGGAAGAGCTGGCAGGGCACCGGGGTTCGGTCTTCGGGCACATTGGTATTAATGAAAAGCGTTCTCAGAAGAACTTCGATGCTCTTTTGGCCGGTGAGTTGCGGAGATTTGCTGAAGAAAAGTACTTGATCGTGGAATGTGAAAGCCGCCGCATTGGGAACATTTTTCTGCCGCCTGGGTTCTTCCAAGCGATGCAGCGAGGGCTTCGGATCCTTCTTTATGATGACCATGAAAACCGGATTAGGCGCCTTGAGCGCACTTATCTTTCCGCAGATTGCGGCAATTCTTCTTGTCTGGAAGAGGCGATTTTACACCTCCAGAAGCATTTGGGAAAACGCAAAGTGAAGTTGTTGCTTGATTACTTGGAGAGTAAGGACTACCGAAAAGCGATCGATTTCTTGCTTCGAGAGTATTACGACCCTCTTTACCACTTTCCTGAACATCCTTCTAGTGAGTACCAGTTTTCAGTAAAAACAGACGATCCTGAGAGGGCGGCTCAGGAAATTAGAAACTACCTGAAGAATTTTTTTGAAGAGGCAAGAGGGGAGAAATTTCCGTGAGTATTGGTGAATACCTGCGGGCAGAGCGGGAAAAGAGAGGACTTTCATTGACAGATGTGGAGAAAGAGACGAAAATTCGGGTGAAATACTTACAGGCCCTCGAATCAGAAAATTTCCAGGAAATCCCGGGGAGGGCGTATGTCCTCGGCTTTCTGCGTGCTTACGCTCGCTTTCTGGGAATTGATGAGGAAGAAATCGTGGCCGCTTACAAGCAGCAGCACCCTGAAGAATCTTGGGAAGTTTTTTCTCCAGAACAGGCGAAAGAAGAAGTCGAAGAAGGTGAATTCAGAGGAGATCGAAAAACGCAGTTATTTCAAGGTAAGCGTCTCCTTTCTGGAATCGTTATGATTTTTATTTTGGGGGTTTTAATCTTCAGTGTGGTTTTCTTCAGCCTCAGGCAAACAGAAGAGCCTTCACCATCTCCACCTTCAAGGTTTTCTGTTCCTCAAGAAACACCACAGCTAACTGACGAGTCTGAAGAGAGCAAAGAAGAACTGGGTGTAGAAGTAAAACTGGTGGCTACAGAAGAGTGCTGGGTGCTCGTGAGGCAAGATGGTGAAGAGATTTTTTCTGGGATCATGCGCCCTGGAGAGACGAAAACTTTCCGGGCAGAGGAAACGATTTGGCTGAAACTCGGGAATGCTGGTGGTGTCGAAGTCTACTTCAATGGCAAAAAAGTGCCACCATTGGGGCATCATGGAGAAGTGGTAACAAAGGAGTTCACCAAACATTTTTTGTAAAGAAGGAGCAGAAAAATGCGTTTGGTGGGAATGATCAGTCTCGGCTGTCCTAAGAACACAGTTGACAGCGAAACCATGCTGGGAACTCTGGGAACTGCTGGCTACGAAATCACTTCTTCTCTAGAAGAAGCTGAAGTGATCATTATCAACACTTGCAGTTTCATCAAACCAGCAGTAGAGGAATCTATTGAGACCATTATTGAGTGCTTGCAACTGAAAAAACGGGGGAGTTGCCGCTGTTTGGTAGTGACTGGTTGTTTGCCCCAACGCTACGGTAAGGTTCTCTCTCAGCTTATCCCTGAAGTCGATGTCTGGTACGGTGTTAATGCTCCTCTGAAAATCGTCGAGGGAATCGAGAAAGCTTTCCAGGGAGAGAAGGTGGTAGCAGTTTCTCCAGTTGAAGAATACCACTTGAACGGCAATCTACCCAGACTCGTACTGACACCTCCTTATTCTGCGTATCTGAAGGTCGCTGAAGGATGCTCTCACTCTTGTTCTTTCTGCATCATCCCCAAACTCCGGGGGCGCTTACAGAGCAGAACGATCGAATCCCTCGTCAGTGAGGCTTCTCAATTAGCCGCTTCAGGAGCCAGGGAACTCGTTCTGGTTGCCCAAGATACTGGGGCTTATGGTAAGGACCTTTATGGGAGACCTGCGCTTCACCTGCTCCTAAAAAGGCTTGTAGGAGTTCCCGGGATTGACTGGATTCGTATCCTTTACCTACACCCTTGCTCCTTATCACCTGAGTTGATCGCCACAATCTCCGAAGAGCCCAAGATATGCAAATATCTCGACCTTCCCTTTCAGCACGCTAGCCGGAAAGTCTTGAGAAAGATGGGGAGAAAGGGGAGTGCTCAGGAGTACCTGGACAGAATTGAGGAACTGCGTTCCTTAATTCCTGGGATCGCCTTGCGGACGACGCTGATGGTGGGGTTTCCTGGTGAGGATGAAGAAGATTATCAGGAGCTTCTTGGTTTTGTAGAGAAGGCTCGTTTTGACAGGCTTGGTGTTTTCCCTTATTACCGAGAAGAAGGAACGAGGTCGTTTAGTTTTCCAGGACAAGTTTCCTACTTGAAGAAGAAGCAACGCTGTCGTCAACTTCTCCAGCTTCAGAGAGAGATCTCCAGGAGAAAAAACGAAGAATTGGTGGGGAAGCAGTTGTCCGTCCTCATCGAAAGTAAAGTCGGAGAAGGAGTTTACCTCGGAAGAAGTTATCGGGAAGCTCCGGAGATTGATCCAAAGGTGATTGTTGCTGGAAATAACCTCAAGGTCGGGGAGTTTGTTAGGGTGGAGATCACGAGGGCGGCTGCTTTCGATCTTATGGGTGTGGCCATCTGATTTTCCAGTGCTTTCATAGAAAAAAAGGAGAACCGGTATGGTATAATTTTTGCGGGACGAGAAGGGGGAAGATTCGTGTTTTTTCAGAATATTCGCCTCTCAACGGTTGTTGTGGCAATGATCATTACCCTTTTGGTGCTCTTTGGCGGGAAGTATCTTTACGAACTTTATGCTGATCAGGATCTTCTCCAGAAAATCAGCGAGGTTGCACCAATTGAAGAAGTGCAGATCGCCAGGAATGAGCAACCTCCTACAATTTATCTCCAGCTTTCTGAAGTTGATGATTTGGGAAAGGTTTATCGTCAGATTCGGAAAATTGTCGACACTTACCTGGGCCGAGAATACCAGGTGGTTCTTGTTGACCGCCGCACCGGGAAACTAGAGGAACTGTTCAATGAGTGTCAATTTTCCGTCTATGAAGCAATTTCTACGGGACAGTATCAGCAGATGTACAGAGTGGTCAGGGAAACAGCGAAGAACTCTGGTGTTGATGTGAGGATTTCGATGGACTCTTCGAACATTTATCTCCAGTTTAAAGATGGTAGTGGTTATCTCTACGAAGTAATCCCCCGGTGGCCGCAACTGGCTCAAGGAGAAGTTATCCTTCAAACAAAATAGTCAACTGAATGTTTGCAAGAGAAGGAGAAACTGGACGGTGAAAATGGTGATCAAAGAAATATGTTTGGGTTCAGCTATGGCTGTCGTGGTTTTTCTGTTTTTTGTTGGTTATAATGTCTTCCCCTTACTTGTGCTTGGGGGGCTTGGATGTCTTCTTTATTTTCTGGTTGAAAAAAAGAGTGGATGGTCTGGTTCTCAGCATTCTTTTTATAAGGGGAGCGACGATTTCTCCTTTGATGACATTGGAGGCCAGGCTCCGGCAAAGCAGGAGTTGCTAGAAGCCTTAAATTTCGCGCTTCACGCTGACAAGACAGCTAAGATGGGTATCCGCCCCCTCAAGGGAATTCTGTTGACTGGTCCTCCAGGGACAGGAAAAACTTTGCTGGCAAAAGCTGCCGCCAATTACATCGATTCTGTTTTCCTGTCAGCCTCTGGGAGTGAGTTTATCGAGGTCTTTGCCGGGGTTGGTGCTCAACGCATCAGGCAGCTTTTCCGGTCGGCTAGGGAACAAGCTCTTCGGGCAAAGAAGGCTGGTGCTGTCATTTTCATCGATGAGATCGATGTTTTGGGAAGCCGTCGGGGGACTCACGCCGGTCACATGGAGTACGAGCAGACATTAAACCAGTTGCTCGTGGAAATGGATGGCCTGAAGAGCGATGACCGGGTGAAAATCCTGGTAATTGGTGCCACCAACAGGGAGGATATGCTCGACCCTGCCCTTCTCCGCCCGGGGCGCTTTGACCGTATCGTCAGAGTAGATTTGCCGGACAAAGAAGCCAGGCTTCAGATTCTCAAGCTACACTGTCGCAATAAACCACTTGCTGAAGATGTCGACCTGGAGAAGATTGCCGGGGAAAGCTTCGGCTTTTCCGGAGCTCACCTGGAGAGTGTTGCCAATGAGGCTGCTATCCTCGCTCTCAGGGAAAATTCCTCAAAAATCCACCAGCGCCACTTTCAGGAAGCAGTGGACAAGGTGATGATGGGGGAAAAGCTTGACAAAAAGCCGGGGAAGGAAGAACTCTACCGGATTGCTGTTCACGAAACAGGTCACGCAGTTGTTGGGGAATTGTTGAGGCCTGGTTCTGTTTCTCACCTCACTGTTACTAGCAGGGGCAGAGCCCTTGGCTACATGAGACAGATCCCTGAAAATGATCTTTATCTTTATACCCTTGATTACCTGGAAAAACAAATTCAGGTCTTTCTTGCCGGAGCGGTGGCTGAGAAGATCATCCTCGGTTCTCAGAGTACGGGTGCTACCAGTGACTTCAGGCAGGCTGTCCATGTGGCACGGCAGATAATCAGTGCCGGCCTCTCTCCACTTGGTGTGGTTTGTGAAGATGTTCTTCCGGAAAAGCTCTTCCACGAGACTATCCAGGGGATCATCAAAAAACAGGAGCAGGAGGTCGAGGCAATACTTCTGCCGAGGGCAGAAGTGTTGGAGAAGGTTGCCCAGATCCTCCTTGACCGCGAATACATTTCAGGTGCTGAACTGAGAGCTTTCCTGGAAGAGGCTAACACCGTCCATTAAGTTAGGGGAGTGTGAACTTACGGGAATGGCGAAAGTGGAAATTATAGCCACAGGGAACGAACTCCTCAGTTGCCAGGTCGAAAATACCACGACTTCGTTTTTACAGAACCAGGTTCTCAGCATGGGTCATGAAATCACCAGGTTGGTGACCATCGGGGATGACAAGGAAAAGATCAAAGAGGTAATCCAGGAAGCGCTTACTCGTGCCGATGTTGTGCTGATTACTGGAGGGCTCGGTTCCACTCCCGATGACCTCACCAGGGAGGCATTGGCCGAAGCGATTAACCACCCTTTGGAGTTCCGCACCGAACTTTGGGCAAAGATCTGTGAATTCTTTGAATCACGGGGTCGCCAGAGCCCCCCGACGAGCATCAAGCAGGCTTATCTTCCTTATGGAGCCACTGCTATTCCCAATTCAGTAGGAACCGCTGCCGGGATCGTTCAGCCTTTGGGAAACCAGGTGATCATTGCTTTACCAGGACCACCCGAGGAACTTCGAGAGATGTTTCTCCAGTGGGTTAAACCTTTCCTGGAAAACCACTACTTTTCACCTCCTGCTTGGAAGAACTACACCTTGAAGGTCTTTGGGATTGGGGAGTCCACGGTTCAAGAGAGGCTGAGCAGCATTTTGGGAGAATGGGAAAGTTCAGGGGTTGGAATTAGTTTTATCCCTACGGCGGGAGAGGTTCACCTAGTGTTGCGGGTCCCAGAAAATGTTGACGATCAATCGGTTTTTGCCGAACTCCTGGATAAAGCCCAGCAACTGCTCGGCCCCGACCTTTATGGTGTTGGTGAAGAAACCCTTCCAGGGAAGGTCGGAGAGCTTCTTCAAACAAAGGGTTTGACTGTAGGGGTGGCTGAATCGTGTACAGGGGGATTGATTGGGAGCTACATCACCGATGTTTCTGGGAGTTCTGCCTACTTTCTGGGAGGAGTTGTTGCTTATTCCAATGATGTAAAGAAAACTTTGCTGGGTGTAGGCAACCAGACTCTAGCCTGTAAAGGAGCAGTGAGCCCGGAGACCGCCCTCGAAATGGCACGAGGGATCCGGAGACTCTTAAACTCTGATATCGGCCTGGCCACTACTGGGATCGCTGGGCCTACCGGAGCTGTTCCCGGAAAACCAGTAGGAACGGTTTATGTGGGTTTGGCTACACCTTCCCTTTCTGCTGTTAAGAAATTTTTCTTTCCAGGTCTGGGTAGATTGGCCGTAAAAAATCTGGCTGCAAAGAGCGCTTTGGACTTTTTGCGGCGCTACTTAATAAATTCGCTCGAGGCTGATCGAATTGAAGAAAAAGAATCGTAAAGAGAAGAAAATCAGGACTTTTGTGGCGGTATTGCTTCCTGATGCTGTGAAAGCCAAAATTTCTGAATTTGTCCGTCCACTCCGCAAGCTTCCTGCAGATGTTAAGTGGGTGGAAGAAGAGAATTTCCACCTTACCCTAAAGTTCCTGGGAGAGTTGACCGAGGCGGAGGTGGGTAAACTCGACTGTTTGCTTGCGGGTTTGTTTACGAGGGAAAACGCTTTCCTTCTGGACTACGGAGGGTGGGGAGTGTTTCCCAGCAGGGAAAACCCCCGCGTGCTTTGGATAGGGCTTGGCGGGGACATTGACTATCTTCAAGAGATTCAAGGAAAAGTCGAGGACATCTGTGCTGATGCAGGGTTTCCCAGGGATAGAAAGAAGTTTCACCCCCACATTACTTTGGGAAGAATTCGGTCCCGGGGAAATCTGGAGGTCCTCCTTCGAGAGGCGCAGAATACGCTGCCTTCGGAACTCCAGGGAAGTTTCCTCGTTGAAAGGATCTACCTCATGGAAAGCAAGTTATCCCGTTCCGGTCCCTTATATACTCCTCTCAACTTTTATCCTCTCTCCAGGGGAAAGTAAGATTTTGTTTGACAACCTTTCCCAAGTGAATTACAATTTAAAAGAACATTACAGGAGAACATGTGTTTCTCCAAAATGGGGGAGGACAATGACTGAGAAGTTCAAAGCTTTGGAACTGGCGATGAATCAGATCGAGAGGAATTTTGGGAAGGGCTCGATCATGCGCCTGGGGGATACCCCGGACCGCTTTAATGTGGAAGTTATCCCCACTGGGTGTTTAGCTCTCGACCTTGCGCTTGGTGTTGGTGGGGTTCCGCGCGGAAGGGTAGTCGAAATTTACGGGCCGGAGTCTTCAGGGAAAACTACAGTTGCCCTGCACATTATTGCTGAGGCCCAGAAGGCAGGAGGAATTGCCGCATTCATTGATGCTGAGCACGCCCTTGATCCTTACTATGCTCAGAAACTAGGGGTTGACATCGACAACCTTCTCGTGTCTCAGCCCGATACTGGTGAACAGGCTCTTGAGATTGCAGAGACTCTTGTCCGCAGCGGTGCGCTTGATGTGATTGTGATCGACTCTGTTGCCGCACTTGTCCCAAGAGCAGAACTCGAAGGAGAAATGGGTGACATACATGTTGGACTCCAGGCGCGGCTAATGTCCCAGGCCCTAAGAAAACTGACAGGGTCAATCAGCAAATCACAGGCAACTGCCATTTTTATCAACCAGATCAGGGAAAAAGTAGGAATTATGTTTGGCAACCCGGAAACGACACCTGGTGGCAGGGCTCTGAAGTTTTACGCTTCAGTGAGGCTGGAAGTGAGGAAAGTTGATAGCATCAAACAAGGCAACGAAGTTATAGGTAGTAGGACACGTGTCAAAGTAGTCAAGAACAAGGTGGCTCCTCCTTTCAAGCAAGCAGAATTTGACATTATGTATGGAGAAGGAATTTCTCGAGAGGGCAGCATTCTTGATGTTGGCCTCGACTTTGGGGTAATCTCCAAGTCAGGTTCGTGGTTCTCTTACGGTGAAGAACGGCTTGGTCAAGGAAGGGAAAATGCTAAAGCATTTCTCAAAGAACACCCTGAAATAGCTTCTGAGATTGAGCAGAAGCTTCGGGAAATGATCTGTGCCAGGCAGGAAAAAATGAGTTCAGGTGTCAAGGGTGAGGGAACTGATGCTGAAGAAATGTAGGAACTGAATGAGGGGTAATCCTTGACACGACAACCAATCAATAATAAAATCAGAGGAAGTGGAAACAGGGAATAGAACTTCTTCCACAGTTGACCATAGATTAACTGAATAGATGTTTTCTTGAAGGTCACACTTTTTATTTTTTAGTAAATGTGGGGAAGGTTCTATTGGAGACCGAGTTTCTACTCGGTTTTATTTTTGAGATCTTTCTTTAAGGGGGTGACAGGGATTAATTTTGCTCCTGCAGTTCTAATAATAATTGCTATAGTTGCTCTCTTGTTCGGAGTTTTGGCTGGTTACCTTATGAGAAAATATCTGGCAGAAGCAAAAATTACTTCTGCCGAGGAAGCTGCAAAGAAGATTATTGAAGAAGCGCAGAAAGAAGCAGAAGCCAGGAAAAGAGAGGCAGTTCTCGAGGCAAAAGAAGAAATTCACCAGATGCGGGTTGAGGCTGAGCGGGAAAACCGGGAACGTCGCAATGAACTTCAGCGTTTGGAACGCCGCCTGCTCCAGAAAGAAGAAACTCTTGACCGAAAACTCGAAAGCCTTGAGAAGAAGGAAGAAAACCTTGCCAAAAAAGAGCAGGAAGTAACTCAGATGAGGGTTCAATTGGAAGAGCTCGTGCGGCAGCAAGCACAGGAGTTGGAGCGGATTTCGGGAATGACAACTGACGAGGCTAGGGATAAACTGCTGGAAACTGTAAGGGAAGAAATTAAACACGAAACAGCTCTGATGATCAAAGAAGCAGAAGCCAGGGCTCGAGAAGAGGCCGAAAGAAAGGCTCGAGACATCGTTGCTCAAGCAATCCAGAAGTGTGCTCTTGATATCGTTGCTGAGACAACAGTTTCAGTTGTTGCTCTCCCGAACGATGAAATGAAGGGAAGGATCATTGGAAGAGAAGGGAGGAATATCAGAACTCTTGAGACTTTGACAGGTGTGGATCTAATTATTGATGATACACCTGAAGCCGTGGTCCTTTCAGGGTTTGATCCGATACGTCGAGAAATTGCCAGGATTGCTCTTGAAAAATTGATTGCCGATGGGAGAATCCACCCAGCGCGAATTGAGGAAATGGTAGAAAAAGCTCAGAAGGAAGTAGAACAAAAGATCTGGGAGGCAGGAGAACACGCAGCTTTCGAGGTTGGTGTTACAGACCTCCATCCAGAACTGATTAAACTTTTGGGAAGGTTGAAGTTCCGCACCAGCTACGGCCAAAATGTTCTCAAGCACTCACTTGAGGTAGCTTATCTTGCTGGGATCATGGCTGCTGAACTAGGAGCAGATGTCCAGTTAGCCAAACGTGCTGGACTGTTGCATGATATTGGGAAGGCAGTAGACCATGAGGTTGAAGGACCCCATGTTACTATTGGGGCGGAGCTTGCCCGAAAATACAAAGAGGATCCAGAAGTGATTCACTGCATTCTTGCGCACCATGGAGACCAAGAACCGGAGACCGTTGAAGCAGTTCTTGTTCAGGCAGCAGATGCTATCTCTGCTGCCAGACCGGGGGCAAGGAGAGAAACGCTAGAAACCTATTTGAAGCGGCTGGAGAAGTTAGAGAGGATTGCCGAATCTTTTCCAGGTGTTGAGAAGTCATACGCAATTCAGGCAGGTCGTGAGATACGGATCATGGTAAAACCCGAGCAGGTTGACGACCTCCAGGCAGCTCAACTCTCCCGCGAAATCGCCAAGAAGATCGAACAAGAACTTGAATATCCGGGTCAGATTAAGGTGGTTGTGATCCGAGAGACACGGACAATCGCTTATGCTAAATAGAAACTTGTCTTGAATACAAGGGCTCTTTTATGGCCCTTTTCTTTTTGACATTTCTGGTTCCGGCTGAACCAGTAGTGACAATAACAGGAAAAGTAGGGGAGCAGGAGTTGACATCCTGGTGACGAAATAAAGGTAAGAGCAAATGACTCCCTAAAATAAACTATGAACATCGCAACCAGGTAGCCAAGTTTTCGTTTTATTTGTTAAGTTCGGTAACCGAGGAACAACTGCGGGAATTCCTCATTGAGTTTCAGAGGAGATATCCAAACACTAACCAGGAAAGAAGTTGACCTGTTGATAAGTCTTCTCAAAGAAGAGTTGGCGCCCTACCTTTGTTGTTGCTTTGCGTGACGAAGGCAGGGTATTTGTCTTCGGCAAGTAAAAAGTTAAAGCATAGGGGGTAAGGTTTTTGCAAGTATTGTTTCTCGGAGATATCGTAGGAAGACCTGGAAGAAGGGCTGTCAGAGAAATCCTTCCTGAGTTGAAAGAAAAATACCAACCTGACCTGATCATTGCCAATGGAGAAAACGCCGCCGGGGGTAGAGGAATCACAGGAGAAATCGCCGAGGAACTCTATGAGGCAGGAATTGATATCCTGACGATGGGAAATCATGTGTGGGATCGAAAAGAGGTCTTTTCCTTTATCGACGAAGATCCGAGAATTATTCGCCCAGCCAATTATCCTCCAGATTCACCTGGACGTGGCTATGTCGTGGTTCCAGTTAACGAAGGTCTGAAAGTGGGGATCATCAACATTTCCGGGCGGGTTTTTCTTCCTCCTCTCGATTGTCCGTTCAGAACTGTGGATCAGATCCTTCCTGTGGTTAAGCAGGAGACACCTCTGGTGATTGTTGATTTTCATGCTGAAGCGACCTCAGAGAAGGTTTCATTTGGTTGGTATCTTGATGGCAGGGTGACTGCTGTGATCGGAACACACACTCATATCCAGACTGCAGATGAGAGGATTTTGCCGAATGGGACTGCATACATTACGGATGTGGGAATGACTGGTCCCCGGGATTCCGTTCTTGGAGTGAAGCTCGAGTGTGTTCTCAAGAAGTTTTTGACCCTCAGGCCAGTGAAGTTCGAGGTTGCAAGTGGCCCCATCCAGCTTAATGCGGTTATCCTAAAAATGGATCCGGAAATGGGGACTGCTAAATCAATTGAAAGGATCCAGGTTTTTAAAGAGTGAAGGAACAATACTGTCAAGCGTCAGTGAAAATGTCAGGGAAAACTCGTCAGTGAATTTGTCAGGGTAGGGGTGGTATAATTAGGTCTGCGGGGTTTCCATG
>LGFL01000096.1 GCA_001508855.1 Thermoanaerobacterales bacterium 50_218
TGGATAACCTGATCCGGCAGCCCAAAATTCATTGGATTTTTTCCTCCATCTTGTCGGCAAGGGCAGCAAGTACGGGATAGTATTTATCTTTCACTTTGTCATAAATTTCTTTGGCCATTTGCTCGTTATAAGTGTGGACGGTTAGATTGCTTAGGTTAATAGTAATCTCTTTCTTTTTTTTTCTGCAACCTTCGCAAGGCCATAAGCTGAACCATAGCGGGAATGCATCTTTTGCGCTGGGGCGCTTTTGCGGAGTGGCTCTAAAGAGCAGGTTTATCTTGCTGGTTGTGATTTCTCTTGATAGAATAGTAACCAGGAATTATCCGGTTTGGGAGGAACTGTATTACTGTTTAAAAAGGTTTAGGGAAACATGGGGAAGAGCTTTGAGGGCTTGATCAAACGTTGTTTGGACATCCTGGTGGCTGCTGCGGGGCTTGCTTTGTGCTCTCCTCTTTTTGCCTTGATCGCCCTGCTGGTGAAGCTGGATTCTCCCGGCCCCGTGTTCTTTCGGCAGGTTAGACCTGGGCTTCACGGGAAGCCTTTCGTCATCTACAAGTTCCGGACGATGTGTGAGGCTTACGATGAGCAGGGGAACCCTCTTCCTGACGAGCAGCGCCTGACGCGCCTCGGGAAGTGGCTCCGGAGCACCAGCCTCGACGAGCTACCGGAGCTTTACAATGTGCTTAGGGGGGAGATGAGCCTCGTCGGGCCCAGGCCGCTTTTGATGGAGTACCTTGACCGCTACACCCCGGAGCAGGCGCGGCGTCACGAGGTGAAGCCCGGGATCACGGGCTGGGCTCAGGTGAACGGCAGAAATGCCATTAGCTGGGAGGAGAAGTTCAGGCTCGATGTCTGGTATGTGGACAACTGGTCGCTCTGGCTCGACGTGAAGATAATCCTGCTTACGATCTGGAAGGTTCTCAAGAGAGAAGGCATTAGCGCCTCAGGCCATGCCACTATGCCGGTGTTTGAAGGCCGAAGAGAAGTACCTCGCTGATAGTATGTTTTTGCCCTTCTACATCGTTTTGCTGAATATTCGGGTTCTAAACCTGCTTTTTGAATGGTAGGGGAGAGTCAAGTGAATGAAAAGCAACTCGTGGTCATCGGTGCCGGGGGTCACGGAAAGGTGGTTGCAGAAGTAGCTGCAGCAGCAGGCTACGAGGTTCTGGGGTTTTTCGATGATTTTGTGAAGTCTAGCCCATTGCAGAAATATCCCTTATTAGGAACGATTGCCGAACTGCCAAGAAAAGCTGACCAGGGTGTTTTGGCGGTTGTCGCTGTTGGCGATAATCGTCGGAGACGCGAACTGGTTGCCGAGATTTCTGGTTGTGTCCGGTTTGCGACAGTGATTCATCCTTCTGCAGTAATTTCTGAGACTGCTCAAATTGGCGAAGGGACTGTGGTGATGCCTCATGTTGCTGTGAACGCCGGTGCTCAGATTGGAAGGCACGCCATCCTCAACACCTCTTGTTCAGTTGATCATGACTGTTTTCTGGGGGATTTTGTGCACATTTCACCCGGCGCGGTGCTCTGCGGCGGGGTTCGCCTTGGTGCAGGGACGCATATAGGTGCCGGCGCTGTGGTGATTCCTGGTTGCCAGATAGGGAGTTGGTCTGTTGTGGGTGCTGGAAGCACAGTTGTCTCCGATATTCCAGATGGAGTCGTTGCAGTTGGTGTTCCAGCCCGCGTGTCGCGGCGGCTGGAGTAGTTTTTATGAGAGGGGATCGGTGATGCGGCGAATTGCTTTGGCGGCGCCGGAGATCGATGAGAGCGACATTCAGGCGGTGGTTGAGGTGCTGCGGAGCGGGAGGCTGGCTCTGGGGCCGAAGGCGGAAGAGTTTGAGAGGCTGATTGCTGAATACGTCGGAGTTAGGCACGCTGTGGCGGTGAGTTCGGGGACCGCCGCACTTCATCTGATCGTGCGGGCTCTGGGGATCGGGCATGGTGATGAGGTACTTGTCCCTTCTTTTACATTTGCGGCCACGGTCAACGCCCTCCTCTACGAAGGGGCTGTTCCTGTTTTCGTGGACATCGAGCCCGAGACTTACAACATCGACCCTCAAGGTCTGGAGAAGAGGATCACCCCGCGGACGAAGGCGATCATGGCGGTCGATGTCTTCGGCCACCCGGCGGAATGGGATGCCATCCTGGAGATCGCCAGGAGGCACGGCCTGAAGGTGATCGACGACTCCTGCGAGGCTATAGGCGCCGAGTACAAGGGGAAGAAAGTGGGGCGGTTCGGAGATGCTGCTGCCTTTGCATTCTATCCCAACAAGCAGATCACAACAGGAGAGGGCGGGGTCATCGTCACCGACGAAGATGAGGTCGCCAGGCTCTGCCGGAGTATGCGCAACCAGGGGCGCGGCGAGATGGGCGCCTGGCTCGAGCACGAACGGCTGGGCTACAATTACCGGATCGACGAGATGTCGGCAGCACTGGGAGTTTCGCAGTTGAAGCGGATCGAAAAATTTCTGGCGAAGAGGGAACAGGTGGCCCGGTGGTATACAGAGCGACTGGAAGGCCTGGACTGGGTGCGGCCGCCGGTGGTGAAGCCTTACGTGCGGATGAGTTGGTTCGTCTACGTCGTTACTCTGGCTGAAGGTGTTGACCGGGATGGTGTGATGCGCGCTTTGGAAGAGCAGGGAGTTCCCTGCCGCGCCTATTTTTCTCCGATCCACCTCCAGCCTTACATCAGGGAAAGGTTTGGTTTCCGGGGTGGGGAACTGCTGGTAACCGAGAATGTTGCCAGGAGAACAATTGCCCTTCCTTTTCATAACAACCTCCGTCTTGACGAGGTGGAGTATATTGTCGAAGCGTTGAAGCGGGCGGTCACCCGTAATATGTGATGTTGGAATAAGTACGGATTGAACTATTTTTCCTTCTATGTTTGCGATAAGCAAGGTTAGAGTTAAGGGATAGGAGAAGGTTTTTGATGCGGAAAACGGGTCATGAGAGGCAGACCGTAGCCCGGGCTGCGGCAGTGGTGATGGTGGTCACGGTGTTGAGCAAGCTCCTGGGGTTTGGGCGAGTTGATTTGTTTCTGGGAAAACTTGCAGGTGGAGCTACTTATGAGGAAGTAATGGAGGAATGTGAGTTGACTTGTGACTT
>LGFL01000097.1 GCA_001508855.1 Thermoanaerobacterales bacterium 50_218
GAAAAGGATGTAAGGGCGGATGATTAAAATGCTCAAAAGAGCAATCCGTGGAGCCTTGCTTGATACCGACTTCTTAATCGATTTAAATCGTAGCAAGCGCAACCAGTGGCGGCAAAGGGCGGAAAAACTATTGCATGACATTAATTCGGAAGAACTGTTTGTATCCAGTGTTACAGTAATTGAATTTTTGACCGGGATTCCAGAAAATAGGCAAGCTGAGGCCCAAAACATGCTCGAGGAACTATACTATTATGCCACACCAACTTATAAAGAGGCTGCTTTAGCTGGGAAACTCCGCAGAGACTGGCTGGCCAAAGGCTACACATTGTCTGTAGCAGATGTGGTCAACGCTGCCATCGCTATATCTCGGAACCTCACCCTCGTTACGCGGAATCTTGCTCACTATCCGTTTGACCAACTAACAATTCTGAGCTGGTGAGCCAGCATTATATATTGTGTTTTACGCAGCACCTGCTCTGGGATGTAGTAGTCTTAAAGAAGCACATTTCGCTGCGTCAGGTAGAAATGGGTATCAAAAGTGAAAACATCCCGGATCTGGGGGTGCTGTTCTAACCCCCTGCTGCAACAACTCTTGATAGATGGCAACAGCCCTGCTGTGCAGTTGATCTCTCCGAGAGGCCAGGGCAATGAAGGCACTGGTATCGATAAAGACATTACTTCCTGCCATTATATCTTCCAAACCGCTATTAATTCTGATTCGCAAAAATTTCTGCGTTATTCCTTGAAACAACGTAATCCTGAATACAGATAAGAGCCCTTCTCTCTCCTACCCAGTGCTATTCTATCAATGAAAGTAAACAACTACATAATTTTTCGCCGAATTCTTATCTTGTGCTGGTCTATTACGATAATACTACCCCGCATTTCTTCTGGAGAAAGATTACAAATCGCCTTAACTAAGATTTCATTCAAGGTCTCTACCGGTAGTGTTGCAGGTAATCGGAGTAGAAACTGTGGCTGCAAAACGTAAGGCAGCATAGATTTGGTCACGAGTCAACTCATATTCTTCCATTACTTCCTCATAAGTAGCTCCACCTGCAAGTTTTCCCAGAAGCAAATCAACTGGAACCCGTGTACCTTTAATGACCGGCTTACCACCCTTAATTTCCGGGTCCACCACAATACCAGGAGAAATTTCCTGCATCCACAAACCCCCCTCAACTAATATATGAATCCCTATATGCTTATTTTTCATAACCAGGGGAGCGCCCACCTTGCCAGCCTCCCGCAGAAGCCCCCATCCTCCGATGTGACCCAGGCGCTTCCGGAGCAAATACAAAAGCAGCAGACAGCGAAGAAGTGCTGCCACAGATGTGGCCAGAACCAGACCACCGTGAACCATGAAACACACCAGGCGGATGCCACCTTATGGAATCAAGCTGCTTTGTTGCCAAGACAGATGCCCGATATAAATCCCCTGCACATCTCCAACAAAAAAGTCACCGAAAAGTAGAACGCAACAAAAAACCTGGCGGAAAAACCTCCTAGAAATTCATTTTTAGATCCCTCACATTTGTGGAGTTCAATACTGCGTCCTACTCATTCGCCGAACTCCTTTAAAATTCGATGGTAGAACACCTCGTCGATCCACATACCAGCCTCAATAAGACGATCCAACTCACGACGCACCGAGGAAATCATACCCCGCTCCCGAGCCTCAATCAGGACTCCAATCGTCCCAGTTAGTGGCAGGCCTCTCTCATGGGCAACACGTCGCCCCAAGTAATCATCAAGTATCACAAGGTCAGCCTCTATTTCCAAAGCAAGAGCAATCGCCTCCTGCTCGCCAACCCCTAAATCTGGTGGAAGCTCGTTTAAAGCCCGCTGGGAAGCCTTTCGGAGTTGAAATTTTTGGCTCTGCAGCAAAGCCTGAATCTGTTTTACCTCCTCGCCCGGCTTTGCTTCCATCTCCTTTAGGACTGAGACTGGAATGATCACCTCACTGTAAAGCTGGGCCAAAAGATCGAGCCGGTTGATTTTAGCGAGCAGAATCAACGGGCTGGTGTTGCAAATAACCCTCAACGAGTCTTCCCTGCCCGTGCCTGGGCTTCCCGGATCTCGCGTTCCAACTCCTCCAGTGGATAATTGAACACCGAGATGCGGTAGCGGCCCAGGTTATTTAGAAATTCGACACGCTCCATTCCAGCTAATTCCGCCGCCCGACCTGAAGAAATACGGCCCATCTCATAGAGCTTGGCAGCCACCAGGAATCTAAGTTTCTGCTCAAACTCCTCGGGCGTCTCGCCCAACGCTTCCGGTAGATCCTCTGGATACGGTATTTTCAGGATTCTTTGGTTCACCGTTCCAACCCCCATAATAGTTTTTTCCCAAAGCCATTATAAACCCAGCAACTGGTCACGACAACAGCTTACCAGAAAAACGCCTCACAGAGAGTCAAAATTAACCATGGAGCGCGGGAACCGCCCCTCCGCTGTGCCGAGCAAGGGCAAGCGCTTTCTTGAACTCTGCCACAATGTAATCTACTTCTGTTTCAGCCAAATCTCGCCTTCGAGCACATTGTAAAATATGAAGAGTTACCTTGCTACATACGCTTTCAGGCGGCGGAGGAGGTTGAGGGCGTAAGCCATCTCCCTCACCCGCAAAGCCCGGCATAGCAAAGCATAAACCACAGCACCCAACCCAAACAAGAGAACGAGGCGCAAACCCAGCATTACAAACACGGCCAGCCCACCACCGCCTAAACATCTCAAGACAAACCCCTCAAAGGAGGCCCAGCAGCCGAAAGAAGAGAGGCTCCCGTTCGCCGAGAAAACGGCCAAGCCACTCACCAGAGCGGCCAGGGTCACTTTGCCAACCTTCCGCAAAAGCCCCCATCCCCCGATGTGACCCAAACGCCGCCGCAGCAAATACAAGAGCAGCAGGCAACCGACAAGGGCTGCCAGAGAAGTAGCCAGGGCGAGTCCACCGTGGGCAGGGTAACGGACCAAAATCAGATTCAAGGCAATGTTCACGGCAACAGCAACAACCTCTTTTGCCAGG
>LGFL01000098.1 GCA_001508855.1 Thermoanaerobacterales bacterium 50_218
ATCGGTGACCTCAACGGCTTGAAGCTGGTGAATGACGCCTTTGGCCACCACGTGGGGGATGAATTGCTCAGGAAAGCGGCTGAGATCATCAAAAGCTGCTGCCGTAAAGAGGACATTGTCGCCCGCTGGGGTGGAGACGAATTTATTGTTCTTCTTCCCCAGACCTCCCAGGAAGAAGCGAAAAAAATCACCAAACGAATTGCTGCTTTCCAAGATGCTCCGGCAGAACCAATAAAGCCGAGCATCAGCCTGGGCTATGCCACAAAGGAAAAAGCGGACGAAAACATTTGCGAGATTGTCAAATCTGCGGAAAACTGGATGTACCGGAGAAAGCTTTTTGAAGGGAAAAGCCAACGACACGCCATCATTTCTTCGCTTGAACAGACCTTGTGGGAGATTGCCCAGGAAACGAAAAAACATGTAGAGCGCATCAAAGAAATTTCCAGAAAAATTGCAGAAGCAATTGGTCTTTCGGAAAAAGAAATAGAAGAACTGGAACTCCTTGCTCGGCTTCACGATATTGGAATGATCACCGTTCCCAGGGAGATCCTCAACAAGGAGGGGCCGCTGACTCCTGAAGAGTGGAAAATCGTAAAAAGACATGTGGAAGCGGGCTACCGGATTGCCCAGTCTTCGTACGAGTTGGCGCCTATAGCTGAGGCGATCCTTCATCATCACGAGCGCTGGGATGGGAAGGGGTATCCGCAGGGGCTTAAGGGAGAGGAGATCCCTCTGCTTTCCCGGATCTTAGCCATTGCTGATGCCTATGAGGTGATGACTGCTGGGAGGCCTTACAGGAGGGCTGTTTCCCGGGAAGAGGCGGTGGAGGAGATCAGGAGGAATGCGGGAACCCAGTTCGACCCTCACCTCGTCGAGGTCTTTCTCAAGGTGGTGAGCGATATATAATTGCAAGAGGGGGAAGAGTCCTTCCGGACATGCAGAGGGATGCGGTCAGGGCGGTTAAGCAGTGTTTGCAAACATTTGCAGAGAGAGCGAAAAAAGCCTGTAAAATCGGAAGCTTTACATAAGTTGAAAGTTTTGTGTTATAATTTTCAAAGAATTTTTTTGTTGAGGTAATTTTTTTTATTAAGGGGAAGATATCTGGTCCCATGTCTGGGTTACGCGTAATCGCTGGAACTGCGAAGGGGAAAAGGCTCAAATCGAGGAAAGCAAAAGACCTCAGACCCGCCACCGGCTTCGTCAGAGAGGCTCTGTTTAACATTCTCGGTCCCAGTGTGGTGGACTGCGTCTTCCTCGACCTTTTTGCAGGAACCGGGAGCATCGGAATCGAAGCCTTAAGCCGAGGAGCGGCAAAAGTTGTGTTCGTGGAGGTAGACGCCCAAAACGTTTCTCTAATTAAGGAGAACCTAAAGATCACCGGTTTTAAGGAAAAAGGTGTGGTCTATCAGGGTGATGTTTTCAAAATCCTTCCTTTGTTGAAAAAGCACGGGTGGCAGTTTGACCTGGTTTTTGTTGATCCTCCCTTCAGGCAGCGGCTGGCAGAACCTGTGTTGGAAGCCATTTTTCAGTTGGGGCTTCTCGCTCCCGGGGGAATCGCCATCACCAGGACTGCTTCCCGGGAAAAGAGTGACTTCAAATTCCAGCCGTTCCGGGAGGAGAGATATGGAAACAGTGTTCTGCGTTTTTTTGCCAGAGACAAAGATTGAGCCAGTTGTGAGCCAAATGCTTCTTGAGGAAGGGGGCTTCTATGAGAATCGCTGTCTACCCAGGTAGTTTTGACCCGATTACATACGGGCATCTGGATATCATCGAGAGAGCGGCTCAGATCTTTGACAGAGTGATCGTGGCCGTCTGCGTTAACCCAGATAAGCGCCCTCTTTTTTCGATGGAAGAAAGGATGGAGATGATCGCCCAGGAGTGTGCTCATTTACCCAACGTGGAGGTCAAGTGCTTTCGGGGATTGCTCAGTGACTTCGTTCGCCAGCAGAACGCCAGTGTGATCGTTCGCGGTTTGAGAGCAGTATCTGACTTTGAGACCGAGTTCCAGATGGCCCTGATGAACAGGAAGCTCAACCCTCACGCCGAAACGATGTTTCTCGTTGCTCATCCCAAGTATTCTTACCTTAGTTCGAGCATTGTCAAGGAAATCGCCAGTCTCGGCGGGGAGGTTACTGACTTTGTCTCTGAACAGGTGGCTCTTCGGCTGAAGGAAAAGTTCTCTAAGACCAGGAGAAGGGCCTGATTTTTTCTGGGGGTGGAGGAGTGGATATTCTCAGGATCCTTGACGATTTTGAAGAAACGGTTCAGAGGAGCAGGAGGGTTCCGGTTACTGACAAGATCATCATCAGTGAAGAGGTGATCCTCGATTTCCTCGACCGCATCAGGTCAATTTTGCCGGAGGAGATCCACAGGGCGAAGCTCCTGAACAGGGAGAGGGAGCGGGTGATCCAGGAGGCGCAAGAGGAGGCTGCTAAGATCTTGCAGGAGGCGCGCCAGGAGGCAGAGCGGATCGCTTCTGAAAGCGAGATCGTCAAACAGGCCCAGTCTGCTGCCGAAGAAATTGTGGCTCAGGCGAAAAAGGTTGCCCGGGAAATCAAGTTCGGTGCCACCGAGTACGCTGACGAAATCTTGCGCAAGTTAGAGGAAAACCTGGAGAAGAGCCTTTCTGTCGTCCAGAAGGCGAGGGGAGAACTGGAAAAGATGAAGTAGGCTATCTGATGATGATGATTTTCCTGAAGGTAGCCGGCAGGATTTTCCAGAAAAACCTGGAGAGGAGCCAGCAGAAACCGATCCCTGAACAGATGACTGCCACCAGCAGTAGCCCGCCGCCTGGATGTTCAAGATGAGAGACTTTCTGCCATGGTTGTGCGAAAACGAGGTAAGTCAGGGAGACGGTGATCGGTACTTGCAGGAGACGGGCAACCAGGTAGGGGAGGATGCCGAGGTCGGTTCCGGTGATCATTCCAGCGACCTGGGCCTGAATGGCCAGCCCATTCCAGGCGAGGATGGCCTCGGTT
The DNA here is from genome assembly GCA_001508855.1 of Thermoanaerobacterales bacterium 50_218. Classification (GTDB taxonomy): domain Bacteria; phylum Bacillota; class DSM-12270; order Thermacetogeniales; family Thermacetogeniaceae; genus 50-218. The sequence goes on from LGFL01000098.1 coordinate 2,979, forward strand.
GCCATTAGCTGCTGAAGCAGAGTTCCGCTGCTTTCGCT